>NZ_JBAPVS010000058.1:0-15933 GCF_049283275.1 Caulobacter sp. | reverse complement strand
CCTGGCCCTGGCGATGGAGGCCGCCGGCCTGCTGGAAGCCGCCGCCGACGCGGTGGCCGGCGCAATCGGCGAGGGTCCGATCCACCGACGGCTGGCCGACGCCTGGGGCCTGGACGCCTTCGGCGCGGACCTGGTGCGCCGGGCCCTGGTGCTGCTGGCTGACCATGAGCTGAACGCCTCGACCTTCGCGGTGCGGGTGGCGGCCTCGACCGGCGCCTCGCTGGCGGCGGCCTCCCTGGCCGGGTTGGCGGCGCTGTCCGGTCCCCTGCACGGCGGCATGGCCGCGCGGGTCGAGATGTTCGTCGACGAAGCCGAGCGGCGCGGTCCGGCCAGGGCCGTGGCCGAGCGTCTGGCCCAGGGCTCGGCCACGCCGGGCTTCGGCCACCCGCTCTATCCCGACGGCGACCCGCGCGCCGCGGCCCTGCTGGAGGCGTTCAAGGTTCCGCCGCTGCTGGCCGACCTGCGCGCCGAGACGGAAGGCGCCACGGGCCTGGCGCCCAATATCGACTTCGCCCTGGTGGCCATGGCCCGCGCCCTGACCCTGCCCGCCGACGCGCCCTTCAGCCTGTTCGCCGTGGGACGGATGGCCGGCTGGCACGCCCATGCGATCGAGCAACTGCAGACGGGGAAACTAATCCGGCCCCGGGCGCGGTATGTGGGCGTGCGGCCGGTGAGGTAGCTCAGTCAAGCTGAACAATAAGCGCTACCAGGGTAGGTGACATGTGCCTAAGGTCGCCGTGTCGCTGGAGGGAGAATCCGCAATGCGCCTCTGTCTGTTTCTCATTCTGAGTCTAGCAGGCATGCCAGTTTCGGCGCAGGCGGCGCAGAGCCCGATATTCGGGATGTTCAAGCGCATCTGCCTGGACACACGGGGCGCTCCAGACGGCGTTGCTCAGGCAACCGCAAACTGGACTCCCGTCGATATCCCGCCAATCTTCAACCCGCTTGGCGCGCCGTTTGATCAAGCTACCGTTCGATCGCAGACTGGCGTGGCTGAAGAAGACTATCTGGTCCTTTGGGGCATCCGTCAGGAGGCAGAGGTCAAACGCTGGACCTGCAACCTCGCGGGGCCTGGCGACAAGTCGAACAGAGCAGCGGCCAGGGCCTGGATCGGCGGTCTGAAGCCGCTCCCAGGGAGCGACCAGAACCTGGGCAGCTATTTGGCCATCGAGACGCCAAACGGGCGCCGAGCGCCTTCGCAGGACGAAATAAGCGATCTGAACAACGCCAGTCGCTTGATCGTCCTGACGATCGCGACCGAAGGAGACGTCACGACGTTCAGCGTCTCAAGGTTCACGGCTTCGACCCCAACAGCCCTTGACGGCGGTCGGCGTTAACGCCGACCCCTCCTCCGAGCGGACCTAAGCCCGTTCGTGAACCGCCTGTTCCGCCGCCAACGGCTGGGGCAGCCGCGAGACCATTTCCTTGGGACAGACCTGCCAGAACAGATCCCGCACCCGGTCCCAGTCGCGCAGCAGGCTTTCGGCGAAGACCGAGTCGGTCTCGCGGGCATGCTCGGTCACCAGCGAGCGCAGCACGTCTTCCCAATAGGGCGAGGCCAGGCGTTGGACGACGATGCTGTCCGGGTTGACCAGGTTCTCGAACCGGCCGTGCTGGTCCAGGACGAAGGCCATGCCGCCGGTCATGCCGGCCCCGAAGTTGCCGCCCGTCGGGCCCAGGATCACCACCTGGCCGCCGGTCATGTACTCGCAGCCGTTGGCGCCGCATCCCTCGACCACCGTGGTGGCGCCGGAGTTGCGGACCGCGAAGCGTTCACCCGCCTGTCCGGCCGCGAACAGCCGGCCCGAGGTGGCTCCGAACAGCACGGTGTTGCCGATCAGGGTGTTGGTCTCGGGGGCGGCCAGGCCGCGCGCCGGCTTGATGACGATCGTCGCGCCCGACAGGCCCTTGCCGACATAGTCGTTGGCCTCGCCGGTCAGCTCGATGCGCAGGCCCTGGACCGCGAAGGCCCCCAGGCTCTGGCCAGCCGAGCCCTTGAGCTGGACGGTCAGGTGGCCGGCGGGCAGACCCTTCATGCCGAACTTGCGCACGATGTGGCTGGAGGTGCGCGAGCCGATCGAGCGGGCAGTGCTGCGGACCGTATAGGTCAGCTGCATCTTCTCGCCGCGCTCCAGCAGGGGGGCGGCGTCGCGGACGATCTGGGCGTCCAGCGTGTCCGGAACCGGATTGCGGCCGCCTTCGACGGTGCAGTAGGGCTTGTTGGCGCCCGGATCGGCGCGGACCAGCAACGGGTTCAGGTCCAGGTCGTCCAGGTGCTCGCCGCCGCGCGACACCTGGGCCAGCAGGTCGGTGCGGCCGACAATTTCCCGCAGCGACTTGAAGCCCAGGCCCGCCAGGATCTCGCGAACCTCTTCGGCGATGAACGTGAACAGGTTGATGACCTTGTCCGGCGTGCCGGTGAACTTGGCGCGCAGGGCCTCGTCCTGGGTGCAGACCCCCACGGGACAGGTGTTGGAGTGGCACTGGCGCACCATGATGCAGCCCATGGCCACCAGCGAGGCGGTGCCGATGCCGAACTCCTCGGCGCCCAGCATGGCGGCGATGACGATGTCGCGGCCCGTGCGCATGCCGCCGTCGGCCCGCAAGACCACCGAGTGGCGCAGGTTGTTCAGGGTCAGCACCTGGTTGGCTTCCGACAGGCCCATTTCCCACGGACCGCCGGCGTACTTCACCGAGGTCTGGGACGAAGCGCCCGTGCCGCCGACGCCGCCGGCCACCAGGATCACGTCGGCCTTGGCCTTGGCGACCCCGGCCGCGATCGCGCCGATGCCGGTGGCGGCCACCAGCTTCACCGTGACGCGGGCGATCGGGTTGATCTGCTTCAGGTCATAGATGAGCTGGGCCAGGTCCTCGATCGAATAGATGTCGTGGTGCGGCGGCGGGCTGATCAGCATCACGCCGGGCGTCGCATGGCGAAGCCGCGCGATCATCTCGGTGACCTTGAAGCCGGGCAGCTGCCCGCCCTCGCCGGGCTTGGCGCCCTGGGCGACCTTGATCTCCAGTTCGACGCACTGGTTCAGATATTCGGCCGTGACGCCGAACCGGCCCGAGGCCACCTGCTTGATGGCGCTGTTGGGGTTGTCGCCGTTGGGCAGCGGCTTGTAGCGGGCGCTGTCCTCGCCGCCCTCGCCCGAGACCGACTTGGCCCCGATGCGGTTCATGGCGATGTTCAGCGCCCCGTGGGCCTCGGGGCCCAGGGCGCCCAGGCTCATGCCCGGGGTGACGAAACGCTTGCGGATCTCGTTGACGCTCTCGACGTCGTCGGTCGAGATCGGATTGCGGTCCGAGCGCCAGTCCAGCAGGTCGCGCAGCTGGATCGGCTTTTGCGTGCGCAGGCCGTTGGACCAGCGGCGATAGAGTTCGAAGTCGCCGGTGTCGCAGGCGCTCTGCAGGGTGTGGATCAGCCGTGCCTCGAAGGCGTGGGCCTCGCCCGAACGGCGCAGCTTGTAGAGCCCGCCGACCGGCAGGGTCACGGCCGCCTCGCCCCAGGCCTTGCGGTGCAGCTCGACCGCCTTGCTCTCCAGACCCGCCAGGCCGATGCCCGAGATGCGCGAGGGCATGCCGGGGAAGAACTCGGCGGCCAGGGCGCGCGACAGGCCGACAGCTTCGAAATTGTAGCCGCCGCGGTACGAGGAGATGACGCTAATGCCCATCTTGGAGATGATCTTCAGCAGACCGCCCTCGATGGCCGTCTTGAAGTTGATGCAGACGTCGCGCAGCGACTTGTCGCCGATCAGGCCGCGCTCCAGGCGGTCCTGGAAGCTTTCCTGGGCCAGGTAGGCGTTGACCGCCGTGGCGCCGACGCCGACCAACACCGCGAAATAGTGGGTGTCCAGGCACTCGGCCGAGCGGACGATGATCGAGACGTACGACCGCAGGCCCTTGGCGACCAGGTGGGCGTGGACGCCGCCGGTGGCCAGGATCATCGGCAGGGCCACGCGCTCGGCGTTGCTGGCCTCGTCGGTCAGGACGATGGCGCCGCAGCCGCGCAGCACCGCGTCCTCGGCCTCGGCCCGGATGCGGTCGAGGTTGGCGCGCAGGGCGTCGCCGTCACGCGCTTCCGGGACCGGCAGCGGCATGGTGCAGTCGATGACCACCACGCTCTTCTCGCCCAGCAGACCGTGGATGCGCTCGTACATGCCCGTGGTCAGGACCGGGCTTTCCAGCACATACACATCCGCTTGCGCCGCGTCCTGCGCCAGGATGTTGCCCAGGTTCTTGAACCGGGTCTTCAGGCTCATGACGCCGGTCTCCCGCAGGGGATCGATCGGCGGGTTGGTCACCTGGCTGAAGTTCTGGCGGAAGAAGTGGCTGAGCGGACGATACTTCTCCGACAGCACGGCCAGGGGCGTGTCGTCGCCCATCGAGCCGACGGCTTCCTTGCCGTCCTCGACCATCGGGGCCAGGACCATTTCCAGGTCTTCGAGGCTGAAGCCGGCGGCGGCCTGGCGGCGGGTCAGCTCCTCGCGGCCGTAATTGCGCGGTTCGGGGCCGGGGCCGATCTCCTTTTCGAGGTCGACCATGTTGCCCAGCCAGTCGGTATAGGGGTGGCGGCCGGCCAGTTCGTCGATGATCTCGTCTTCGCCGTAAAGCTTGCCGCCCACCAGGTCGATGGCGATCATCCGGCCCGGCGAGATCGCCAGCTTGCGGGTGATGCGGCTTTCCTCGACGCCGCACATGCCCGCTTCCGAGCCCATGATCACCAGGCCGTCGTCGGTATAGGCCACGCGCAGCGGGCGCAGGCCCGAGCGGTCCTTGCCGGCCACGACCCAGCGGCCGTCGGTGGCGCACAGGGCGGCCGGGCCGTCCCACGGCTCCATCACCGCGTTGCAGTAGCTGTAGAGCGCCTTGTGCGAGGCCTTCATGTGCGGGCCGTTGGCTTCCGGCACCAGCAGGGTCTTGGCCATCGGCGCGTCGCGGCCGGCCCGGACCAGCACCTCGAAGGTGTTGTCCAGGTTGGCGCTGTCCGAACCGCCCGGCTGGATCACCGGTTTGACGTCATCGCCGAACTCGCCGAAGGCGTCGGCCGCCATCTTGATCTCGTGGGACTTCATCCAGTTGATGTTGCCCTTGATGGTGTTGATCTCACCATTGTGGGCCAGCATCCGGAACGGCTGGGCCAGGCGCCATTCGGGGAAGGTGTTGGTCGAATAGCGCTGGTGGAAGATCGCCACCGCGGCGCTGAACCGCTCGTCCTTGAGGTCCGGATAAAACTCGTCGATGTGTTCGGCCAGGAACATGCCCTTGTAGATCAAGGACTTGGCCGAGAACGAGCAGATGTAGAAGCCCGACAGGTTCTGGGCATGGACGCGCTTTTCGATGCGCTTGCGGCACAGGAACAGGGCGCGCTCCAGGGCCTCGCCTTCCAGGCCGGCCGGGGCGGCCAGCATGATCTGCTCGATCTCGGGGCGGGTGGCGTTGGCCTTCTCGCCGATCACCGAGGTGTCGACCGGCACCTGACGCCAGCCATAGATGTAGAAGCCGAACCGCAGGGCCTCGGCCTCGACGATCGTGCGGCAGGCCTCCTGGGCGGCGAGATCGGTGCGCGGCAGGAAGATCTGGCCCACGGCGATCGGGCCCTGGCGCAGGGCGTGGCCGGTGCGGCGCACCTGGTCGATGAAGAAGTCCTGCGGAACGCTGACCAGCACGCCGGCCCCGTCGCCGGTCTTGCCGTCGGCGTCGACCGCCCCCCGGTGCCACAGGGCCTTGAGGGCCTTGATCGCCAGTTCGACGACCTCGCGGCGCGGCTGGCCGTCGATGGCGCAGACCAGGCCCACGCCGCAAGCGTCGCGCTCGGTCGAGGGATCGTAGGCGTGGCCGTCGATCAGGGTCTGGCGGTTCTTCAGATAGAGGTCGATGTCTTGGGCCATGGCGGCCTCCGAAGATGGTTCTTGGTCCGCCCTCGTCCTTCGACAAGCTCAGGATGAGGACTACTTAAAAGCTCGCTATGAAATCCTCATCCTGAGCTTGTCGAAGGACGAGGATTTCAAGCACCTACTCCGCCGCGATCGAAATCGCGGATGTCTTGGTCATCAGGTAGCGGTGCATGGCGTCGGCGGCGTCGCGGCCGTCCTTGATCGCCCAGACCACGAGGGAGGCGCCGCGCACGATGTCGCCGGCCGCGAACACGCCGTCCAGATTGGTCATCTGATGGCGGACGTCGGCCTTGACCGTGCCCCAGCGGGTGGTCTTCAGGTCGGGGGCGGACCATAGCTGCGGCAGGTTCTCGGGCTCGAAGCCCAGGGCCTTGACCACCAGCTGGGCCGGACGATCGAAGTCGCCGCCGTCGATCTCTTCGGGAGACTGGCGGCCCGAGGCGTCCGGGGCGCCCAGGCGCATGCGGATGGCCCGCACGCCGGTCACGCCGGCGGCCTCGCCCATGACCGCGCGCGGGGCGGCCAGCCATTCGAAGGTCACGCCCTCTTCCTCGGCGTTGGACACTTCGCGCAGCGAGCCGGGCATGTTGGCCTTGTCGCGGCGATAGAGGCAGGTGACCGAGGTCGCGCCCTGACGGATGGCGGTGCGCACGCAGTCCATGGCCGTGTCGCCGCCGCCGACCACGACCACGTCCTTGCCGTCGGCGTTCAGCACGCCGCTGTCATAGGCCGGCACGTCGTCGCCCAGGGTCTTCTTGTTGGACGCGATCAGGTAGTCGAGCGCGGGCACGACGCCCTGGCTGCCGGCGCCCGGCGCGACCAGGTCGCGCGCGGCGTAGACGCCCACGGCGATCAGCACGGCGTCGTGCTTGTCGCGAAGGTCTTCCAGGGTGGCGTCGCGGCCGACCTCGAAGCCCAGCTTGAACACCACGCCGCCGTCGGCCAGGCGCTGGGTGCGGCGCTCGACCACGTCCTTTTCCAGCTTGAAGCCGGGGATGCCGTAGATCAGCAGGCCGCCGGCCCGGTCGTGACGGTCATAGACGGTGACGGCGTAGCCTTCCTCGCGCAGCTTCTCGGCGGCGGCCAGGCCGGCCGGGCCCGCGCCGATGATCCCGACGGACTGGCCGCGATCGGCCTTGGCCGTCAGCGGCTTGACCCAGCCCATCTCCCAGGCCTTGTCGGTCAGGTAGCGCTCGACCGAGCCGATCGTCACGGTGCCGTGACCCGACTGCTCTATGACGCAGTTGCCTTCGCACAGACGGTCCTGAGGGCAGATTCTACCGCAGACCTCCGGCATGGAGTTGGTGGCCTGCGACAGCTGATAGGCCTCTTCCAGGCGGCCCTCCGCGGTCATTCGCAGCCAGTCGGGGATGTTGTTGTGCAGGGGACAGTGGGTCTGGCAGAACGGCACGCCGCATTGCGAGCAACGCGAGGCCTGCTCGGTGGCTTTCGCATCGATGAAGTCGGCGTAGATCTCGTGGAAGTCGCCATTGCGCTCGTCCGCCGCCCGCTTTGCGGGCGTCGCGCGGGCGACGGTCGTGAATTTCAGCATGCGCTCGGCCATGCGACTTCCCTCGTCCCCGCTTCCGGGGAAAAATTTGCGTGCGCGGGCCTCATACGGACTCTTTGCGGCAAGAAGAATGCATCAGTCAAAATTATGGACAAATATATCCGTGAACAGGTTAGGGTTATTGAGACCGACTCTCAGTTATGCCCCTAAATAGTCTACTTTATGGATAAACGAGTTGTTTACCGTGTTGGGCGCACGCCCGGCATGGCGTTTCGGAGGCCGCGCGCCTAGAGGCCAATACCCCCTTTGAAGGAGTGACGATGCCGGATTGGCTGATCGCGATCGTGCTGGGCCTGGTCGAGGGCCTGACTGAATTCATCCCGGTCTCATCGACCGGGCATCTGCTGCTGACCAAGATCGCCCTGGGCCTGACCGATCCGACCTGGGACACCTTCATCGTCCTGATCCAGTTGGGCGCGGTGCTGGCCGTGGTCGCCGTCTATTTCCAGCGCCTGTGGCAGGTGGTTGTCGGCCTGCCGACCAAGCCCGAGGCCCGCCGCTTCGCGCTCAGCGTGCTGATCGGCTGCATCCCCGCCTTCGCCGCCGGCCTCCTCCTGCACGGGGTGATCAAGCACTTCTTCGAGAACCCGTTCCTGCCCCAGGTGATCTGCGTGTCGCTGATCATCGGCGGCGTGCTGCTGCTGATCGTCGACAAGAAGGCCCCCGCCCCCAAGGAGATGGACGGCATGGCGCTCAGCCTGAAGACCGCCTTCCTGATCGGCCTCTTCCAATGCCTGTCGCTGCTGCCCGGCGTGTCGCGCTCGGGCTCGACCATCGTCGGCTCGATGCTGATCGGCGTGGAGCGCAAGGCGGCCGCCGAGTTCAGCTTCTTCATGGCCATCCCGATCATGGTCGGCGCCTTCGCCCTGGACCTGTTCAAGAGCTACGACCAGATCGACCCCAGCCACGCCGGCACGATCGCCGTCGGCTTCGTGGTGTCGTTCCTGTCGGGACTGCTGGTGGTCAAGACGATGATAGGCTTCATCGGCAAGCGCGGCTTCGCCCCGTTCGCCTGGTGGCGGATCGTGGTGGGGGTGATCGGGCTGGGGCTGATCTACGTGCCGCGTTAGTCGCCCACCGGAGACACGCCCTTGCGGCGTGTCCCCAACAGCAAGCGCCGCGCCAAGACGTGGGGACACACCGCAAGGGCGCGTCCCCGACCGCTAGACGAAAAAGCCGCGCCCAGTCGAAAGACCGGTCGCGGCTTTTGCTTTTGAGAGACCCCTCATCCGGCGGCTACGCCGCCACCTTCTCCCGCAAGGGGAGAAGGATCGGGAAATTAGAACGCCCCCGCCGGGACCTCGGCGTATTGGCCGCCCTTGCGGTAGCGGTAGAGGTACGAGGGCACGACGGCCTCGACGGCGGTCGGGACGACGCCGGCCTCGGCCAGGCCCGGCAGGCCGTTATTGGCGACATTGTCGGCCTTCAGCGACTCGACCTGGTCCGACGTCAGCGGCGGGGCGATCGGCGACAGGTCGCCGAGCTTGCCGATCAGGCCGGCCGCGAAGAACGGGATCGGAGCCAGCACGCGGTTGCGGCCGGTCTCGCGCAGGATCATCTCCAGGATTTCCTTGAAGCTGTAGACGGTCGGACCGCCCAGTTCGTAGGTCAGCCCCTCGGCGGCCGGGTGCGAGACGGCCTTGGCCACCACCTGGGCGACGTCGCCGACATAGACCGGCTGGAACTTGGTCTCGCCGCCGCCGATCAGCGGCAGGGCGGGGAACAGAGCGGCCATCTGGCCGAACTTGTTGAAGAACTTGTCCTCGGCGCCGAACACGATCGACGGGCGGATCACCACCGCGCCCGGGAAGGCGGCGCGGACGGCGGCTTCGCCCTCGGCCTTGGTGCGCTGGTACTTGGACGGCGACTCGGCGTCGGCGCCGATGGCCGAGATCTGCACCAGGCGCTTGACCCCGGCGGCCTTGGCCTGCTCGGCGACGGTCTTGGCGCCCATCACGTGCAGGGTCTGGAACTTCTGACGGCCGCTTTCCCACAGGACGCCGACCATATTGACCACCGCCTCGGCGCCGTCCACGGCGCGGGCCACCGACGGGGCGTTGCGGACATTGGCCTGCACGACCTCGATCTGGCCGACATCGCCCAGCATGCGCATCTTGTAGGCCAGGTTCGGATTGCGCACCGCCACCCGCACGCGATGACCCGCCTTGGCGAGCGCCCGTACGACCTGGCCGCCGACGAAGCCGGAGCCGCCGAACACCGTGACCAGACCTTGCATAATCAACCTCGTCCTAAACTCGTGGGTCGGGGGATAGACGACCCCGCGACCAATCGCAACGAAATGCGCAACTAAGCGATTGACGCGGCCGGGACCTTTGCATAAACGTCCCGGCCTCGCGGCGGTCCACGGATCGCCCCGCAGGCCCAGGTGGCGGAATTGGTAGACGCGCTGGCTTCAGGTGCCAGTGATCGAAAGGTCGTGGAGGTTCGAGTCCTCTCCTGGGCACCACCCCCTACCAACCTTCGAAAGAAGGTCGGGGTGGCGCCGAAGCTTCAGGGCTTCGAAAGCTTCCAGACAATACGCAGAAAACGGTCCTGGTCCCTCCCCGGGGTCTAGCGACGGTTGTGGCCAGGCGTTAGATATCCTGTTCATCCGGCCGACAGGGTCGGCGCCCCACTATTCAAACGTGTCGGGAATTCGCAGCGTCCGCGCGACGAGACCGAGGCGCGGAGACGAACGGACTTGGCCAATTTTCTGCATGAAGGCGACCTTCCGGACGGCGCTTTCGCCGGCGCGACCGCCGTCGCCATCGATTCCGAAACCATGGGTCTGCGCCTGGGCCGCGACCCGCTGTGCGTGGTCCAGCTGTCGTCGGGCGACGGCGACGCCCACGTGGTGCGCCTGGACCGCTCGACCTACGACGCCCCCAACCTCAAGCGCCTGTTGACCGATCCTTCGGTGGTGAAGCTTTTCCACTTCGGCCGCTTCGATATCGCCATGTTCCTGCTGCACTTGGGGGTCATGACGGCTCCCGTGTACTGCACCAAGATCGCCAGCAAGCTGGCTCGCACCTATACCGACCGCCACGGCCTGAAGGACGTGACGCGCGAGCTGATCGGCGTCGAGCTGTCCAAGGTTCAGCAAAGCTCGGACTGGGGGGCGGCGAAGCTGACGCCCGAACAGGTCGCCTATGCGGCCTCCGACGTGCTGCACCTCCACGCCCTGCGCGAACGCCTGGACGCCATGCTGGTGCGCGAGGGCCGCATGGCGCTGGCCAGGGCCGCCTTCGATTATCTTCCCCACCGCGCGGCCCTGGACCTGGCCGGCTGGGAAGACGTCGACATCTTCGCGCACAGCTGAGGCCGGAGGCATGACCACCCTCGAGGCGGATCGGGCGGGTTACGGGCGGGACTTGCAGCGTTGGCGCCGCCGTTCGCGCCGCGTCAAATTGGCGCGGGTGGTGCTGCCCATCGCGATGGTCGCCCTGCTGGCGACGGTCGTCAGCCAGGTGGCCTGGCGATCCTTCACCGCCGCCGACCATCGTTCGTCCGCGGGCAAGGCCCAGATCCGCATGGTCACGCCGCGCTTCTACGGCCAGTCGAGCGAAGGCAAGCCGTTCATCATCACCGCCCGCTCGGCGGTGCGCGACGAGAACGACCTCAAGCAGGTGTTCCTGGACGCGCCGACCCTGACCCTGGGCGTGGGCAGCCCCGCCCCCACGCGCACCACCGCCGATCGCGGCGTCTATCGCGAAGACACGTGGAAGCTTCAGCTGTACGGTAATGTCCGCATGGACGACGGCGCGGGCTACCGCTTCGCCTCGGACGAGGCGTTGGTCGACACCCGCAACGGCAACACCACCGGCGAAACCACGCTGCAAGGCGAAGGTCCAACTGGACAGGTGCAATCCAACGCCTACTCCGTATATGACAAGGGTGACCGCATCATCTTCCGGGGCGGCGTCCGGGCTCGGATCGACGGGAAGACGGGCCAGGCGGTTCCGGCGCAAAAACCCGGGACGGCTCAGGAATAGACATGAGGACGTGGTTGATGAATCGATGGATGGCGCCGACGGCGATCGCTTTCAGCCTGTTGAGCGGGCCCCTGCTGCCCGGTCTGCTGGGCGGCGGCGCCATGGCCCAGACGGCCGCCCGCGGCAACGACTCCAGCGCGCCGGTGGACATCTCCGCCAACGAGCAGGAGGTCATCAACAGCCAGTGCAAGACCATCTTCCGCGGCGCGGTCGAGGTCCTGCAGGACAAGGCCCGCATGCGGGCCGAGACCATGACCGTCTATAATCGCCGCGCGAAGCCGGGCAAGGCCGCGTCGGCGGCGAGCCCGAACGGCGGCAACGACTGCGGCGACGTCGACCGCGTCGAGGCCGACGGCGAGGTCTTCTACGTGACGCCGGAGCAGTCGGTGCGCGGCGACCACGCCGTCTACGACTACGCCACCGACACCATCGTGGTCACCGGCGACGTCGTGGCCATCCGAGGCCAGGACGTGGCGCGGGGCGATCGGATGACGATCAAGACCAAGACCAACGACGTGAAGATGGAATCCAACGCCACGGGTCGCGGCAAGACGCGTGTGCGGGCGGTGGTCTATCCCAAGCAAGACAACGATAAAAAGCCCGCCGGCAAGCCGTAGGAACCCATGGCGTTTTCGATGCAATCCCCGCGCGTCAACGACGCGGCCTCCGACGGTCTGGTCGTCGACGCCATCGGCAAGTCGTTCGGCGACCGCCCGGTCGTCAAGAGCGTCTCCCTACGCCTGAAGCGCGGCGAGGTCGCGGGCCTGCTGGGCCCCAACGGCGCCGGCAAGACCACCTGCTTCTACATGATCACCGGCCTGGTCGCCGCCGACTACGGCTCGATCTATCTGGACGGCGAGGACATCACCAGCCAGCCGATGTTCCAGCGCGCCCGCATGGGCGTGGGCTATCTGCCCCAGGAGGCCTCGATCTTCCGGGGCATGACGGTCGAGCAGAACGTCATGGCCGTGGTCGAGATGCGCCAGAAGGATCAGCGCAAGGCCCGCGAGCACGTCACCGAGATCCTGGAAGAGCTGCGGATCACCCACATCCGCAAGTCGCCGGCCGTCGCCCTGTCGGGCGGTGAGCGCCGCCGGGTGGAAATCGCCCGGGCCCTGGCCAGCGAGCCGTCGTTCATGCTGCTGGACGAACCGTTCGCCGGCATCGATCCGCTGGCGATCTCCGACATCCGCGAGGTGGTCAGCTATCTGAGGAACCGCGGCATCGGCATATTGATCACCGACCACAACGTCCGCGAGACGCTGCAGATGGTCGATCGCGCCTCGATCATCCACGCCGGCGAAGTGCTGTTCGAAGGCTCGCCCCAGGAGATCGTCGACAACCCCGAGGTCCGCCGCGTCTATCTGGGCGACAGCTTCGACGAACGTTAAGGCCCCGGGGTCGGAGTTTTCGACCCCGCAGCGCCCGCGCCCGGCAAGTTTCAAGAGTCCGCGCGCCTCGACAATCGAGCGCGCGGACTTTTTCGTTTCCGAGCGCGCGCGATAGAACTTCATCTTTTCAGCAGTTTGTTGAAACTCGGCGGAAAAAACCAACATCCTTTTGGGCGGATGGTCGCAGTGGCCCGCTTTTTGCTGGCGTTCGCGCCCCGTTAACCAAACTGGCCTTTCAATGGCGATCAACAGTTCGTTGATTTGCCCAGGAGGGCGCATTGGCTCTCGGCCACAGATTGGAGCTTCGGCAAGGCCAAGGCCTTGTCATCACGCCGCAGCTTCAGCAGGCGATCAAGCTGCTGCAGCTGTCGAACCTCGAACTCGACGCCTTCGTCGAGGCCGAGCTCGAGCGCAATCCGCTGCTCCAACGCGACGACGGCCCCCCGGACTCTGAACAAGGGGCCGAACGCGCGGCTGACGAAGCCGACCGCCCGACCGAGAACCTGGGCCTGGACGCCGTGTCCGACAGCGCCGCCAGCCAGCAGATGGACGCCGCGCCCGACGATCTCTCGCCCGGCGAACGCGCCACCGGCGACGGCCCGAGCGTGGATGGGGCCGAGTCCGCGGCCGAGCAGGCCGGCGGCCAGATCGACTGGTCGCGCACCGGCGGCGGCGGCAATTTCGAGAGCGACGACCATTACGAGGGCGCCCTGTCGCGCCCGCCGACCCTGATCGAGCACCTGACCGGGCAGCTGGCCGTGGCCGGCCTGTCGCCCGCCCAGAACGTGGTGGCCGGGGTGCTGATCGACGCCGTCGACGAGACCGGCTACCTGCGGGCCGACCTCGACGAGGTCGCCGAGCGCCTGGGCTGCGGCCTGGCCTTTGTCGAGGCGGTGCTGACCGCTCTGCAAGGCTTCGAGCCGGCCGGCGTCATGGCCCGCGACGTGCGCGAGTGCCTGGCCCTGCAGTTGAAGGACGTCAACCGCTACGACCCCTGCATGGCCGCCCTGCTGGACAATCTGGACCTGCTGGCCAAGCGCGACATGAACGCGCTGCGCAAGATCTGCGGCGTCGATGACGAGGACCTGCGCGAGATGGTCGCCGAGATCCGCGCCCTGACCCCTCGGCCCGGCGCGGCCTTCCACGCCGACCCGCCCCAGACCCTGGTGCCCGACGTCCATGTGCGCGAGACGCCCGGCGGCCTGTGGCACGTGGAGCTGAACACCGACACCCTGCCCAAGGTGCTGGTCGACCAACGCTACCACGCCCGCGTCAGCAAGGGCGCGCGCACCGACCAGGAAAAGACCTTCGTCTCCGACAGCTTCGCCACCGCCAACTGGCTGGTCAAAAGCCTCGACCAGCGGGCCAAGACCATCCTGAAAGTCTCCAGCGAGATCGTCCGCCAGCAGGACGGCTTCCTGGCCTACGGCGTCGAGCACCTGCGGCCGCTGAACCTGAAGACCGTCGCCGACGCCATCGGCATGCACGAGTCGACGGTCAGCCGGGTGACCTCCAACAAGTACATCGCCACCCCGCGCGGGGTGTTCGAGCTGAAATACTTCTTCACCTCGGCCATCCAGTCCAGCGAGGGCGGCGAGGCCCACTCGGCCGCCAGCGTGCGCCACAAGATCAAGGGCCTGGTCGAGGCCGAGCGCACCGAGGCCGACGTCCATTCCGACGACCGCATCGTCGAGATCCTGAAAGAGGCCGGCGTCGACATCGCCCGCCGCACGGTGGCCAAATATCGCGACGCCCTGCGAATTCCGTCATCGGTCGAACGGCGGCGCTTGATCAAGCAAACCGCCTGACCGCATGGTGCGAACGGCTGTGCTCCGCGTTCTGTGACAGCGCGACCAAAGGCGAAGCATGACCACCGAGAGCCTGTCCGACGTCATCGAGAGTTTCGGCGAGGACACGCGCCCCGTCATCACTGTCGGCCAGATGCTGGAGCAGTTCGACAGCCGCGCCTTCGGCGCCATGTTGCTGGTCTTCGGCCTGCTCAACTGCCTGCCCCTGCCGCCGGGCTCCTCGACGATCCTCAGCCTGCCGATCTTGTTGCTGGCCCCGCAGATCGCCTGGGGTTCCGACATTCCCTGGCTGCCGCGCAAGCTGATCCACCACCCCCTGAAGCGCGACGATCTGCGCGGGTTGTTCCGTAAGCTGTCGCCGATCGTCCGCCGCATGGAACTGGTCACCCGCCCGCGGCTGGAGATCCTGTTCGGCTCGGTCGGCGAGCGGCTGATCGGCGTGGTCTGCACCCTGCTGGCCCTGGTGCTGGTCCTGCCGATCCCGCTGGGCAACCTGGCGCCCGGGGCCACCGTGGCCGTCCTGGCCCTGGCCCTGCTGCAGCGCGACGGCCTTATGGTCCTGCTGGGCTACCTGATGGCCACGATCAGCGTGGGTCTTCTGGTGGTCAGCGCCGGGGTCGTGGCCGCGGCGGTCGAGCGGCTCCTGCACATGATTCCGGGGCTGTTTTAAGTCGTTTAGGCGACGCTTGACACCGGGCTTGGACGGGCGCGTTGATAAGCCATGCAAGTCCAAATCTCCGGCAAGCATGTCGACGTTGGCGAGGCTCTGCGAGCGCGAGTCTCCGACGAAATCACCCTGAGCATCGGCAAGTATTTCGACCGCGGCGGTGACGCCGAGGTCGTGATCAGCAAGGAGGGCTTCGCCTTCCGGGTCGATTGCTCGGTCAAGCTGGCTTCGGGCCAGCAGCTGATCAGCCATGGTTCGGGCGGTGACGCCCACGCGGCCTTCGACGCCGCCCTGGCCAAGATCGAGACGCGCATCCGGCGCTACAAGCGACGACTTAAGAGCCACTCCATCGCGGCCACCGCCAAGCAGGCGGAAAACGCCGCGATGTATGTCCTGCGGGCCCCCGACAGCGACGAGGCCGACGACGACGACTGGAGCGCGGAGGACAATCACCCCGCCGGCGCGCCGGCCGGCATGATCATCGCCGAAACCCAGTCCTCGCTGAAGATCATGACTGTTTCCATGGCGGTCATGGAACTGGACTTGACCGAGTCCCAGGCAATCGTGTTTAGGAACGCCGCCCACGACGGTTTGTCGGTGGTCTACAG
>NZ_JBAPVS010000057.1:0-1798 GCF_049283275.1 Caulobacter sp. | reverse complement strand
CGGCTCCCATCGCTGCTGCTCCGGCGACTGGTGGCCCGATCTCGGCCGCCTCGACTTTCGCCGATCCGGAAATCCCGGCCGGCACGCCGATGAAGAAGATCACGGTCCGCGACGCCCTGCGCGACGCCATGGCCGAAGAGATGCGCCGCGACGACAAGGTCTTCCTGATGGGCGAGGAAGTCGCCCAGTACCAAGGCGCCTACAAGGTCAGCCGCGACCTCCTGCAGGAGTTCGGCGACAAGCGCGTCATCGACACCCCGATCACCGAGCACGGCTTCGCCGGCCTCGGCGTCGGCGCGGCCATGGCCGGCCTGAAGCCGATCGTCGAGTTCATGACCTGGAACTTCGCCATGCAGGCGATCGACCAGATCATCAACTCGGCGGCCAAGACGCTCTACATGTCGGGCGGTCAGATCAAGTCGTCGATCGTGTTCCGCGGCCCTAACGGCGCGGCCTCGCGGGTCGGCGCCCAACACAGCCAGGACTACGCGGCCTGGTACGGCAACGTCCCCGGCCTGAAGGTCGTCGCGCCGTACGACGCGGCTGACGCCAAGGGCCTGATGAAGGCCGCTATCCGTGACCCGAACCCGATCGTCTTCCTCGAACACGAGATGATGTACGGCCACGAGTTCGACATCCCCGACGTCGAGGACTGGATCGTGCCGATCGGCAAGGCCAAGGTCCGTCGCTTCGTCGCCGAAGGCCACACCGGTCCCAGCGTCACCATCGCCACCTATTCGCGGATGGTGGGCTTCGCCCTCCAAGCCGCTGAAGAGCTGGCCAAGGAAGGCATCGAGGCCGAGGTCGTCGACCTGCGCACGATCCGTCCGATGGACCACGCCACCATCCTGGAAAGCGTCAAGCGGACCAATCGTCTGGTGACCGTCGAGGAAGGCTGGGGCCCAATGGGCGTCGGCGCCGAGATCGTCGCCCGGATCACCGAGTTCGGCTTCGACTACCTAGACGCCCCGCCGCTGCGGGTGCACCAGGAAGACGTGCCGTTGCCCTACGCGGCGAACCTGGAAGCCCTGTCGCTGCCGTCGGTCCCCAAGATCGTCAAGGCGGCCAAGACGGTCTGCTACCGGTGATCGCCCGACCCGCTCGCCTGGGCCCTGGCCTGTGTGAGCGGGCAGGGAGCTTCTCATGACCCAGACCCTCAACGGCTTCTGCCATTGCGGCGCGGTGCATGTGCAGCTCGATCCCGGCAAGCCGGTGGCCGAGTTGGCCTTGCGGGCCTGCCAGTGCTCGTTCTGCCGTCGGCAGGGCGCGCGGACGACCAGCGATCCAGGCAGCCGCCTGCACATCACCGCCGCGCCGGGATCGCTGATGCGCTACCGGTTCGGGCGGCGGGCGGTGGATTTCCTGATCTGCCGGGAATGCGCCGTCTACGTGGCGGCGATGATCGAGGACGAGGGCCAGGCCTACGCCACCCTCAACGTCGTGGGGACCGACCTGCCGGGTTTCGCCGATCGCGAGCCTGAACGGCTGGACTATCACGACGAAACGGACGAACAACGCCTTGCCCGTCGCAAGGCCAAATGGACGCCGACCACTTTGGTCGAAGCCGTCCCGAACGCTTGAGGAAGAAGCTCAATGTCGATCGACATCCTGATGCCCGCCCTGTCGCCCACCATGGAGGAGGGGACCCTCGCCAAGTGGCACGTCAAGGTCGGCGACACCGTCAAGGCCGGCGACGTGATCGCCGAGATCGAGACCGACAAGGCGACGATGGAAGTCGAAGCCGTCGATGAAGGCGTGGTCGAGGCCATCCTGGTTGAGGCCGGCACAGAGAACGTCA
>NZ_JBAPVS010000056.1:0-9395 GCF_049283275.1 Caulobacter sp. | reverse complement strand
GGGCTGACCAGCAGGGCGGGCGGCGGATCGCGGCGGAAGAGCTGCAGGGCGCTCAGCAGCCGGGCCAACTGGCCCCGGTCGCGGCCCAGCTGCGCCGTCAGGGCCGACTCGCGCTGGTGCAGGGCTTCCAGTCGGGCGCGTTTGAAATCGACGTCGTCGCCGGCGTCGACCCGCCGACGGCCCAGGGCGTCCAGCTCGCCGCGCAGATCGACGATCTCGCGGCGGGTCTCGGCGGCGGCCTGTTCGTCCCGTGTTTTCTGGCTTGAGGCGGCCTTCTGGCCGACCTGAGCCGCGACCACGGTCACGCCGCCCAGCACGAGGCTCAGCAGGCTGGCGGTGATCAGGACGACGCGGCGCGACATGGGAGGATGAATGCCCGGATTGGGTTGCAGCGACAACCGGTTCTCGCGTCGCCCTCTAACTCCGTTCATCCCGGCGAACGCCGGGATCCAGATCCTATAGTGGTGCGGCTGATTGGATGGGCTCCGAACTCGGGGACCCCCCGCCCAGATACGGCATCTGGGTCCCGGCGTTCGCCGGGATGAGCGGATCAGAACTCAATCCCGATGGTACGGCGAGCCCGCCAGGATGGTGACGGCGCGGTAGATCTGCTCGGCCAGCATGGCGCGGGCCAGGGCGTGCGGCCAGGTCTGGGGCCCGAAGGCCAGGGTCTCGTCGGCCGTGCTCAGGATCGACGGATCCAGGCCGTCGGCGCCGCCGATCAGGAACACGACCTTGCGGTGGCCGTCGTCGCGCAGCCGGCCCACATGATCGGCGAAGGCCCGGCTGGGGCGCACCTTGCCGTGCTCGTCGCAGGCGACGACATAGGCGCCCTCCAGGTGCGGGCGCAGCACCTCGGCCTCGGCGGCCTTGCCGGGCTTCCTGGCCTCGACCTCGACGATCTCGACCGGCCCCAGCGCCAGGGCGCGGCCGGACGCGGTGGCCCGGGACGCGTAGTCCACGGCCAGCTGCGCCTCGACCATGCGGCCGAGCTTTCCGACGGTGAGGATGGTGATCTTCATGGGTGCGTTGAGACCTCGTCCTTCGACTAGCTCAGGATGAGGATCTCAAAGGCAAAACACCAATGTGGGCAAAGTAGCCCTCATCCTGAGCTTGTCGCCAAAAGACAGCTGGGGGACGAGGGCGGACCCGCAAGCGAGCTTAGTTCGACGCCATCCGGTGCGGCGCGTCGACGGCCCAGATCTTCTCGATGTTGTAGAACGAGCGGACTTCGGGGCGGAACAGGTGGACCACCACGTCGCCGGCGTCGATCAGCACCCAGTCGCAATGCGGCAGGCCTTCGACCCGCGCCTTGCCGAACCCGCTCTCCTTGAGCGCGCGGATGATGTGGTCGGCCAGGGCGCCGACGTGACGGTGCGAACGGCCGGACGCCACGATCAGGCTGTCGGCGACCGAGCTCTTGTCCGTCAGGTCGATGTGGACGATGTCCTGGGCCTTGTCGTCGTCGAGACGCGACAGGATCAGGGTTTCGAGCGCCTTGATATTAAGGTCCAGGGCGGTCTCTTGAGTCGAGGTTTCGGGGGAAACCGTTCCCTCGTGCGCACTTGGCGCGGGGTCGCTACGCAGCGGAAATGCTCCTTGATGGGGTTCGCGCAATAGCTCCCATAGCACGGAAGACTCGAAAAGATGAGGGGGAACGTGGAGGTGGGCGATTCGAGGGGTGCGAAATCCTTCTCCCCTTGCGGGAGAAGGTGTCAGCGAAGCTGACGGATGAGGGGTTGAAAGGCCCGTCCGGCGCGTTCTGAGAGACCCCTCACCCGACCTTGCTTCGCAAGGCCACCCTCTCCCGCAAGGGGAGAGGGATCATCCCCTCGTCTGCCGTCCGCGCAGCGCCGTCGACGAGGCGAAGTTCAGCGGGCCGGTCAGATAGACCCAGGCGGGGGCGGTGGCGTCGGCCAGGATCGAGGCCTCGCTGGCCGGGCGGCGGGCGAAGGCGAAGCGGCGGGCGGCGGGCGAGGTGCGCGCCTTCAGGGCCGCCCACGGCCGCGAGATCACCGCCACGGGCGCCTCGCGCATGATCTGGGTCCAGCCGCGCCAGCGGTGGAAGGTGGCCAGGCTGTCGGCCCCCATGATCCAGACGAACTTGACGCCCGGATAGCGGGCCCGCAGCACGCGCAGGGTGTCGATCGTGTATTGCGAGCCCAGGCGGGTCTCGGCGTCGGAGACGATCATCCCCGCGCCCCGCGCCCACTTGCGGGCCCCGGCCAGGCGCTCGGCCAGCGGCCGCGTCTCGGCCGACGACTTCAGCGGGTTCTGCGGCGAGACCAGCCAGATCACCTTGTCCAGCCGCAGGCGATGCAAGGCGGTCTCGGCGACGTGGGCGTGGCCCTCGTGCGCCGGGTTGAAGCTGCCGCCGAACAGACCCACGCGCATGCCCGGCTCCAGGTGGAACCCAAGCCTTTGCGCGGGAGGCCGGCCGGCCTCAGGGACGAGTCTGGCCGGTCCCGCGAACCACATACTTGAACGTCGTCAGTTGCTCGGCCCCGACCGGACCGCGGGCATGGAGTTTGTCGGTGGCGATGCCGATCTCGGCCCCGAAGCCGAACTCGCCGCCGTCGGCGAACTGGGTCGAGGCGTTGACCAGCACGATGGCGCTGTCGACCAGGGCGATGAACCGCTCGGCCGCCGCGACGTCCTCGGTGACGATCGCGTCGGTGTGGCCCGAGCCGTAGGCGGCGATGTGGGCGGCCGCGCCCTCCACCCCGTCGACCACGGCCACCGAGATGATCGGGGCCAGATATTCGGTGGTCCAGTCGGCCTCGGTCGCCGGCGTCATGGCGGGCGCGATGGCCCGCGAGGCGTCGTCGCCGCGCAGTTCGCAGCCGGCCTTGACCAGGGCGTCGGCGAGGGTCGGCAGCAGGGCGCCGGCGACCGCGCGGTCGACCAGCAGGGTCTCGGCGCTGCCACACACGGAAACACGCCGCATCTTGGCGTTCAGCACGATCTCGACGGCCTTCTGGGGATCGGCCGCCGCATGCACGAACACGTGGTTCAGGCCCTCCAGATGGCCCAGCACGGCCACGCGGGCCTCGGCCTGGACCCGGGCGACCAGGCTCTTGCCGCCCCGGGGGATGATCAGGTCAATCGTGCGGTTCAGGCCCGACAGGATCGCGCCCACCGCCTCGCGGTCGGGGGTGCGGACGATCTGCACCGCGTCGGTCGAGATCCCCGCCGCCTTCAGCCCTTTAACGATCGCGGCGTGGATGGCGAGGTTGGAATGGATGCATTCGGAGCCGCCGCGCAGGATCACCGCATTGCCCGAGCGCACGCACAACGCCGCGGCGTCGGCGGTGACGTTGGGCCGGCTCTCGAAGATCATGGCGATCACGCCGATGGGCGTGCGCACCCGGGCGATGTCCAGGCCGTTGGGACGCGTCCAGCGGGCGGTCTCCACGCCCAGCGGGTCGGGGATGGCGGCCACGGCCTCGACGCCGGCGGCCACGCCTTCCAGGCGTTCGGGATTGAGCATCAGCCGCTCGACCATCGGCGCGGTCAGGCCGCCGGCCCCGGCCTTTTCCAGGTCGCGGGCGTTGGCTTCGAGGATCGCGGGCGCGTCGGCGCGGATGGCGGCGGCCATGGCTTGGAGCGCGGCGGTGCGCTGGGCTGGCGTGGCCACGCGCAGGGCCTGCGCCCCTTGCCGAGCCGCCTGACCCATCGCCGTCATCGTCGCCTGCAAGCTCATGCCCGCGTCGTCCATGCCATCCTCCGTTCCCGGATATGCCCCCCGATATGCTCAGAGTGAGGCTTACCTAGGCGCTTTGGGGCGTGTGGGGAATGGGGAAAGGGTGGTGGGGGTGTTAGCGGGGCTGGTGGGGACCGATGCGGCTTTCGGGGGTGGACGAGCGGAAAGCTTGTCCGCCGTGTCTCCTCGGAGACTTCCAGGGTTGGAGTTGGAGCAGGTTCGCCCTAGCCGCGACGAAGCTCCGGCGCTTTGGATAGGCGGATCAAGTCAACAGGCCCGGGCTGAAATCGCCCGGGCGGTCCAGGACGCGCCAACGTCCTGCCCGTCGGGGGCCTCCATCGGAGCGGGTTAAAAATCCGCGATCCGAAGGCTTCCGGATAACGGTTCCGCGCGAAGCGTCTGAACTTCGTCGAAACGGTACTTACAACTGCCAATCATCCGGGCGAGGCCCGGGCGCTTCGCACCCTTCCCATCAAGCTCAGCGGTGAACCGCGTGAGAGCGAGAAGCCGTGCCGGTGAACACTTGCCCCCACCTGACCGCTTCGCGGTCTGTCCGCCCCCAGAGGGGGCGGAGCTTTCGCGCCGAGTCCGCCAAGGCAGGCTCTTCCCCCTGTGGGGGAAGACGACCGCGAAGCGGTCCGTAGGGGGCAAGGGTTCGCCGCATAGACGCCCGGCGCCTTCCCTGCCACCGTCCCCCGGACGCAACGCCCAAACGAGGACCCGCATGGACTTCATGAAACTCCTGCGCAGCTTCGAGGAGTTCCTGTTCGAGGCGACGTCGTGGCTGGTCTTCTATCCGCTGACCCTGTGGCGGGTGCTGGTCCGGCCGCTGGAGACCATGGCCTATTCCGACGCCGAGCAGGGCGACGACGAGGAGGGGCGCTATGACGACGCCCTGACGCCGCCGCTGTTCCTGTTGATCACCGTGGTGCTGATGAACCTGATCGCCACGGCCGCCCACCTTCCTCGGGAGATTCCCGGCGGTGGGAGCCTGCAGCACGCGATCTTGGGCTCGCCCCAGAACGCGGCCCTGTTCCGCGCCCTGATCTTCAGCCTGATCCCGCTGATCGCCGCCTTGCTCCTGCTGCATCGCCAGGGCGTGCGGCTGTCACGCGCGAGCCTGCGTCCGCCGTTCTACGCCCAGTGCTACCTGGCCAGCCCCTGCGCGGTGATCATGATCGGCGGCGGAATCATCTTCCAGCGCCACGACATCCCCAACGTCTACGGCCTCCTGCTGATGCTCGCCGGGCTGGCCTGGTTCCTGACCGCCCAGACCCGCTGGTTCGCCGTCCGCCTGCGGATCGGGCCGTTGCGCGCGGCGGGGCTGGCGATCGGGGCGTTGCTGCTGGCGATGGTGGCCTTCGTCGGTCTGATCCTTCCCGTGGCCCTGTTCTGAGGCGGATTTACGAAACCAAACTTCCTAAACCGGATGACGCCCGGCTCTTTCCCCCGCTAGGGTCGCGGCCAAGTCGGAGGAGAATCCCATGCGTCTTGGACTGGTGCTGGCCGCGATCGCGGCCTTGTCGGCGTCGCCCGCCTTTGCTCAGGACAAGACCCCCGCAACCTCGCCCTACGACGCCGTCGACCCGTTCATCGGCACGGGCGGAGACGGCCACACCTTCCCCGGCGCGGTCGCCCCGTTCGGCATGGTCCAGCTTTCCCCCGACACCGACATCCTGCCGTTCAAGCAGAGCTACGCCCGCGCCGCCGGCTATCGCTACACCGACCCGACGATCCTGGGCTTCTCGCACACCCATTTCTCGGGCTCGGGCCATTCGGACCTGGGCGACATCCTGCTGGCCCCGGTCAGCGGCGAGGCGAAACTGGAGCCGGGCCAGGCCGATAAGCCCGGCTCGGGCTACCGCTCGCGCTTTTCGCACGACGGCGAGATCGCCCAGCCCGGCTACTACGCCGTGACCCTGACCGACAGCCAGGTGCGGGCCGAGCTGACCGCCGGCCTGCGCACCGGCCTGCACCGCTACAGCTACGCCAAGGGCGCGAGGGCCCAGGTGCTGCTCGACCTGCGCACCTCGATCTACAACTATCCGGGCAAGGTCAGCTGGTCGCGGATCCGCGTGGCCGAGGACGGCACGATCACCGGCATGCGCGAGACCCGCGGCTGGGCCCCGGGCCGCCAGCTCTATTTTGCCCTCCGCTTCGACCGGCCGCTGGTCGGCAAGGCGCTGTACAACACCGAAGACAACGTCCCCTACAAGGGCTTCGCCCAGCCGGGCCGCACCGCCTTCGATCGCGCCCAGATGGAGGGCCGGGCCCTGGTCGGGGTCTTCGATTTCGGGGTGATCGACGGGCCGCTGGTGGCCAAGGTGGCCATCTCGTCGGTCAGCGAAGCGGGCGCGGTCCTCAACCTGTCCAGCGACGAGAAGGGCTTTGATTTCGACGGCCTGCGGGCCCGGACGCGCGCCGACTGGGAAAAGGCCCTGGGCGCGGTCGAGATCGCCGCCCCGGCCGACACCCGCACCAGCGTCTACACCGCCCTCTACCATACGCTGCTGGCGCCCAGCGTGTTCGGCGACGTGGACGGCCGCTATCGGGGTCTGGACAACGAGGTGCATGAGGCCCAAACCTCTGAAGGAAAGCGCTACACCTTCCACTCGACCTTTTCGCTGTGGGACACCTTCCGCGCCGAGCACCCGCTGCTGACCCTGGTCCAGCCGGAAAAGCGCAACAGCGACATCGTCAATTCGCTGATCGCCTCGCAGCAGGTCAGCCCCTACGGCATCCTGCCGGTCTGGCAGTTCCACGGCCAGGAGACCTGGACGATGATCGGCTATCACGCCGTGCCGGTGATCGCCGACGCCTACCTGAAGGGGATCCGTGGCTTCGACGAAAAGGCCGCCCTGGACGCCATGGTCAAGAGCGCCACCTACGCTCCTTACGGGGGCTTGGGCGACTACATGAAGCTCGGCTATGTGCCGATCGACAGGGAGCCGGAAGCCGCCTCCAAGACCGTCGAATACGCCTATGACGACTGGACCATCGCCCGGATGGCCAAGGCCATGGGGCGCAACGACATCGCCGCGACCTTCGAGAAGCGGGCCGGGAACTGGAGGAACAGCTTCGACGTCAAGACCGGCTTCCTGCGGGCCCGGAAAAGCGACGGGACGTTCCGCACGCCGTTCGACCCGACCGCGATCAACTATGGCTCCGACTACACCGAGGGCAACGCCTGGCAATATTCGTGGTTCGCGCCGCAGGACCTGGGCGGGCTGGTCGGCCTGATGGGCGGCGACGCGGCGACCGTGCGCAAGCTGGACGCCATGTTCGACTTCGACAACTCCAAGCTCGACTATTCCCACGCCGAGGACATCGCCGGCCTGATCGGCCAGTACATCCACGGCAACGAGCCCAGCCACCACGTGGCCTACATGTACGACTATGCCGGCGCCCCGTGGCGCACCCAGGCCCGGCTGACCCAGATCGTCAAGAGCCAGTACAAGCCCACGCCCGACGGCCTGTCGGGCAATGACGACCTGGGCCAGATGTCGGCCTGGCTGGTCTTCACCTCGCTGGGCTTCTACCCGGTCGCGCCGGGCTCGAACGAATATGTGATCGGCCGGCCGTTCGTGGAGAAGGCTGTGCTGAACCTGGAGGGCGGCAAGCGGTTCACCGTGCGGACCGTGGGGCTGTCGGACACCGCGCCCTACGTCGGTTCGGTGACCCTGAACGGTCGACCGCTGACGCGGAGCTTCGTCCGCGACGCCGAGATCCGGGCCGGGGGCGAGCTGGTCTTCACCATGAGCGCCACGCCGAACAAGGCCTGGGCCTCAGGGGCGAAGGACCGGCCGATGAGCATGACGGGGTATGGAAAGTAGGGCGCTCTACCGCCCTACCGCCCTACCGCGTCGGCGACGTCGCCTGGACGCTGAAGTCGCCGATGGTGATGGCCGGACCCTTGGGCGCGTTGGCGCCGTCGACGCGGACGAACGACACCACCAGCTGGCTGAGCTGACCCGGCGAGAGGCCGCGCAGTACGTCGGTGGCGGGCAGGACCAGCTTGGCCTTGCCCCCTTCGGCGTGGTCGGCGTGCTGCTCGCCGCCCTCCGGATGGTGCAGAGCTCCGGCGATCTCGAAGGCCCCGACCGTGCCGATCAGATGCCGTTCCTCGGGCGCGCCGCCCGTGGTCGGCAGGTTGACATAGACCTTGTAGAAATAGCCGCCGTCCTTGCCGATCTCGGTCAGGGCCACCTCGTCGAGCACCACGTTCAGCTCGGTGGGGGCGGGAGCGCGCGGCGCCGCCTCGGCCAGGGCGCCGGCCTTCAGCCGGCCTTGCGGACCCAGGGGGACGCTGACGCTGAACGAGCGGTCGTCCAGGGTCAGGGCGCCTTGGCTGTCGCCCAGCGAGATCACGCCGTCGATCGCCTTTTCGGCGTTCATCGGCACGGCGCGGAGCATCGGGCGGGCCGGGGTCCTGAGGGCGGGCGGCCGGGGCAGGCGCTGGTTGTCATAGACGTAGCCGAAGGTCGAGGTGTCGCGGGTCTGGACCTTGGGCACGCCCTGGGTGGTGGGGCCGTAGTTGAACCCGCCGCTCCAGTAGGGATCGCTGGTCGCCGGCATGGTCCGCCCGCCGCCCGCCGAGATCCAGGCGCACCACAGCCGGTCGATATTGGCGTGATGCACCCAGAAGATCGGATCCTCCGGCGACAGCATGGTGGGCATGACCCCGCCGATGATGTTGTGCACCTGGTTGTGCGGCAGGCTCTCGATCTGGGGCTCCATCGCCGAGGGCCAGTTGCGCGGGAAGTTGACGTATTGCGGCTGGGTGAAGCCAAAGCCCAGGGCGGCCGAGACATTGGTGTTCGTGCGCCGGGTCCACAGCGGGTTGCCGGCGTCGCCCGGGGTGGTGAATTCCCGGGGCAGGTTGGCGTTGGCGTAATAGTCCCAGTAGGGCAGGTTGAAGCCCGGATCGCCCGAGATCGCCCGGATCTGCTGCTCGAACCGGAAGATGTAGCCCCGGTGCCAGGTCAGGAAATAGGGGATGCCGTGCGGGCAATAGCTTCTATGGATGTTGGCCCAATAGACCCAGCTGTTGGGATCAGAGGGGTTCTTGTTGTCCCGCATCTTCTTCACGGCGGCGACGAACTTGCCATAGGACGGGGTGTTCACGAACGCCGGCCAGGAAATCCGCGTGCGGACCGACTGGGCCAGCGCTTGATCCGCGCCCAAGCCGGTGGAAATTCCGGCGGCGGCGAGACCTGCGCCCAGCATCGTGCGTCTGTCGAGCATGTCGCCCTCCCCTTGTGTTGGGCGACGATAGCGTCCTTTGGTTGTGTTTAGAAGAGGGCTCGCCAAAAAGCTTGGAAGAGAGCTTTGGGTCGGCTCAGAATCCCAGACACGCCGGTTGGGTGATCACCAACACCGCCTCCTGCGAGAACCGCCGGCGATAGGCCGCGCTCACGGCGTTCAGCCTGTCCTCGCCGCCGGCGCGGCCGGGCAGGGCCAGGATCAGCAGTTTGGACGGCTCGCGGCCGATGACGCCGCCGGCGCCGCGCCACTGGCCCGCCGCGTCGAGCACGGTCAGACCGTCGGGGAAACGGGGGGTCACCTCCGCGTCGATGAAGGCCTGGAAATCGGCCTCGGAGACGCCGACCTGATCGCCGATGTTGCGGCCGAAGAACAGCTGGGCGGTGCGGCCGGGGCTCTGGCCGGCCGGGCAGGTCGCCGGCGCCAGGCT
>NZ_JBAPVS010000055.1:0-4993 GCF_049283275.1 Caulobacter sp. | reverse complement strand
GGCCGAAGGATCCGTCGACGCCGTAGAAGGCCCCGAAGGCCGCGGCGGTCAGGTCGACGGCGCCCTGGACCGTGGCGCGGATGACCTCGACGACGCCGCCCGAGCCGATCGCGTCGCCAACGCGAGTGAGGGCGCGGGCGCGGTTGAGCTCTCCGTCCAGCAAGGCGCGCGTGGTCGCCAGTTGCGCGGTCAGTTCGGCGATCTGATCAAGCTGTGGGCGCGTCTCCGCCCCGACCGAACCCAACACCTAAGCCCCTAACCCCCGCCACGCCCAAGTTGGGCGTGGTGATAACGCCTGTCGCCGGGCTTGGTTCCCATTATCCGCCCACGGTCTCTATCGCTCGCCCTCGTCGAGGCGGGCGCTGATCCGCAAGGCGGTGATCTGATTACGCTGGCGGCGCAGCACCTGGAAGCGGTGATGGTGGAAGATGAAGGTCTGGCCGGGCTCGGGAATGGTTTGCGCCTCATGGATGACCAGGCCGGCGATGGTCACCGCCTCGCCTTCGGGCAGGTCCCAGTCCATGGCGCGGTTGAGGTCGCGGACGCTGACGTCGCCGTCGACATGCACCGAGCCGTCGGCCTGGGCGCGCAGGCCGGCGACGCTGGTGTCGTGCTCGTCGTCGATCTCGCCGACGATCTCCTCGAGGATGTCCTCCAGCGTCACCAGGCCCTGCAGGGCCCCGTATTCGTCGACCACCAGGGCGAAGTGGCTCTTGCGCTTGAGGAAGGCGTTGAGCTGGTCCTTCAGCTTGGTGGTGTCGGGGATGAACCACGGCTCGCGGGCGATGGCGACGATGTCCAGGCTGTCGACGCCGCCCTCGGCCGCGGCCAGGGCCCGCAGCAGGTCGCGGGCGTGCAGCACCCCGACGATGTTGTCGGCGTTGTCGCGATACAGCGGGATGCGGGTGTGCTGGGCCTCCAGGGCCTCGGCCACCCAGTCGCGGGCCGGCAGGTCGGCGTCGATCAAGGTGATCGACTTGCGGTGGACCATGATCTCCGAGACGTCCATGTCCGACAGGTCCAGCACGCCGCCCAGCATCCGGCGGTCGCCGCTTTCGACCCCGCCTTCGGAGTGGTGATACTCGACCGCGCCGCGGATCTCCTCGTGGGCCGCCAGCACGTCGACCTCCATGTCCAGCCTGACGCCGAACACGCGCAGGGTGCGGCGGACGATCCACTGGATGGTGTAGATGATCGGCCCGAACACCCGCACCACCAGCAGGGTGGGCGCCGACAGGAAGCGGGCCACGTCGTCGGACTTCAGGATGGCCAGGGTCTTGGGCAGCACCTCGGCGAACACCAGGACCAGCACGGTCATCGCGCCGGTCGCCGCCGCCACGCCCCAGGGGCCGGGGATGGCCGCGGTCAGCACCTGGGTCGCCAGGGCCGAGGCCAGGATGTTGACCAGGTTGTTGCCCAGCAGCACCGCCCCGATCATCGTCTCCTGGTCGGACAGCAGCTTGTTGACCCGCTTGGCCGGCTTGTCGCCTTCCCGCTCCAGCTGGTGCATGCGGGCCCGGGAGGCGGCGGTCAGCGATGTCTCGGCGGCCGAGAACAGCGCCGAAACGGCCAGCAGGGCGATGATGATCGGCGCAAGGCCGAGGATGGCGGTCAGGATCATGGAAGGGTTGTACGACGCGCCGGCGTCGAACGGGAGGTGTGACGGAAATCGTCGACCCCAGTCGTTGGCCCCAGTCGTTGGCGGGGTCGCTCAGGACTTCGGGGCCAGGTCCGGCCGGGATGCGAGGAAGGCCGCCTTCTCCTCGGCGGTCATGACCTTGGCGGTCTTGCGCCGCGCCACCATCGGCGTCGGCCGGGCATAGGCCCCGGCTGGGGCGGACGACGGCTTCAGATCAGTCAGGCGTTTGACGGGCGGCTTCATGTCGTTCCCCAAATCGGCTGCGCCGGACACGGTGAAGACTACGCGCCGGCCCGTGACGATCACATGAATCGCCTCTGTCGCCGACCCTAGAGCCTATCGACATTCACGCTCGGTGCGTGGTCCTCGTCCTTCGACAGGCTCAGGATGAGGACCATTTTCGAATCCGGCGGTAGAAAAACCTCATCCTGAGCTTGTCGCCAAAAAGCACTTGGGGGACGAGGTTTTCGTCTCAGACGCTGAATGGCGATAAGCCCTAGACTGCGCCTTCCTCGATCAGGAACGCCCGCAGTTCCTGCCGGTCCACGTCCTTGGCCACGAAGGCGTCGCCGATGCCGCGGACCAGGATGAAGGTCAAAAGGCCGCCCTCGGCCTTCTTGTCCTGGGCGCTATGGGCGATCAGGGCGTCGGCGCTGAACGGCGCGGCGCGGACGTCCGACAGTTGGGTCGGCAGACCGGCGGCCTTGATGGCGGCCACGGCGCGGACGGCGTCCTGGGCCGAGCACAGGCCCTGGCGCACAGAGAAGCGGAACGCCTGGGCCATGCCCAGACCCACGGCCTCGCCATGCTTGAGCGCGTCGCCGAAGCCCATCTCGCCCTCGACCGCGTGGCCGAAGGTGTGGCCCAGGTTCAGCAGGGCGCGGCGGCCGACCTCCTTCTCGTCCTCGGCGACGATCTCGGCCTTCATCTCCACCGAACGGCCGACGGCGCGGACCAGGGCCGAGGTGTCGCGGTCCAGCACGGCCTGGACGTTGGCCTCCAGCCACTCGAAGAAGGGGAAGTCGCCCAGCAGGCCGTACTTGATGATCTCGGCATAGCCGCAAACCATCTCGCGGGCGGGCAGGGTGGCCAGGATGTCCAGATCGGCCAGCACCAGGCGCGGCTGGTGGAAGGCACCGATCAGGTTCTTGCCGCGCGGCGTGTCGATGGCGGTTTTTCCGCCCACGGATGAATCCACCTGGGCCAGCAGGGTGGTGGGGATCTGGATGAAGTCGATCCCGCGCTTGTAGATCGCGGCCGCGAAGCCGGTCAGGTCGCCGACCACCCCGCCGCCGAACGCCACGACCATGTCGCCGCGCTCCAGGTTCAGGGCCAGCAGGCGGTCCGACAGATCCGCCAGGCCCTCGAAGCTCTTGGTCTCCTCGCCGGGGGGGACCAGGATCACGTCGGTGGCGATCCCCGCATGCTCCAGCGCATTGGCCAGCCGTTCGCCATGGTGCTCGCCGACGATGGTGTCGCTGACGATGACCACGCGCTGGCGCTTGAGCAACGGGACGATGCGCTCGCCCGCCCGGTCGATCAGGCCGGTCCCGACGACCACGTCATAGGCGCGCGCGCCCAGGCCCACGGGGATGGTGGTGATCACGTCGACTCGCTTTCGGACTGTTCGGACGGTTGCAGATAGCCCCTCAGGGCCTGGATCACGGCCTCGACCGCCACGCCGTGGGCGGTGTCGCCGGTCTCCACCGTCAGGTGGGCCTCGCCATAGGCGGGATAACGAAGCTGGGCGTGCTCGCGCAGCACCGCCATCGGGTCGCGGCCCTTGAGCAAGGGGCGGCCCTCCTTGCGGCCGACACGGCGAGCCAACAGCTCCAGGTCGGCCTTCAGCCAGACGGCCACGGCCTTGGACTTGATCAGAGCGCGGGTCTCGGGATTGACGAAGGCGCCGCCGCCGGTGGCCAGCACATGCGGCGGCTCGTCCAGCAGTCGGGCGATCACCCGCCGCTCGCCGTCGCGGAAGGCCGGCTCGCCCAACTCGGCGAAGATCTCGGGAATCGAGCGGCCGGCGGCGGCCTCGACCTCGTTGTCGGCGTCGCGGAACGGCAGGTCCAGCGCCGTGGCCAGGCGGCGGCCGACGCTGGACTTGCCCACGCCCATCAGCCCGACCAGGACGATGGTCTTGCGGCGCAGGGCGGCGCGCGGGTCAGGACCCTGGAATGCAGGGTCCTCGACTTCGGGGCGGGAGGGGGCGGGATCGTCGGTCATGGCCTGCTGGCGGTTTACACGAGGGCGAGGCCTCCCGCCAAGGTTTGGACCAAAGGCGCGTCCAGGGTGTCGTCCAGGGCGAAAAGTTTCGCCAACCCCTGTCCTGCGGCATAGTTGATCCATGGCTCCTTCCCTGCGACTCGCGACCTGTTCGGCCATCGCCCTGGCGGCGACGCTGTTTTTGACCGTTCAGGCCAACGCCCAGGTGCAGGTGCAGTCCCTGGCCGCGCCCGACCTGTTCTCGCCGCCGGCGGCCGAGACGGGTCTTTCGGCCGACCTCTGGAAGGACGCCTCGCCGGGCGTCGTCAAGGAAGCCCTGCCCAAGCTGGCGGCCAAGCCGTTGTCGCCCGCCGCGGCCGCTCTGGCGCGACGGGTGCTGGCCACCGGCGCCAACGCCCCGGCCGGGATCGGCGACGACCCCGAGCTGGGCGCGATGCGGGCCATGACCCTGATCGCCCTGGGCGAGGCCAAGGGCGCGGACGCCGTGCTCGACCGGGTCCCGGGCGTGGCGGCCAGTGGTCCGCTGTCGATGGCGGCGGCCGAGGCCGCCCTGATCACCGGCGCCGACGACAAGGCCTGCAAGATCGGCGAGGCGCTCAGCGTCGACCGCGGCGCGGCCTACTGGTTGCGCCTGCGGGCCTTCTGCCAGGTCCTGGCGGGTCAGCAGGACACGGCCCATCTGACCTTCGGCCTGGCCGCTTCGCAGACCAAGGACGCCGACTACGCTCGACTGATGAGCGCGCTGCTGTCTGGCACGCCGGCGGGCGCGGCCAGCCTGGGCAACGGCGTCAACTACGCCCTGTCGCGCAAGCTGGGCCTGGACGTGTCGTCGGCCGCCGCTCTCGCCACCGCCTCGCCGGCGTTGAAGGCCATGCTCAAGCCCGCCGATGCGGCCGCGGACCTGGCCGCGTCCCCGGCCCAGATCCTGGCCGCCTTGCGCGCCGGCAAGGGCCTGACCGCCTTCACCGCCGCCGCCAAGACCCAGCTGCCGGCCATCGCCGCCCTGGCCCAGGCCGACGCGCCGCTGGAAGATCCGGTCCTGTTCGCCCGCGCGGCCCTCGCCGCCGGCGACCTAGCCACCGCCCAGGCCATCCGGGGCAAGCTGACCGGCGACACCATCCCCGGCGC
>NZ_JBAPVS010000054.1:0-3948 GCF_049283275.1 Caulobacter sp. | reverse complement strand
GCCCCAAGCCGACCCCCACCAAGCCGGTCAAGGCCAAGCCCGAGCCCGACTTCTTCGCCTCGCTGGAAAAGACCCTGGCCAAGACGCCCAAGGCGTCCGGCAAGCCGGCGGCCAACGCCGCCCGGGGTCCGTCCCGTCCGGAGACCGCCACACAGGCCCGTCCGGGGGCCGGCGCCATGACCGGCCTGCAGGCCGCCGCCATCAACGGCATGAAGGACGAGATCCAGCGCCGCTGGAATCCCAACTGCGAGGTCGAGGGCGGGGCCGCCATCCAGGTCAAGGTCAGCTTCAAGCTGGCCACCGGCGGCCGCATCGTCGGCCAGGTGAGCGCCGGCGACGCCGGGCGCTCGTCCGATCCGGTGGTCAAGGCCGCCGCCGACCGGGCCATCCGCGCGGTCTACCAGTCGGCGCCCTTCGAGGGCCTGCCGCCGGACTATTATGGCCAGCAACTCAATTTGAACTTCAAGGCGCGCGACGCTTGCGCGGCGCGATAGGGAGGACGCCGAGCATGAACCTGAAGTCCGTCTTCAAAGGGTTGGCCGCCGCCGCCGTTCTGGCGCTGCCCCTGGCCGCCGTCGCGCCGACGCTCGCCCATGCCCAGATCGAGGTCGACATCGACAAGGGCGCGGTCAAGCCGCTGCCCGTGGCCGTCCCGGCCTTCTCCGGCGGCGGGCGCGGGGCCGAGATCTCGCAGGTCATCAGCGGCAATCTCGAACGCTCGGGGCTCTTTCAGCCGCTGAACGTGGCCAATGTCGCCGACAAGCTGGCCGACGTGAACGTCCAGCCGCGCTTCCCCGACTGGCAGGCGACCGGGGCCCAGGCCCTGATCAACGGCCAGATCACGGTCGGCGCCGACGGCGTTCTGCGCGTCGACTTCCGCCTGTGGGACACCTTCAGCCAGCAGCAGCTGCTGGGCCTGCAGTTCACCTCGACCGCCGAGAACTGGCGGCGCGTGGCCCACAAGATCAGCGACGCGGTCTATGAGCGGCTGACCGGGGAGAAGGGCTATTTCGACACCCGCGTGGTGTTCGTCGCCGAGAGCGGCAGCAAGGTGGCCCGGATCAAGAAGCTGGCGATCATGGACCAGGACGGCGCCAATCCGCAGTACCTGACCGACGGCTCGTACATCGTCATGACCCCGCGCTTCTCCTCGACCAGCCAGGAGATCACCTACATGGCGCTGCGGCCCACGGGGTCGAGCATCTATCTGACCAATCTGGAGACGGCCCGCACCGAGACCATCGGCAAGTTCCCCGGCATGGTCTTCGCCCCGCGCTTCTCGCCGGACGGTGGCAAGGTGGCCTTCTCGGTCGAGAAGGGCGGCAATTCCGACATCTATGTGATGGACCTGCGCAGCCGGCAGTCGAACCGGATCACCACCGATCCGTCGATCGACACCTCGCCCTCGTTCTCGCCGGACGGCAGCAAGATCGTGTTCAACTCCGACCGCGGCGGCCAGGCCCAGATCTACATCATGAACGTCGACGGCAGCGGGGTGCGGCGCATCTCGTACGGCGGCGGCCGCTACACCACTCCGGTGTGGAGCCCGCGCGGCGACTTGATAGCCTTCACCAAGCAGACCGGCGGGCAATTCCACATCGGCGTCATGAACGCCGACGGCGGCGACGAGCGCCTGCTGACCACCAGCTATCTGGACGAGGGCCCGACCTGGGCGCCCAACGGCCGAGTGCTGATGTTCTCGCGCGAGGCCTCCAGCGGCAATTCGCGGCTGTGGACGGTGGACGTCACCGGCCGCATCCTTCGCCCCGCCGCCTATCAGGGCGCGGCCTCGGACCCGGCCTGGTCGCCGCTTTTGGACTGATCCGCGCGACTTTTTCGAAACCTTCACCGTAAAAGCGCGTTGGGCCTAGAGTCGTTCATCCGACGTTCACTCCGCAGGTGAAAACAGGAGGGTGTGCGACAATCTGTCGCCATTGTGAGGCGATAGGTACATTTGGCGCGCCACCGCAAAGGCTTGACGCGGTAGAGATATGAACCTTGGCTGTGAACTTGAGGAGAAACTGGATGAGCTTCGACACCCAACGCGTCGCTAGACTGGCGATGATCGGTCTGGCGACCGTCTCGCTCGCCGCCTGTGCTTCGCGGCCGAAGCCCGCGGGTCCCGCGGCTCCGCCGCCGCAGCCGACGCAACCCATGCCCCCGGCCCAGGAGCCCCAGGCTCCGCCGTCGCCGGTCAATCAGGGCCCGCTGCCGGGCACGGTGCAGGACTTCGTGATCAACATCGGCGAGCGGATCTATTTCGCCACCGACAGTTACGACGTCAGCTCGGACGCCCAAGCCGTTCTGGCGGCCCAGGCCCAGTGGCTGAACCGCTATCCGGCCGTGCGCGTGCGCATCGAAGGCAACGCCGACGAACGCGGCACCCGCGAATACAACCTGGCCCTGGGCGCGCGCCGCGCCAACGCCGTGCGTGAAGTCCTGATCGCCCAAGGCGTTTCGGGGTCGCGCATCGAGTCCCTGTCCTACGGCAAGGAACGCCCGATCGATCCGGGCGATGGCGAGGACGCCTGGGCCAAGAACCGTAACGCCCGCACCGCCATCACCGACGGCGCGCGATAGTTAGCAAGCTCCCTTCCCCCTTGATGGGGGAAGGGTTGGGGATGGGGGCGACGCGGCGGTTCCGCTGTACGGCCGTGTCACCCCCGCCCAACCCTCCCCCATCAAAGGGGGAGGGCTTTTGTTTTGGCCGCACTTTTGTCCGCAACCGGGGCATAATCGCCGACATGAAGCTGAAAGCCGCTCTGCTCGCCTCCGTCCTGGCGTTGACCGCCGTGCCCGCCCTGACCTGGGCCCAGACCGCCATGCCCGATCCGCTGGACGATCGCTCGGCCAAGCGTCTGGACAAGATGGACAAGGTGGTCCGCGAACTGCGCGCGATCGTCTTCCAGGGCCGCGACACCGGCAAGCCGGTGGTCGTGCAGGCCGCCGAAACCGACGCCCAGATCGCGGCGCTGTCGGAAAGGCTGACCGACCTGGAAAAGACCCTGACCAAGCTGAACGGCCAGAACGAGACCCTGACCCACGACCTGGACCAGGCCCGTCAGGCCAATGACGGCCAGAAGGCCCGGGCCGACGCGCTGGAGCAGCGCCTGGTCGCCCTGGAAAAGCGCCTCGCCGACCAGGAGGTCGCGACGACCAACGCCGACACCGCCGCGGCGGCGGCGACGTCCGCCCCGACCTCGGGCGATCCAGGCGCGGCCTTCAAATCGGCCCGCCAACTGCTGCTGGACGGCGACTACGGCAGCGCCGAACAGGCCTTCGCCGGCTATGTCGAGGCCTTCCCCGACAGCGCCAAGGCCCCGGAGGCCCGCTACTGGCTGGGCGAGACCCAGTTCGTGCGCGAGGCTTACGGCGACGCCGCCGGCAATTATCTGGGCGCGGTGCGCGGCTGGCCGCAAACCAACTGGGCGCCTGACGCGGTGCTGAAGCTGTCGCGCGCTCTGGTGGCCCTGAAGAAGCCCGCCGACGCCTGCAAGACCCTGGACGAACTGGCCCGGCGCTACCCCAAGGCCCCCGCCGCGGTGACCTCCAGGGCCGCGACGACGCGCGTCCAGGCCAAGTGCGCGGCTTAGGGGCCGAATTTTCTTGATCAGCTCATCCCGGCGAATGCCGGGATGAGCGGAATTAGGGGAGGGCCCATGATCGAAACCTTTCCCCCCTTCACCGCCGCCCTCGACCGCCGCCTGCGTCCGAACGCCTCCGCGCCGCTGGCCGTCGGCTTTTCCGGCGGCGGCGACAGCCTGGCCCTGCTGATCCTGACCCTGGCCTGGGCTCGCGCCCATGGCCGCGCGGTGGTCAGCCTGACCGTCGACCACCAGCTCAACCCCGCCAGCGCCGCCTGGACCGCCGAAGCCGTCGCCAAGGCCCGAGCCCTGGGCGCGCAGGCCCTCGCCCTGGCCTGGACCGGACCCAAGCCGGCCTCGGGCC
>NZ_JBAPVS010000053.1:0-4028 GCF_049283275.1 Caulobacter sp. | reverse complement strand
CGGATCAGCTCGCCGAGCTGGTCGTACAGGTTGAACGCTTCCTTCTTGAACTCGTTGAGCGGGTCCTGCTGCGCGTAGCCGCGCAGGCCGATGCCGCGCCGCATGTCGTCGAGCTCCGTCAGGTGCTCCACCCAGAGCGAGTCGATCGTCCGGAGCAGGACCAGGCGCTCGATCATCTGCCAGTCCTCGGCGCCGACCTCGGCGGACTTCTCCTCGAGCTTGGCGTCGGCCAGGTCGCGCAGGTGGCCGGCGAGCGCCGCCCGTCCGCCGATCTCCCAGAGCTCGTCCTCCGAGGTCCCCGGCCCGTCGAGGCCCATGGCGTGGAGCGCGGCGGCGAGCCCTTCCATGTTCCAGTCGTCGGGGAGCTCCGCGGCGCAGTAGGTGGCCAGGAGCGCGTCCACCTCCTCGCCGAGGAACGCGTCGACCGTCTCGGTCAGGTCCTCGTTGCGGAGCACTTTGTCGCGCTCCGCGTAGATCGTCTCGCGCTGCTTGTTGATGACGTCGTCGAACTCCACGACGCGCTTGCGGATGTCGAAGTTGTAGCCCTCGACCCGCGTCTGGGCGCTCTCGATGGTCCGGCTCACGAGGCGCGATTCGATCGCCACGTCGTCTTCCAGCCCGAGGCGCTCCATGAGGCCCGCCACCCGCTCGGAGGCGAAGCGCTTCATCAGGTCGTCTTCGAGCGAGAGGTAGAAGCGCGACGAGCCGGGGTCGCCCTGCCGGCCGGCGCGCCCACGCAGCTGGTTGTCGATCCGGCGCGAGTCGTGGCGCTCGGTGCCGATGATGTGGAGCCCGCCGGCGGCGACCACCCGGTCGTGGTCGGCGTCGCAGGTCGCCTTTGCCTCGGCGAGGGCGTCGTCGTAGGTTGCCTTGTCCACCTCGGCCGGGTTCAGCCCCCGCCGGTGCAGGAGCTCCGACGCCAGGCCCGCCGGGTTGCCACCGAGCATGATGTCGGTCCCGCGGCCCGCCATGTTCGTCGCGATCGTGACCGCGCCCGAATGGCCCGCCTGGGCCACGATCGGCGCCTCCTTCTCGTGGAACTTGGCGTTGAGGACCTCGTGCTTGATTCCGCTCCGCTCGAGGAGCTCGGAGAGGATCTCGGACTTCTCGACGCTGACCGTGCCCACCAGGACGGGCCGGCCCGCCTCCCGCATCTCGACGATCTCTTCGAGGAGCGCCTTGTACTTGCCCTTCTCGTTGCGGAAGACCAGGTCCTGCTCGTCGTCGCGGATCATCGGCTGGTTGGTCGGGATCGAGACGACCTCCAGCTTGTAGATCTTGTGGAACTCCTCGGCCTCGGTCATCGCGGTGCCGGTCATCCCGGCGAGCTTCGCGTAGAGGCGGAAGTAGTTCTGGAACGTGACCGTGGCGAGGGTCACGGACTCGCGCTGGACGCGCAGGCCCTCCTTCGCCTCCATCGCCTGGTGAATGCCCTCGCTCCAGCGCCGGTCGGGCATCTGGCGACCGGTGAACTCGTCGACGATGACGATCTCGCCGTCCCGGACGATGTAGTCGCGATCGCGCTTGTACAGCGCGTGGGCCTTCAGCGCCGCGTCGAAATAGCGCGTCAGCCGCGGATCGTCGTACAGGTTCTGGACGCCGAGCCACTGCTCGACCTTGGCGATCCCCTCCTCGGTCGGCGAGACCGCGCGGTCCTTGAGGTCGACGAAGTAGTCGCCGCCCTCCTCGTCGCCTTCCGGGCGGGCCTTGAGGCGGGGCACGAGACGGGCGAACTGGAAGTACAGGTCGGCCGATTCCTCGGCCTGGCCGCTGATGATCAGCGGGGTGCGCGCCTCGTCGATGAGGATGTTGTCCACCTCGTCCACGATCGCGAAGTGGTGGCCGCGCTGGACCCGCTGGTCCAGCTCCGTGACGAGGTTGTCACGGAGGTAGTCGAACCCGAAGTGGTGGTTCGTCCCGTACGTGACGTCGGCCGCATAGGCCTCGCGGCGCGAGCACGGGCGGAGGTTGATGAGCCGCTCGTCGGTCGTGGGGTAGCCGGGCTCGAAGCGGTAGGCCTCGTCGCCGACCACGACCCCCACCGAGACGCCCAGGAAGTGGAAGATCGGCCCCATCCACTGGGCGTCGCGGCGGGCCAGGTAGTCGTTCACCGTCACGACGTGGACGCCCCGCCCGGTGAGGCCGTTGAGGGTCGCGGCAAGCGTCGGCACGAAGGTCTTGCCTTCGCCCGTCTTCATCTCCGCGATCTTGCCCTGGTGGAGGACGATTCCTCCCATCAGCTGGACGTCGAAGTGGCGCATCCCGAGCGTCCGGAGCATCGCCTCGCGGGCGGCTGCGAACACCTCCGGCAGGACGTCGTCGAGCGCCGCCTGGAGCTTCTCGGTCTCCTTCTTCCGGCGCTCGGTCTCGAGGTCGCGGCGGCGCGCTGGGTCGTCCTCGTCGCGCTCGTCCTGGCCGGGGCCGAAGCCTTCCTGGAGCTCTGCCAGCTCGGCCCGGACCTCGTCCATCCGGGCCCGGATCTGCGCGTCGGACTCGTCCCGGAGCTCCGGCTCCAGCGCGTTCGCGGCGTCCACGAGCGGCTGAAGGCGCCGGACCTCGCGGTCGTTGGAGTCGACGAAACGGGAGAGGAAGCCAAGCACCATGGGACCGTCAGTATAGGCGTGGCTTCTCCGGCCGGCCGCCGCTCACCCGGTTCCCGGTCCGGCCGGGCAACCGGGGGCTACTTCCAGAACCCGGAGCCATACCCGGCGATGAGCAGGGCGAAGGTCAGGGCGCCCAGCGCCAGCCAGAAGAGGACCGCGACCCAGGTGCGTGTCGGGTTCATCTCGCGGTTCGCCAGGGGCGCCACGTGCCAGCGCGGCGAGCGGAGCTGGGTCCGCCAGTCCCTGGGCGTCTCGGTGCGGGGCGCGAGGCCGCCCTCGCCGTCGGGTTGGTGGAGCTGGAGGGTCATCGGTCTCCGAAGGTCCGGGCCGGGCCCGGGCCGGCGATCTCGGCCGGATGGTCCGGGTCGTGCCCCGTCGTGAGGTGCCCGGGGGGGCGGGTGACGCCGGTCCGGGAGTCCAGCGCCTGTTCGACCCCGTCCTCCCAGAGGATCATCTCCTGGGTGAGCGAGGCCTCGCTGCTGAAGAGCGCACCGACCGACTCGCCCCGATGGATCCGCCGGATCGCCTCGCCGATCAGGGGGGCCACCGAGAGGGTCGTGATCTTGGGAACCCGCTTCTCGGGGGGGAGCGGGACGGAGTCCGTCAGCACGAGCTCGATGATGGGTGCGCCGGCGATCCGCTCGATCGCACCCTCGGACAGGATTCCATGCGTGGCGCAGGCGTAGATGTCCTCGACGCCCTCCCGCAACAGGGCCCGGACGATCTCCATGAGCGTGCCCGCGGTGTCGATCTCGTCGTCCACGATGATCGCACGCCGGCCGCGGACGTCGCCGATGACGTTGAGCAGCTCGGCGCGGTCCTGGTTCCCGACGCGACGCTTCTCGATGATCGCGAGCGGCGCATCCAGCAGCTCGGCGAAGGCCCGGGCGCGCTTCGCGAAGCCGAGATCCGTCACGACGACGATGTCGGGGATCGCCTTCTGGAGGAAGTAGTTGGAGAGGAGGTGGACGGCCGTGAGCTCGTCCACCGGGATGTTGAAGAAGCCCTGGATCTGGCCCTGGTGCAGGTCCATCGTGAGGACCCGGTCGGCGCCGGCGACCGTGATCATGTCCGCGATGAGGCGCGCGGTGATCGGGACGCGGGGCTGGTCCTTCTTGTCGGAGCGCCCGTAGCTGTAGTACGGGACGACCGCCGTGATCCTCCCGGCGCTGGCGCGCTTGAAGGCGTCGATCATGATCAGGAGCTCCATGATCGACTGGTTGACCGGGTGGCAGGTGGGCTGGACCAGGAAGACGTCCTTCTCGCGGACGTTGTCCAGGATCTTCACGAAGATGTTCTCGTTGGCGAATGCGAAGACCTCGGCGTGGCCCAGGTCGATGCCAAGGTAACGGCAGATGTTCCGCGCCAGCTCCGGGTTGGCGTTCCCGGTGTAGACGTCGAACTTGTCCGCTCCAAAGCTCGACT
>NZ_JBAPVS010000052.1:0-7311 GCF_049283275.1 Caulobacter sp. | reverse complement strand
GGCTGAGCGCCCGCAGCTCGTCCTCGAACGGCGCCTGGGCCCGCCGCTGGGCCTCCAGCATGCGCGCCTCCAGATCGGCCTTCCGCCTCAACAGATAGTCATAGATCGTGTTCGCCATCTTTGGGCTGTCCATATGGCGTGAGACTCCCCACCGCGGTCACGCTGTCGCGGCGTCAGTCGCTGCCATTTTCTACGGCGCAGACGGACGACAAAATCGATTAAAAGCAATACTTTACGCGAGACCGGACTCTCGGCCCGTTTCGTTACTGAAAACCTAACGCCGTTCGCCGAACAGCCGTGTTTGGTGAGAAACGGGGACCATTTTCGCAAAGTTGCGGCGTTTCCCACCATTTCCGCGGGTTTCACCCTAGGCGGGGCTTGGCCTGGCGGGTCATTCGTCCGTCGGAGATTCAGACGCGCGCGCCGACCGCGCGGCGTCGCGGCGGCCAAAACCCTTGCCGCGGGACATCGGCTTGCGTTCGCCCCCCTTCTTCGCGCCTTGGGCCTTGGCGGCGATTTCCTTGAGCTTGATGGTCTGGTTGACCGACATGGCCTCACCGGCGCCGCCCTTTTCAGGATCGCCGAACGCGCGGCCGTAGGTCTGGATGCGCTGGGCGACCGAGCCCAGGAACTCACCCTCCCACTCGGACAGTTCGATCCCGGCCTTGTCGGCCGTGCGCTGGGCGCGCTTGAGCGCGTTCAGGGCGGCCTTGCGCGCTTGAGCGCGAGGATCGGGCGGCTTCTTGGCGCGCATGCGGGCAGACTAGCGGGCGTCGAGGGCGGGACGCACGCGGAAAAATATTGAGTTCTCCCTCCTCGAACCCTCTCCCATGGGGAGAGGGAGGGACCCGCGCCGTCAGGCGTGGAAGGGTGAGGGGGTAAAACGTCGACCGGCGGGCCGGCAGGGCATCTAGAGAAAACGGTGAGGGCGTAACCCCTCGCCCTCCCACCGCTTTGCGGCGGCGTCCACCCTCTCCCACTGGGAGAGGGTGAAAATCCTAGATCTCGCCGATGGCCGAAAGGTACAGGTCCAGGATCGCGTCCTCTTCCTGGCGCTTGGCGCGGTCGGTCTTACGCAGGCGGACCACCTTACGCAGGATCTTGACGTCGAAACCGTTGCCCTTGGCTTCGAGGTAAACTTCCTTGATCTGCTCGGCGATCTCGGCCTTTTCGACCTCGAGGCGCTCGACCCGGTCGATGATGCTCTTGAGCTGGCCTTGAGCGGTGGAGTTGAGCACGTCGGCGTGCGGGGCGGCGTCATCGGCCATGAAATGTCTCGCGAGGCGGGGAAATGAGAGGCGCGGAACCTAGTGGCAACGGGCTCCGAGTGGAAGGCGGATTCCCCGCTCTTTTTTCTTTTAACGCCCTTCCACACGTCCGCGTGAGACTTCGGCCAAGGCGGCCAGGTCTGGCGTTTCGCCCTCGCCCGACAGCAAGGTCTCCAGCCCGCCCTCGACCAGATCGGCCAGCGGCAGGGCCAAGCCCTTCTCGTCGCCGGCCGCCTGGGCCAGGCGCACGTCCTTGAGGGCCAGGTCGGCGGCGAAGCCCGGCGGGTGGTAGCGGCCCTCGGCGATCATGGCGCCGTAGATCTTGTAGATCGGGGCGGCGAAGATCGTGCTGGTCAGCATGTCCAGCAGGTCGGCGGCCGGCACGCCGTGGGCGGCGCCCAGGGCCGTGGCCTCGCCCATGGCCTCGACGGCCGAGACGATCATCAGATTGCCGGCGATCTTGACGGCGTTGGCGCGGACGGGGTCCTCGCCCATCGGCCAGACCTTGGCCGCCAGGGCTTCCAGCGCAGGCATGGCCTTGGCCACGGCGTCGGGCGCGCCGGCCGCCAGCACGTTCAGCCCGCCCGCCCGGGCCACCGGCGGACGGCCGAACACCGGGGCGGCCACATAGCCCAGGCCGAGCGCCGCGTGGGTCTCCGTCAGTTCCCGCGTGAAGGCGGTGGAGATGGTGGCGAGGTTGACGTGGACCAGGCCGGACCGGGCGCGGGGCAAGGCATCCAGCAGGACGCCGCGGATCGCCTGGTCGTGCGCCAGGATCGACAGGACGAGATCGCCCTGAAGCGCGTCCTCGATCGCCTCGGCCACCTTCGCGCCCTGGGCGGCCAGGGCGGCGGCGGGGCCGGGCGAGCGGTTCCACACCGTCACGACGTGGCCCTTCTCCAGCAGGTTCTCGACCATGGCTTTGCCCATGGCTCCCAGGCCGATGAAACCGATGTGCATGAGGCAACTCCTGACAGGCCCTGAGCGGAGCAAACACTCCGCCTCATCCTGAGCCTGTCGAAGGACGAGGCGGACGCATCGCGCCAGCCGCCCTCGTCCTTCGACAGGCTCAGGATGAGGGCTACTTAAGCGCCGTCGCGGCTAGAGCAAGCCGTGCTTCTCGATCGCCGCACGCAGCATCGCCGGATCGGTGAAATGGTGCGCGTGGAAGCCCAGGGCGGTGGCGGCTTCGATATTGGCCAGACTGTCGTCGACGAACAGCAGGTCAGGCGGCTCCAGGCCGGTGCGTTCCAGGGCGATCTCGTAGATCCGAGCCTCAGGCTTGATCACCCGCTCGCGGCCCGAGACCACGGTGTCGCGGAAATGGCGGAAAGCCGGGCTCATGGCCCGCACGTCGTCCCAGGTCTCGTGGGACATGTTGGTCAGGCCGAACTGCGGCACGCCGCGCGCGGCCAGGTCCTCGATGACGGATTCGGTTTCGGGGATCGTCCCCGAGAACATCTCGGACCAACGGTCCCACCAGGCGGCGATGTGCTCGGCGTGATGAGGATGTTCGGCGCTGAGGGCGGCGATGTTGTCGGCGAAGGTCACGCCGCGATCCGTCGCCGCGTGCCAATCCAGGGTCCCGACATGCGAAAGGAACCGGTCGAGATCGGCCGGTTCCTTGAAAATCTTCGCGTAGAGCGTGCGCGGATTCCAGCGCACGATGACGTTGCCGACATCCCAGAGCAGCGCCCTGGGAGGCCGAGCGGACGTCATTAGCCTTGCTTGGCTTTGAAGCGCGGGTCGGTCTTGTTGATGATGTAGATCACGCCCTTGCGGCGGACCAGCTTGCAATCGCGGTGACGCGACTTCAGCGACTTCAGCGAGCTACGAACCTTCATGACCGTCTCTATACTTCGGCGGAGAGGTTCACGGCCGCCATGAGGGCGAAAGGAACATCCGGGATGTTTCGGAGGGCGTGCGTATAAGCAGGACAACCGCCGGAGTCAATGCGATTAGGCCAGCGCACGTTGCCGGCGCTCGAGGCGGTCACCCTCGGACCGCTCCAGGTCCCGGAACCTTAACCGCTCTGTCGCCCTTGTGATTGCAGCTCTGTCGCGAACCCCGGTAGCCTGCCTTGATGGATAGACGCGTTTTCCTCGTTTTGCTGCTGGCCGGCTGCGCCGACACTTCCACCAATGCGCCCCTGGCGCCGTCGGTCGCCCCACCAGCCCCGCCGCCCGGCCCGCCCACGGCGGTCGCCGCCCCGCCGGCCTCGGGTCAGATGGTGGGCTTCGACACCTGGCTGGCCGCCTTCAAGCAAAAGGCCCTGGCCGCGGGCCTGACCCAGCAGCTGCTGGATCGCGAGCTGGACGGCGTGACGCCCAATCCCAAGGTGATCTCGCTGGACGGCCGCCAGCCGGAGTTCTCCAAGCCGGTCGGCGACTACATCAAGGGCGTGATCAGCGAGGACCGCGTCGCCGTGGGCCGCGCCAAGCGCGACAGCCTGACCTTTCTGCCGGCCATCGAGGCCCGCTACGGCGTGCCGCGCGACATCCTGCTGGCCGTCTGGGCCATGGAATCGGCGTTCGGCAAGATTCAGGGCGACTTCGACGTGGTCCGCTCCATGGCCAGCCTGGCGTTCGACGGCCGCCGACGCAATTGGGCCGAGGGCGAGCTGATCGCCGCCCTGAAGATCATCGCCTCGGGCGAGGACACCCGCGAGCAGCTCAAGGGCTCATGGGCCGGCGCCATGGGCCAAACCCAGTTCCTGCCCTCCAACTATCTGTCGACCGCCGTCGACTGGGATGGCGACGGACGGCGCGACATCTGGGGCAGCGACAGCGACAGCCTGGCCTCGGCCGCCAACCTGCTGAAGAAAGGCGATTGGAAGCCCGGCGTCGGCTGGGCCAAGGAAGTGATCCTGCCGGCCGGCTTCGACTACGGTCTGGCCGAGGGCCCGCGCGAGGTCCCGTCGTGGTGGGAGGCCAAGGGCGTCAAGCGCGCCGACGGCCTGCCCTGGACGGCCGCCGACGCCGCCTCGCCGGCCGGGCTGATCCTGCCCGCCGGCTGGTCGGGTCCGGCCTTCCTGACCCTGCCCAACCACTACGCGATCCGCACCTACAACAACTCCACCTCCTACGCCCTGGGCATTGGCCTGTTGGCCGACCGGTTCGCCGGGGGCGGGACCCTGGTCACCGCCTGGCCGGTCGAGTCGGCGCTGAGTCTGGCCGACCGCATGGCCGCCCAGATCGCCCTGAGTCGTCTGGGTTTCGATCCCGGTCCGGCCGACGGCGTGATCGGGGCCGGCACCCGCAAGGCCCTGCGCGCCTGGCAAACCGATCGCAAGCTGCCCGCCGACGGTTACCTGTCGTCCGACATGGTGGCGCGGCTGAAGGCGCAAGCTGGCATCAGCTAAGGCGGTCCGACCCTCAGTGCGGCCCCGAGGCGTCGATCGAGCTGGCGTCCACCACCTGGGCCTCGTCGCGGGCCTCGCGGGGCGCTGTGGCGTCGCCGACCCGGCGCATGACCGGGTCGATCAGGGCGTAGGCGACCAGGCCGAACAGAAGCGCGACATTCATCAGATAGGGCGACGGATGGGCCCACTTGTAGAGCGCCACGCCCAGCACCGGGGCGATGATCACCGAGGCGCCGTTGATGGCGCTGATCGCCCCGGCCACCGCCCCCTGCTCCTCGTGGCCCACTGACAGCGAGGCGCCGGCCGTGAAGCCGGGACGGGCGAAGCCGTAGCCCAGGCTGCACAGGGCGAAGCCGACGACCAGGGTGTGATAGTCTGGCGAGAAGGCGACGATCAGATTGCCCAGGGCCGCGCAGCCCGCGCCCAGCCATAACAACTGGCGCGGGGTCAGGCGCAGCATGCGGATCAGCCCCCACTGAGCCAGCAGACTGGCCACCGCCCCGGCCATCATCGCCACGCCCGCGAAGGCCGCCGCCTTGGCCGGCGAGATCTGCAGCTTGTCGATGACCATGAAGCCCAGGGTCTGCTGGTTCACCGTTTGGGCGCTGGCCAGCAGGAAGCCGTAGATGACGAAGGGCATGATCCGCCGATCGTTCCAGCGCACCCGGGCCCGGGGCTTGTGAACCGTCTCGCCGCCGCGCTCGGGAATCTCGTCGGGGCTTTCGGGCAGGCCGCGCATCACCACGACCAGCACGATGCCGGCGATCAACGCGAACGCGAACATCGGCCCCGACAGGGTCAGCAGCGGGAAGACCAGGAACGGCGCGACCGCCGGGCCGAGGATCGTGCCCAGGCCGCTGGCCGAGGCCATGGTGGCCATGGCGTTGGTGCGGTCGGCCGGCGCCGTGCGGTCGGCCACATAGGCCTGGGCCGCCGGGTTCGAGGCGCTGCCGACCAGGCCGAAGATCGCCCGCGAGAGAGTCGCTCCGGCGAACACCGCCAGCGGGACCATCAGGCCTTTCAGCCCCATCAGGATGAAGAAGCCGAAGCCCAGCATCGACACGGCGAAACCGGCCATGCCCAGGACCACCATCGGCTTGCGGCCGCGCTTGTCGGACATCCGCGCCCAGACCGGCGACATCACGCCCCACAGCAGGGCCGACAGCGAGAAGATCGAACTGATCAGCACGTCAGGAATGCCGACTTCGCGGCCGATGGCCGGCAACACGGTCTGAAGCGCGGTGTTGCCGGCGGCGCTGGACAGCAGGACGGCGAACAGGATGGCGAAGGCGCGGCCCCTGACGCGGTCTTCAAGACGAACGTCCGGGCTCGCCACGCTCATGCTTCCCTCCCAGCCCGACAATCGCGTCACGGACGCCGGTAGGTCCGGCTTGCCTCGCGAAATGACGTCAAACACCTGTTAGGCGGGTGTGACGATAGGCGCAACGGGCTCGCCCCCCCCGCTCACCTTGGATTAAGCATTAACAGCGATGATCTGCGCGCAAGTTACCCCCGGGGCTCCCTTCGTCATGTTCCAGATCATCGGCATTGTGCTGCTCTTCGGCCTCGTGTTCGGCAGCTTCATCATCTCCGGCGGCAAGATGGACGTGATCCTCCACGCCGCCCCGCACGAGCTGATGTGCATCCTGGGCGCGGGCATCGCCTCGTTCCTGATCTCGAACTCGCTGACGGTGATCAAGGCCACCGGCGGCGGCCTGGCCAAGGTCTTCGCCGGCCCCAAATGGAAGACCACGGACTATCGCGACCTGCTGAGCCTGCTGTTCCTGCTGACCAAGACGATGAAGTCCAAGGGTGTCATCGCCCTGGAAAGCCACATCGAAAAGCCGAACGAGAGCGGGATTTTCCTGCGCTATCCGAAGATCATCAAGGACCACTTCGCCGTCGATTTCATCTGCGACACCCTGCGGATGATGACCATGAACCTGGAAGATCCCCACCAGGTCGAGGACGCGATGGAAAAGCAGCTGGAAAAGCACCATCACGAAGGCCTGGCCCCGGCCCACGCCCTGCAAAGCCTGGCCGACGCCCTGCCCGCCCTGGGCATCGTCGCCGCCGTGCTGGGCGTCATCAAGACCATGGGCTCGATCACCGAGCCGCCGGCCGTGCTGGGCGCCATGATCGGCGGCGCGCTGGTCGGCACCTTCCTGGGCGTATTCCTGGCCTATGGCTTGGTCGGACCGTTCGCCACGCGCCTGACCGCCGTGGTCGACGAGGAGGGCTCGTTCTACAAGATCATCCAGTCGGTCCTGGTCGCCCACCTGCACGGCAACGCCGCCCAGATCAGCGTCGAGATCGGCCGCGGCAACGTGCCGAGCGAAGCTCAGCCCAGCTTCCTGGAGCTGGAAGAAGCCCTGCAAGCCATCCCCGCCGAGCCTTGATCAGAGCGATCACGGAACGATCACGGATCCGTGAATACTTGTCTTGCGTCCGCCATCGAACTGATGTTCTGTGACCTGGTGACGCGACCCAAACGGGTCGCAGTCGCCAGACAAGCAGTCGCAAGGGAAGTCCCTATGACCACCAAGATTCTCCGCTCGATCCTGATCGCCGGCGTGGCCGTCTCGGCCCTGTCGCTCGCCGCCTGCGGCCCGAAGACGGACACCGCCGCCGACGCCTCCTCGAAGGCCGCCCAGGACGCCGCCGCCTCGGCCAGCACGGCCA
>NZ_JBAPVS010000051.1:0-4542 GCF_049283275.1 Caulobacter sp. | reverse complement strand
CCCCCACAGGGGAGGACCTTCTACTTCTCAGCCGCTTCCTGCAGCACCCCGATCACCCGGCCGCCCTTGGCGCCCTGGACGATGATCACGGTCTTCAGCGCCTCGTCGGTAGGGGCGGGCAGGCGATAGAGCTTGGGTCGGCCGTTCCAGGGCCCCAGGCGGACCAGTTCGCGCACGACGTTGCGGTGGACCAGGGTCTGGCCGCGGTTGTCGCCGCGCTTGACGGCGATGTCCTGCTCACGCGGGTCGTACCGCACCAGCCAGACCTCGCCCCCGCCCCGCGGCGCGGGACCCGAACCGACGGCGACACGGCTGTCGCCGCCGACGAACTCCATGTCCGGCGGATTGGACGGCGCCTTGGCGGCGTCCTTGACCAGGGTTTCGACCGCTTCGGCCTTGGCGCCGGAGGCCTGTTCCCGGCCGGCGACCACGACCTGCGGGGTCGGCACGTCGCGCAGCGAGAACTTCGTGGCGTAGGCGCGTTGGCGGGTCGCGAAGGCCGGCTTGGCGAAGGTGTCGGGCCAGCCAAGATAGTCCCAGTAGTCGACCGAATAGGTCAGGGCCAGCACGCCCTTGTCGTCGGCCATGTCGGCGATGACCTGGTTGGCCTTGCCGCAGGACGAGCAACCTTGAGCGGTGAACAGCTCGACGACCACCGGCGGCTTCGCGGCGAGCGCGGGCGCGGCTGAAAAACCCGCGAGGGCGGCGAGAACGGAAAAGAGCAGGGCCTGACGCATGTGCGGCGCACTTAAGCCAAGATCGCGGCCGATGGCCGTTCACGAGGCCGTGAAGGCGAAGTTCTTTGAGGTTTTCACACCGCCGACAAAGAAAAAGCCGGGCCCTTTCGGACCCGGCTTGATCTTGTCTGGGGTCGAAACCCCTGACCGCGTCGCGCCTAGTCGGCCTTGGCCAGGTTGCGCAGCACGTAGTTCAGCACGCCGCCGTTCTTGAAATATTCAAGCTCGGTGGGGGTGTCGATGCGGCAGCGAACCGGGAAGCGGGCGATGCGGCCGTCCGTCGGGCGGTAGAGCTCGACGATCAGCTGCTTGCGCGGCGCCAGGTCCTGCAGGCCGCGGATCGAGACGATCTCCTCGCCCGTCAGCTCCAGCTTCTGCCAGCCTTCCTGGACGAACTGCAGGGGCAGGACGCCCATGCCGACCAGGTTGGAGCGGTGGATGCGCTCGAAGCTTTCGCAGATCACCGCGCGGACGCCCAGCAGCTTGGTGCCCTTGGCGGCCCAGTCACGCGAGCTGCCAGTGCCGTATTCCTTGCCGCCGAACACCACGGCCGGACGACCCTCGGCCTGGTACTTCATGGCCGCGTCGTAGATCGACATCACTTCGCCCGAGGGGAAGTGCTTGGTCACGCCGCCTTCGATGTCCGGGGTGATCTTGTTGCGGATGCGGATGTTGGCGAACGTGCCGCGCATCATCACCTGGTGGTTGCCGCGGCGCGCGCCGTAGCCGTTGAAGTCCAGCGGATCGACGCCGTTGTCGATCAGGTACTGGCCGGCGGGGCTGGTCTTCTTGATCGAACCGGCCGGGCTGATGTGGTCGGTGGTGATCGAGTCGCCGAACACGGCCAGGACGCGGGCTTCGACGATGTCGGTGACCGGAGTCGGGGTCATCGACATGTTGGGGAAGTAGGGCGGGTTCTGGACGTAGGTCGAGTCGCCTTCCCAGGCGTAGGTCTGGCCGCCGGTGATCTTGATCCCCTGCCAGTTCTTGTCGCCCTTGAAGACGTCGCCATAGCGGGTGGCGAACATCTTTTCGGTGACCGACTTGCGCTGCAGGGCGGCGATGTCCTCGTTCGAGGGCCAGATGTCCTTCAGATAGACGTCGTTGCCCTTCTTGTCCTGGCCCAGCGGCTGGGTGGCCAGGTCGATCTTCATCGAGCCGGCCAGGGCGTAGGCCACCACCAGCGGCGGCGAGGCCAGGTAGTTGGCGCGGACGTCCGGGTTCACGCGGCCTTCGAAGTTGCGGTTGCCCGACAGCACCGAGCAGGCCACCAGGTCGGCGTCATTGACGGCCTTGCTGATGTTCTCGGGCAGCGGGCCCGAATTGCCGATGCAGGTGGTGCAGCCGTAACCGACCAGGTTGAAGCCCAGGGCGTCCAGGTGCTTGGTCAGGCCGGCCTTCAGCAGATAGTCGGTGACCACCTGCGAGCCGGGGGCCAGCGAGGTCTTCACCCACGGTTTGGTCTTCAGGCCCTTGGCCACCGCGTTCTTGGCCAGCAGGCCGGCGGCGATCAGGACGCTGGGGTTGGAGGTGTTGGTGCAGCTGGTGATGGCGGCGATGACCACGTCGCCGTGGCCGACGTCGAAGTTCTCGCCCTCGACCGGCACGCGGGCGTTGGGGGCCTCGGCCTTGCCGAACTCGCCGACCAGGCTTTCAGCGAACTTGCTGGCGGCTTCGGTCAGCAGCACCCGGTCCTGCGGACGCTTGGGGCCGGCCAGCGACGGCAGAACCGACGACAGGTCCAGCTCCAGGCTGTCGGTGAAGGTCGGCTCGGGCACGCCCGGCTCCCACCACAGGCCCTGCTCCTTGGCGTAGGCCTCGACCAGGGCGACGCGGGCGGCGTCGCGGCCGGTGCCCTTCAGATAGGCCACGGTGGCGGCGCTGATCGGGAAGAACCCGCAGGTGGCGCCGTATTCCGGCGCCATGTTGGCGATGGTCGCCTGGTCTTCCAGGGTCAGGCTGGCCAGGGCGTCGCCGTAGAATTCGACGAACTTGCCGACCACGCCCTTCTTGCGCAGCATCTGGGTGACGGTCAGCACCAGGTCGGTGGCGGTCGCGCCTTCCGGCAGGGCGCCGTTCAGCTTGAAGCCGATGACCTCGGGGATCAGCATCGGGATCGGCTGGCCCAGCATCGCGGCCTCGGCCTCGATGCCGCCCACGCCCCAGCCCAGGACCGACAGGCCGTTGACCATGGTGGTGTGGCTGTCGGTGCCGACGACGGTGTCGGGATAGGCGACTTCGGCGCCGTCGACGGCGGCGGTCCAGACGGTCTGGGCCAGATATTCCAGGTTCACCTGGTGACAGATGCCGGTGCCCGGAGGGACGACGCGGAAATTGTTGAAGGCCGACGAGCCCCAACGCAGGAAGCGGTAGCGCTCGATGTTGCGCTCATACTCGCGCTTGACGTTCTCGTCGTACGCCTGCGGGTTGCCGAAGTTGTCGACCATCACCGAGTGGTCGATGACCAGGTCGACGGGGTTCAGCGGGTTGATCTTGGCCGGGTCGGCGCCCAGCGACACCATGGCGTCGCGCATGGCGGCCAGGTCGACGACGGCCGGAACGCCGGTGAAGTCCTGCATCAGCACGCGGGCCGGGCGGAAGCTGATTTCGTGCTCGACGCTGCCCTTGTTGTTCAGCCAGCTGGCGACGGCCTTCAGGTCGGGTTCGTCGACCGAGACGCCGTCTTCGTAGCGCAGCAGGTTCTCCAGCAGCACCTTCATCGACACCGGCAGCTTGCTGATGTCGGTCAGACCGGCTTCCTCAGCGGCCCGAAGGCTGTAATAGACGTAGGTCTTGCCGCCGACGACGAGTTCGCGGCGGGTTTTGAGGCTGTCTACAGACGCCATTTCGAAGGATCCCTTCTCTGTCCACGGCCGCCGGAAAACCTCTCCAGGGATCGCGCGATCGAGGCGGACCCACAGCGTCCATCCTCGCGCCGCGTACGCCCCATCCAATGCGGAGGGTGACGGCCGTGCGCTTCTTAGCCGTCGCCGTGGGCAACGTCCATGCGCAGGGCAGGGTCTTGAGGGCTTCAGGGCTATGTTGAGAGCTATTCGCATCAAGGACTTAAGTCTTGTTCGCGGCGAGCGGCGGCTGTTCTCGGGTCTGGACCTGGAGGTTTCGGCGGGACAGGCCGTGGCGCTGACCGGACGCAACGGCGCGGGCAAGACCAGCCTGCTGCGGGCCGTGGCGGGGCTTCTGCGGCCGTCGCACGGCGTCATCGGTTTCGACGGCGAGACCGGCGCGCTGGAGGCCGAGGTCGCGCGGTCAGAGGCCCTGCACCTGGTCGGCCACCACGACGGGCTGAAGTCGACGCGTTCGGCCTGGGAGGAGCTGCTGTTCCAGACCCGCTGGACCGGCGGGTCGGAGGCCTCGGCGCGGGCCGCCGCGACGAAGCTGGACCTGGACCGCCTGCTCGACCTGGAGATCCGCCGCCTGTCGGCCGGCCAGCGTCGCCGCGTGGCCCTGGCCCGGCTGCTGGCCAGTCCCCGCTCGCTGTGGCTGCTGGACGAGCCGATGGCCCCGCTGGACGCCGGCCACCGCGAGGGCTTCGGCGCCCTGATGGCCCAGCACCTCGAAGCCGGCGGCATGGTGCTGGCCGCCGTGCACGATCCCCTGCCCGTGCCCTGCCGCGTCGTGGAGGTGGGCGGATGAAGGCCTTCCTCGTCCTCCTGCGCCGCGAACTGGCCCTGGCCTGGGGCAAGGGCGGCGGGCCGCTGCTGGCCCTGGCCTTCTATGCCTGCGTCGTCACCCTGCTGCCGCTGGCGGCCGGCCGCGCGCCCGAGCGGCTGGCGTCCCTGGCCCC
>NZ_JBAPVS010000050.1:0-11141 GCF_049283275.1 Caulobacter sp. | reverse complement strand
GACGTCGACGCGCCGATCGCCACGGCCGCCGAGGCGCCGACCACCGCGTCGGAACTGGTCGTCCAGGCCCAGATCGCCTATCGCAACCGCACCGACCAGGCCGCGCCGATCCTGAACTACGACCTGGACTATTTCCAGCGCTTCGAACCCCTGACCGCCGGCGACGCCCTCAAGCGCGTGCCCAGCGTCGCCTTCCTGTCGGACGTGCTGGAATCGGACGGCGTGCGCCTGCGTGGCCTCGACCCGGCCTACACCCAGATCCTGATCAACGGCGAGAAGGTCCCGGGGGCCGGCTCCGGCTCGGGCGCCTTCGGTTCGGGCGCTGACTCGGCCTTCTTCGTGGACCGCATCCCGGCCGAACTGATCGACCGCATCGAGATCGTCCGCAGCGCCTCGGCCAACCGCAGCGGCGACGCCGTAGCCGGCGCGATCAACATCGTGCTGCGCGACGCCTACGCCCTGGACGGCGGCTTCGTCCGCGCCGGCGCCCTGATGTTCGACGACAAGCGCATCCGCGAAACCGTCGGCGGCGTCTGGGGCGGTCAGGTCGGCCCCGGCCGCCTGCTGATCGGCGCCAATGTGCAGGGCCGCCGCAATCCCAAGAACAAGACCAGCCTGCGCTACACCAAGCCGGACGGGCCGATCGTCAACAGCGAAACCCAGACCGACGTGCGCAATGGCACCGACTACTCGTTCAACGCCAGTTACCAGACCCCGCTGGCCGGCGGCGATCTCGATCTTGGCGGCTTCTACGTCCACACCAACCGCTACCAGAACGAAGACTCGATCGAGTACAACAAGGACATCCGCAACACCGCCAACCTGTTGACCCTGAACGACAACGACGTCGACATCCAACAGGACAGCTACTCGCTCAGCGGCAAGTACAGCCACGACATGTTCGGCGGCAAAACCAGCGTGAAGCTGGGCTACGCCTCGTTCAAGAACGAGGAAGCCGAGTTCGAGGACGAGACCGAGTACCTGCGCGACGCCAATCCCTATCCGGACGGCGACCGCATCACCCGCGACAAGTCCGAGACCAATCTGGAAGACACCGAGTTCTCGGCCAAGCTGGAACACAAGCGCGACCTGAACGAGGGCGTGCAGCTGCAGTTCGGCGTCCAGTACGAGAAGAAGCAGCGCGACCTGCTGGTCACCGAGGTCCCGCGCAACCGCTACAACCTGCCCAGCGCCAACCCGCCAGCCTTCGGTCCCTACAAGGCGATCGACGGCGGCGACGCCGCGTTCGAGCAGACCCGCCTTGACCCCTATGTGATGCTGGACGGCAAGTCGGGCGCCCTGAAGTGGGAAGCCGGCCTGCGCTATGAGACCACCAACGTCACCCTGCAGGACCGCACGGTCCCCTCGACCACCGATGTCGACTACAAGATCCTGCTGCCGTCGGCCTCGCTGCGCTACAACGTCACCACCGAAGATCAGGTCTATGTGTCGGGCGCGCGCACCATCCGCCGTCCCAGTTTCGACTACCTGTCGCCGGCCCTGCTGACCGCCGAGCTGGGCGACAACGACTTCATCGGCAATCCGGCGCTGAAGCCGGAAACCGCCTGGGGCCTGGACGCCGGCTACGAGCACCGGATGGGCAAGCAGGGCGTGGCCGGGATCAACGTCTTCTACCGCAAGGTCTCGGACCTGATCGAGCTGACCAACACCGGCGAGGAAGGCGACGAGGGTCCCGGCACGTTCCTCTACTCGGCCCGCAACACCGGCGACGGCAAGGTCTGGGGCGTCGAGTTCGACCTCTCGACCCCGCTGACCGTGATCGGCCTGGAAAACACCGGCGTGTTCCTGAACTACTCCTGGCTGGACAGCGACGTGAACGACGAGTTCGGCTCGCGCAAGTTCAACAGCCAGTCGGACTACGTGCTGAACGTCGGCTTCATCCAGGACGTGCCGACCTGGGGCATGGCGTTCGGCGCCACCTACCGCAAGCAAGGCGAGGCCTATAGCCGCGTCGTGGGCGAGGAAGTCACCACCACCTATGACGGCGACCTGGAGATCTTCCTTGAAAAGCGGATCGGCAAGGACCTGACGATCCGCCTGACCGGCTCCAACCTGCTGGACAGCGAGAAGAAGGAAACGTTCGACAAGTTCACGACGATCGCGAAGCAGAAAGCCCGCAACTACACCGACGGCGAATACGAGATCGAGCGCGAGAACGCCGGTCCGGTGTTCCAGCTGATCGCCCGCCTGGCCTTCTAGGCGAAGCGCGATCCAGAACGACGAAGGGCGGCGTCCGCGGACGCCGCCCCTTTTCGTGGTCGCTTCCAAGATCGTGGCCGAAACCCTCAGGCGGCGCCGCGACCGGCCTTGTCCTCGACCGGGAAGCCCATCAAGACATTGATGCGCTTGACCAGTTCGGTCCGCGCCATGTCACCGGCCATGCAGGCCTCCAGGGCGACGGCGGCCTCGATCAGGAGAGCGTTCTTGACGATCTCCCCCACCTTCTTGAGCTCGACGGCCTGGGCGGCCAGGGCGCGACGAGCCTGGGCCGGATCGCTGTCCAGCGCCTGACCGGCTGACTTGACGATGCGCAGGGCCTGGGCCAGGCGGGCCGCGGGGGTGCTGCTGGCGTCGGCCTTGCGTTTGCGCGGCCCCCTGTACTCGGCCGAATTGAAGCGGCGGCGATCGGGTCCCACATACTCCACGGCCTCGATCCAGTCGCGGGGCTTCAGCGTCACCGCCTCGAGCCGGCGCTCCAGGTCCTTGATCGTGAACGGCTTGCGCATGAACTCGTGGATGCCCGCGTCACGGGCCCCGTAGATCGCCTCGGCCGTGGCCTCGGCGGTGCACATGATGATCGGGCACTCGCGGCAGTCCAGATCGCTGCGGCGAATCTTACGCGCCAGGGCCAGGCCGTCCGAACCCGCCGAAGCATGCTCGACGAAGATCAGCACCGGGTCGATCGTGCGGGCCATGCCCCAACCGGCCTCGACGGATCCGGCGTGGAAGATCTGCACACGGCCGCCCACATGGCGCAAATGATCGGCGAGCAGACGCGCCGCGGCCACGTGCGGATCGACGATCAACACGCGCTGCATCCTCGCGGCGATACGCTGCAGAGTGCGGATGTTGCCGTCGAACACGGGCCCGGAAGCTCCAGAAAAGGGTTTCAGCCGCCCATGCTAGGCGGACGATAGTAAAAATCCGCTTGATGGCGACGTCTTTCGACAGATGGCCGTCAGGCGTTCAGGCCGGCGCTCAATCCGGAGTCGAAATCCTGGAGGATGTCGATGATCTCGTCGATGTCGGCCACCAACGGCGTCCCCAGCGGGAACCGATAGCGCCAGAAGCTGGCGATGTGGGCGACCACCCCGACCCTTTCGCCCAGCGACAGGAACATATCGGGCGCGCGCTGCAGGAATTCGCGGAACGCCTGGGGCCTGCCGTTGTCCGTCAAGCCATCGAAGGCGCGGTCATAGATGTCCAGCCCGCGCACGATCGCCTTGCGCTCGGCGATGATGCCCTGCCGCAGACGCTTGCGGGTGTCGTCGACAAGGCTCTGGGCGGCCTCGTCGCGACTGCCGGTGACCTTCAGCCGAGTGATCTCCTCGCCTACGGTCTCGAGTTCCGACCACAGCCGGGTCAGCGTCCATTTGTAGTAGAGGAAGCCCTTCCAGCTGAAGACGCCCTCCTTGAAGCTCTCGCTGTCCATGCCCAGGGTCTTGCGCAGCGGCTCCAGCCGTCCATCGACATCGGCCGACAGCAGAGCCTCGACCAGGCGCGCGGCATGGGCGGCGGGCGCGACTTCGCCGGCGTGGCGATAGGCCTGTTGGATCAGATGCGACAGCTGCACGGACACGAAGCTCTGCATCTGCCTCATGTCCGCCTCCGACAGGGCGAAATAGCTGGGCGCCACCGACCGGCCGTGGCGGAGCAGGTGTTCGCGCAGAAGGAACGGGTCCAGGGATGGAAGCTGATCGATCAGGCGCAGGGTGGCGATATCGCGCGCCATGTCGGTGGGTTCATTGCAAGCTTCGCGCAGCAGGGTCGTCCAGCCGCGCTGTCCCACGAAGAACGACTGGCCGCCCAGGCCCAGGTCGCTGCGCTCGAACGGGATGATCACCTTGGTGGCGTTTGGCCGGACCTCATTGAACAGGAAGATGTCGTCGGCCCGCAGGCGGTGCTTGACCAACAGGGCGGCGTTGAGGATGCGGTTGCGGAACAACGGCGCCGCGCTGTGTTCGGGCCGGTGGCCGCTGTGAGCCTCGATGGCCACCAGATTGAGCACGCGGCTTGTCGAAGCCTCGCGGTCAAGCGCTCGCAGGCTGCGCGTCAGCCGATCCGCCTTGTTGACGGACTTCTTTGAACGACGCGCAGCGGGCAACGACGGCGAACCTCCCCGAAGAAGCCGCCGTCATAGACCCGCGCCTGCTAAGCAATCGCTAACCGAGAGCGGAACTCACCGGCCCATCAGCCCTGGAACGGATCGCGCATCAGGATGGTGTCGTCGCGCTCGGGACTGGTCGACAACAAGGCCACCGGGGCGCCGATCAGCTCCTCGACGCGGCGCACATACTTGATGGCGTTGGCGTTGAGGTCCTTGAACGAGCGGGCGCCGGCGGTGCTTTCGCTCCAGCCTTCCATCTCCTCATAGATCGGCACGGCCGCGGCCTGGTCGCGCATGCCGGCCGGCAGGTAATCGACCGTCCGGTCCCCGATCTTGTAGCCGACGCAGATCTTCAGGGTCTTCAGGCCGTCCAGCACGTCCAGCTTGGTCAGGGCGATGCCGTCAATGCCGTTGATGGCCACCGACTGGCGCACCAGCACCGCGTCGAACCAGCCGCAGCGGCGGGCGCGGCCGGTGTTGACGCCGACCTCCCGGCCCACGGTCGACAGGTGCTTGCCCACCTCGTCGTCCAACTCACAGGCGAACGGGCCCTCGCCCACCCGCGTGGTGTAGGCCTTGACGATGCCCAGCACGTAGCCCGGTCCCTTGGGACCCATGCCCGAGCCGGCGGCGGCCTGGCCGGCGACGGTGTTGGACGAGGTGACGAACGGATAGGTGCCGTGATCGACGTCCAGCAGAGCGCCTTGCGCGCCCTCGAACAGGATGCGCTTGCCGGCCTTGTGGGCCTGGTCGAGCAGACGCCAGGCCGGCTGGGCATAGGCCAGGATCTTCGGCGCGATCTCCATCAGTTGGTCGAACAGCGCCTCGCCGTCGGCCTCGGGCAGGCCCAGGCCGCGACGCAGGGCGCCGTGGTGGCTGAGCAGGCGCTCGATCTTGGGCTTCAGGGCTTCGGGATCGGCCAGGTCCGCGACGCGGATGGCGCGGCGACCGACCTTGTCCTCATAGGCCGGGCCGATGCCGCGGCCGGTGGTGCCGATCTTCTGGCTGGACGCGGCCTCGCGGCCCTGGTCCAGGTCCTTGTGCAGCGGCAGGATCAGGGTGGCGTTGTCGGCCAGCACCAGCAGGTCGGGGCCGATGATCACGCCCTGCTCGGCGATCTTGGCGATCTCGCCCAGCAGGTGCCAGGGATCGACGACCACGCCGTTGCCGATGACCGACAGCTTGCCCTGCACGACGCCCGAGGGCAGCAGGGCCAGCTTGTAGACCTTGCCGTCGACCACCAAGGTGTGTCCGGCGTTGTGGCCGCCCTGGAAACGCACGACGACATCGGCCCGATTGGACAGCCAGTCGACGATCTTGCCCTTGCCCTCGTCGCCCCACTGGGCGCCGACAACGGTTACATTGGCCATGTTCAGATATGCCTTATCACCTGCCGAAAGGCGCCCGCGGCCCTTCGACAGGACTCGGCGGCGGACGTTTCATCTCTTGTGATCGGCGCGACGGCCCGCCTCGAAAAGGGGCCGCCCGGTTCAGAACTTGTAGACCAGCCGGACCCCGGCGTCGTCAAGCCCCTGGTTCTTGCCCTTGTGGAAGACCTGGCCGTTCGACAGGTGGGTGTAGGACAGTTCGGCCGACCAGCTGTCGTTGATGTCGTAGCCCAGGGCCAGTTCCGGCTCGAACAGCACGCGCGATCCGAAGTCGATGCGCGTGTAGTAGAGCTCGGTGCGGCGAGCGCGCTCCTCATCGCTGAGGCCCGGCGCGTTGGCGGGCGGCAAGCCGGCCTTGCCGTCGGTATAGGCCAGGCCTAGGCCGGGACGGAAATAGAAGCCGCCCGGCTTGCCCAGCTCGATGCGCCAGTCGAAACCGACGGCCACGAAGTTGGAGGTGTTCTCGCTGTTGATCGACAGCAAGGCGTGAGCCTGCGGTTTGCCCAGCAAACGCAGGCCCTCGATCCTGTCGGTGCGATAGCCCAGCTGAACGTCGACACCGTCCTCGCGGCCGGCGGCGCCCAGGCCGATCGCGTTGCCGACAAGCGTGGTGTCATGTTCGAAAACGCCGAGCAGGACCTCGCCGGCGGACACGGGGGTTGCGGCGGCCGTGGCCATGACGGCGCAGGCCGCGCCGGCGAATAGGGCTTTCATCAAGGCGTTTTCCCCCAAGCGGTTCGTGTGTTCCTTAGGGCTGAACGGCCTAGCTCGTAAAGGGTTTCAGCGTCACCCGCGGGGCGATAGATGTTGATCCATGAACATCAGTCTTTCCGACATCCAAGCCGCCGCCGCCCGCCTCGCCGGACAAGCCGTCCGCACCCCGCTCATCGAAAGCCCGGCGCTTAACGAGCGCCTGGGCGGTCGGGTGCTGATCAAGCCCGAGACCCTGCAACGGGCCGGAGCCTTCAAGTTCCGCGGCGCCTACAACCGGCTGTCCCAGTTGAGCGGCGAAGAGCGCCGGCGGGGAGTGGTGGCCTTCTCGTCGGGCAACCACGCCCAGGGCGTGGCCCTGGCGGCTCGGCTGCTGGGCTGTCCGGCCCTGATCGTCATGCCGTCCGACTCCCCCGCCGTGAAGGTGGAGGGCACGCGCGGCTTCGGGGCCGAGATCCACTTCTATGACCGCTTCACCGAGGACCGCGTCGCCATCGCCGACCAGATCGCGGCCGAGCGCGGCTGCGTGGTCGTGCCGTCCTATGACGACCCGCACATAATCGCCGGCCAGGGCACGGCCGGGCTGGAAATCGTCGAGCAGGCCGAGGCCGTGGGCGCGCGGCTGGACAAGGTGCTGAGCCCCGTCGGCGGCGGCGGACTGATCGCCGGCGTCTCGACGGCGATCAAGGCGCTGTCGCCCGCGACCGAGGTCTGGGGCGCCGAGCCGGCCGGCTTCGACGAGACGCGGCGTTCTCTCGCGTCCGGCAAGCGGGAGACCATCGACGAGGGCGCACGCTCGATCTGCGATGCTCTGCTGACCCCGATACCCGGCGAGCTGACCTGGTCGATCAACAGCAAGACCCTCAGCGGGATCGTCGCGGTCACCGACGCCGAAGTCGCCGAGGCCATGCGCTACGCCTTCTCGGTGTTGAAGCTGGTGATCGAACCCGGCGGGTGCGTGGCCCTGACCGCGGCCCTGACCGGCAAGATCGACCTGAAGGGTCAAACCGCGGCCATCGTCTGCTCGGGCGGCAATGTCGATCCGGCGCTGTATGGGCGGGTGCTGGCCGGCGACATCTGAACTCCCTCCCCCGCTTTGCGGGTGAGGAGAAGACAAGCTAGGGTCCGCGCCAACGACCAAGATCTGCTCCAAAAGAGAGACCCGATGAAACGCTTGCTGCTCGCGACCGTCCTGATCGCCGCTCCCATGCTGGCTCACGCGGCGGATGCGCCCAAGATCGACCCCGCCAAACTCTCGGCCCACATCAAGGTGCTGTCGTCCGACGAATTCGAGGGCCGCGGCCCGGCCACGGCGGGCGAGACCAAGTCGGTCGACTACATCGTGGGCCAGATGAAGGCGATCGGCCTGGGGCCGGCCGGTGATGTCCAGAAGGACGGGACCCGCGCCTGGACCCAGGACGTCCCGCTGGGCAAGTTCGACATCAAGGGCCCGGTCACCGCCCAGTTCACGGTCGGCGGCAAGGCCGTTCCCCTGGCCCAGGGCGAGCAGATCGCCATCCGCGCGGCCATGACCAATGTCGACAGCGTCGCCATCAAGGACGCCCCGATCGTGTTCGTCGGCTATGGCGTCAAGGCTCCGGAACGGACCTGGGACGACTTCAAGGGCCTGGACGTGAAGGGCAAGGTCCTGGTCGTGCTGATCAACGATCCTGACTTCGAGACCGGAGCCGGCGACTTCGGCGGCAAGGCCATGACCTATTACGGCCGCTGGACCTACAAGTTCGAAGAGGCCGCCCGCCTGGGCGCGGCCGGGGTGCTGATCGTCCACGAGACCGCGCCGGCCTCGTACGGCTGGGCGACGGTCAAGAACTCCAACACCAACACGATGTTCGACATCGTCCGCAAGGAGCCGGCCAAGACCCATCCCGCCCTGGAATCCTGGATCCAGCGCGACGTGGCCGTGGACCTGTTCAAGTCGGCGGGCCTGGATTTCGACGCGCTCAAGAAGCAGGCCCAGAACCGCGACTTCAAGCCGGTGGAGTTGAAGGGCGCGACCTTCTCGGCCGCCTACGGCGTCGACCACTCGGTGATCGTCTCCAAGAACATCGCCGGCCGGATCAAGGGCTCGGTCCGCCCCGACGAGACGGTGATCTACAGCGCTCACTGGGACCATCTGGGCGTCGGCCAGCCGGACGCCAAGGGCGACAAGATCTACAACGGCGCCATCGACAACGCCGACGGCATCGCCGCCATCCTGGAGCTGGCCCGCGCCTTCAAGGGCCAGCCGGCCCCGCAGCGCTCGATCCTGTTCCTGGCCGTCACCGCCGAGGAGCGCGGGCTGCTGGGGTCGGAATACTACGCGGCCAACCCGCTCTATCCGGTGTCCAAGACGGTCGGCGACCTGAACATCGACGCCCTGTCGGCCGCCGGACCGGCCAAGGACATCACCACCTCGGGCGACGGCAAGGTCGATCTGCAGGACCTGCTGGTCGCCAAGGCCAAGGCGCACGGCCGTTACTTCACGCCCGACCCCTCGCCCCAGGCCGGCCACTTCTATCGCTCGGACCACTTCCCGTTCGCCAAACGCGGCGTGCCGGCCATCTCGGTCGGCTCGGGCGAGGACCTGGTCACGGGCGGCAAGGAAGCCGGCCAGAAGGCCGAAGAGGACTACACCGCCAACCGCTATCACCAGCCCGCCGACGAATGGAGCGCCGACTGGGACCTGAGCGGCCAGGCCCAGGACATCGGCCTGTTCTACGAGATCGGCGCGGACCTGGCCAATTCCAGAACCTGGCCGGAATGGCAGGCGGGTTCGGAGTTCAAGGCGCTGCGGGACACGACCAAGAGCGATCGCAAGTAGCCACCCACCCACGCTCCCCTTCTCTGTCATCCCGGACGAGCGCGTAGCGCGAAGATCCGGGACCGACGCGTGACCTCAGAGCTTCCGGTGGTCCCGGATCTGCGCTTCGCTTGTCCGGGATGACAACTCTTGTTGCGATTTGTTGGCGCTCCTCCCCACGTGGGATGAGCGGAGTATGAAATGACAGCCTCCGTCTTCGACCTGTTCAAGCTGGGCGTCGGTCCGTCGAGCAGCCACACCATGGGGCCGATGACGGCCGCCGGGCTGTTTGTCGGGCGGCTACGTGACGCCGGCGATCTGTCCGACGTCGCCCGGGTCGAGACGCGGCTTTACGCCTCCCTGGCCCTGACCGGGCGGGGCCACGCCACCGACCGGGCGGTGATCCTGGGGCTGATGGGCTTCGTGCCGGCGCAGCTGGATCCCGACGCCGGCGACGCGGCCCTGGCCGAAGCCGCCGCCAGCCAGTGGATCCATCTGGGCGGCGAGGTCGGGATCAGGTTCGACGCCGAGCGCGACATCGTCTGGGCCGGCCACGAACGCCTGCCCCAGCACCCCAATGGACTGACCTTCACCGCCTTCGACAAGGCCGGCGTCGCGCTGGCCGAGCGAACCTATTTCTCGATCGGCGGCGGCTTCGTGCGTGACGAGAGCCAGATGGGCCGCAACACCCCGCCCGACGAAGGCCCGGAGCTGCCGTTCCCGTTCGAGTCCGGCGCCGACCTGCTGCAGCGCGCCGCGGACGCCGGCCTGACCATCGCCGGGGTCATGGGCGCCAACGAACTCGTGCGGATGGACGAGGACGCCCTGAGCGCCGGCCTCGACCGCATCTTCGACGCCATGGAAGCCTGCATCGAGCGCGGCATGCGCGAAACCGGGACCCTGCCGGGCGGCCTGGCGGTGAAACGTCGGGCCCGCCAAATCCACCAGATCATCCAGGGCCGGATGGAGCGCCAGATCAGCGACCCGCTGGCGGCCATGGACTTCGTCAACCTGTGGGCCATGGCGGTCAACGAGGAGAACGCGGCCGGCGGCCGGGTGGTCACCGCCCCGACCAACGGCGCGGCCGGCCTGATCCCGGCGGTGCTGCGGTTCTACCACCGCTTCCACAACGGCACGCCGCAGGGGGTGCGGGTGTTCCTGCTGACGGCGGCGGCGATCGGCGCGCTCTACAAGCGCAACGCCTCGATCAGCGGGGCCGAGGTCGGCTGCCAGGGCGAAGTCGGCGTGGCCTGCTCGATGGCGGCGGCCGGGCTGGCGGCCGCCTTGGGCGCAACGAACGACCAGATCGAGAACGCCGCAGAGATCGGCATGGAGCACAACCTCGGCCTGACCTGCGACCCGATCGGCGGCCTGGTCCAGATCCCCTGCATCGAGCGCAACGCCATGGGCGCGATCAAGGCCATCGACGCCGCGCGCCTGGCCCTGCTGGGCGACGGCCAGCACTCGGTGTCGTTGGACAAGGTGATCGCCACGATGAAGCGCACCGGCGAGGACATGAACGAGATCTACAAGGAGACCTCGCTGGGCGGGCTGGCGGTGGGGCTGTCGGTGAACCGGGTGGAGTGCTGAGATGAAGCGGCGCGGAGTCTGGATCATCATCGCGCTGGTGGCTGTTGCGGCTATCCCGGTGTCGCGTTGTAAGCAGGAATACTTCACGGTCGACGCCTGCCTTGATGGCGGGGGCGCGTGGATCAAGGAGGCCAAGAAGTGTTCGCACGATCAGGCTGAAGTCGACCGATACACGCCGCGCTGACCCCCTCAGTCGCTCCGCGACAGCTCCCCCAAGGGGGGAGCATCTGGCGCGTAGATCCTCCCCCTCTGGGGGAGGTGGCCCGGAGGGCCGGAGGGGGTTCGCGGCGCAACCCGTCGCCGC
>NZ_JBAPVS010000049.1:0-6018 GCF_049283275.1 Caulobacter sp. | reverse complement strand
CTGAAGGGTTGCGATCTGACCAGCGCTGAGCTGCCGGACGGGTTCGGGGGCTAAGGGTCTCTAATTTCCTAGCGTGTAGCGGAAGCCCAGCGACACGCTGAACTGGTCAGGCGAGCCCAGGTCCGCGACGATGGGGCTGTCGGCGGCGTCGCCGAGCAGGCGATGATAGTCGCCGGCGGCCGCCACGCTCCAATGGCGGCTCAGGCTGTACTCCGCGCTGGCCACCAAGCCGGCGTTGAGGGCGGACCCGCCCGGCGCGTAGGGCGCGATGCCGAACGGGCTGCGCGCGGCTTCGATCGGATCGACGCCGAAATAGGTGCGGGCGAACTTGTCGTCCCCCCAGGCCAGGCGCGGTCCGATCGACAAGACCAGCGGGTCGTTGCGCCATATGGCGTCGGCCCCCAGGTTGGCCACCCACGCCTCGTGGCCGTTGAAGCCGCGCCGCACCTCGCCGCGAAGGCGCAGGTTCTCGGTGGGCCAGTAGTTGACGAACGCGCCGGCCTCCACCGTCCAATCGATCTTTTCGAAGCCTCTCAGGTCATCCTTGTTGTCGCGTTCGGAGAGCCAGCGTCCGGACAGTCCGGCGGACCAGCTCTCGCCGCCGAACAGACCCAGGCTGACCCCGTCGTCCGGCGCGGCGAACGCCGGTTGGGTTCCTTGCCGGGAGATGGCGAGACTGCCGCTGGGGCCCAGACGATAGTCGTTCGAGCCCATGTAGTCGGGGGCGAGGCGCGCGCTGAGGCGCACGCTGTTCAAGGTCCAGCCGAAGGCGGTCATGTCCGTCACGTCTGAATCCTGGGCCGCGGCGGGCGTCACGGCCATCAGGACGCTCGCCGCCGCGAGGCCGCCGGCCCAGAGGCCGCCTCTTCGAACCTGGCGCGTGGCGGCGTTGGAATGAAACATGGATCGGCTCCCTCAGGCCTGGAGAGTACGTCACGAGGTGAGCGCCGCTAATTCGGACAACCCCTGGATAGCTCCGTCAAGCTTGGACCCAACGCCGGGGCGGGTCGAAGGTTCAACCTTGGCGGGCGCGGCGCCGCGCGGGGCGTCAGGCGCCTTCGATATCGGCGCCCGCCGTCCACCCGAAACGAACCTCCGCCTACATCCGCTTCTTCAGCGGCGCCAAGTCCGGATAGACCGGTTCGCGGTTCTGGGCCCGGGCCTGGAAGGCCTCCATCATGTGCGGCGGCGAGAACATGCCGGTCTGCCAGGTGGCGATGTAGTCCAGCCCGTCCTTGATCGTGTGATCGCGGGCGTAGTTGATCATCACCTTGCTGCCGGCCACGGCCAGAGGCGACTTCGACGCGATCTCGCGGGCGGTCGCCAGGGCGTGGGCGACCACCTCCTCGTGGGTGGGCAGCACCTCGTTGACCAGGCCGATGTCGCGCGCCCGGGCGGCGGGCAGGCGGCGGCCCGTGTAGGCCAGTTCGCGCACCCAGCCTTCGGGGATCAGCTTGCACAGGCGCGGGAAGGTGCCGACGTCGGCGGTCATGCCGATATTGATCTCGTGGATCGTGAAGAAGGCGTCGGCGCTGGCGTAGCGGATGTCGCAGGCGCTGGTGAAGTCCACCGCCCCGCCGATGCAGCCGCCCTGGATGGCGGCGATCACCGGCATGCGCGCTTCGTCCAGGCAGCTGAACGTGTCCTGCAGATGATGCACGTGGCGGCGGAAGCTCTCGGCGGCCACATAGCGGTCGGCGGGCTCGCCGCCGGTCACGCCCTCGCCGTCCGTGAACACCGACAGGTCCATGCCGGCGCAGAAATGCTTGCCGGTCGAGGAGATGACGATGCACCGGGCGCGGGCGTTGTCGTTGATATCGCCGATGATGGCCGGCAGCTCGTTCCAGAACGCCCGGGTCATAGTGTTGAGGGCTTCGGGGCGTTTCAGGCGCACATGCGCCACGCCGGCCTCGATCTCGACGTCGAAGCAGCTATAGTCTGGCCTGTCCTGCACGCGCGTTCTCCCTTATCGTTGATCACTTGTATCACGGGCGCGGCGGGCGCCAACGGGCCCTGATCCTAGAGCCGGGTTTTTGCGAAGGAGACCTTCCCCCATGGTCAAGCATTCGATCGCCACCACCCTGTCCGTCGGCGCGGTTCTCGCCTCCCTGGTCGTCGCGCCCATGCCGGCGATGGCCCAGTCCAAAGGCATCGGCGGGCTGTTCGCCTGCGAGGGCTCGGGCAACAAGCAGGAGGGCGGGGCCCTGATCGGGGCCGGCGTCGGCGCCTTGCTCGGGCGGACCATCGCCAAGGACAACAAGACTCTCGGCACGCTGCTGGGCGGCGCGGCCGGCGCGGCGGCGGGGGCCTATATCGGCTGCCGCATGCAGTCGACCGACCAGGCCATGGCCCAGCAGGCCACCAAGAGGGCTTTGGATAACGGCCAGTCGCAGAGCTGGAGCAATTCGCGCACGGGCGCCTCGGGCCGCATCGACGTGGTGTCGTCGTCCTACGGCCCGCCGCTCAGCGGCGAGGGCCTCAGCTTCGAGCGCGGCGTTCAGGTCCTGCCCAGCTACGACGCGGTCGGCGGCGACTACACCGTCCGCTCCACGGCCAATCTGCGCTCGGGTCCGTCGACCAGCGGCAAGGTGGTTGGCAAGCTGGCGGCCGGCGAGCGCGTCCAGGTGCTGGGCGGAGCGCCGAACAGCAACTGGCTGCTGATCGGCCGCAACGGCTACGGCGCCGGCTACGTCTCGTCCTCGCTGCTCAGCCAGAGCGGCTATGGCCCGGCGCCCAGCTGCCGGATCATCAACGCCTCGATCAGCACCCGGAGCGCGGCCTCCACCAGCGAACGCTACAGCGCCTGCAAGGACACCAAGGGCGAGTGGCAGCTGACGCCGGCGTAAGCTCGGCAACGCAAGTTCGGCGAACACTTGCCCCCTACGGGTCGCTTCGCGACCGTCTTCCCCCCTAGGGGGAAGAGGAGCCTGGCGCGCGTCCTCCGCCCCCTATGGGGGCGGACAGACCGCGAAGCGGTCAGGTGGGGGCAAGTGTTCACCGCACCGCTTCACAGATCCACCACCTCGCACTTGATCCGCGCGCGGATCTCGTCGGCCACGATCGCCCTGTGGCAGCATCGGGCCTCGTGCTCGTAGCAGAGCAGGGCGATCGGTTTCCCGCTTGCCAGGGCGGTCGCCTCGCCCAGCGCCACTTGCGCGGCCGGTTCGGCCAGGTGGGCGTGGAAGATCGCCCGCATCTCGTCGATCCGGCCTGCCCGCGCCGCCTCGCGCCCGGCCTTGGGCGTGCCCAGCGGCCGCAGATGGACGTAAGCGATCCCCTCGGCCTTCAGGCTGTTTCCCAGCATGGTCTTGGAAAAGCCGGGCCGGCGCGAGGACGCCACGGCGCGCACGTCGACCACCGTCTCGACCCCCGCGGCCTTCAGCCGGCCGATCATGCCGTCCAGGGTGTCGAGCTCGTATCCGATTGTCGCCAAGGGGTTTGTGGGCGGTTTCATGGCTCCTCCATGGACGAGGTAACGCCGTGAGCCTACCTTAGGGACCAGTGGCCGCTACAGGAGCATCTCGCCATGGACGCGGCCGTTTTCCGTGACCCCCGCCGACGGTTCATCCCGATCTCCAGCCGCGCCGGCGCCGGCGAGATGGCGGTGCTGGAGTTCGGTCCCGCCGATCGGCCGGTCGACGTGGTCTTCGTCCACGCCAACGGCTTCAACGGCCAGACCTATCGCGCCCTGCTGGCCCCGTTGTCGGCCGGACTGCGGGTCCTGGCGGTCGACCAGCGCGGCCATGGCTCCAGCCGCCTGGCGGCGAACCCGGAGCACCGGCGAAGTTGGCTGGATCTTCGCGACGATCTGCTGGCCCTGCTGACCGCCCTGGACCAGACGCAGCCGGTGGTGCTGGCCGGCCATTCGATGGGCGGCACCGTCAGCCTGTTGGCCGCCGCCGCCAGACCCGAAGCCGTGCGCGGCCTCGTCCTGCTCGACCCGGTGATCATGCCCCGGATCATGGCCTTCTACGCCCACATGCCCTGGACCTCCGGCGCGCTGTGGAAGCACCTGCCCATGGTCCAGGGGGCGCTGCGCCGCCGCTCGGTGTTCGACAGCCGCGAGGCCGCCTTCACCGCCTATCGTGGGCGGGGGGCGTTCCGGACCTGGCCCGAGTCCATGCTGGCCGACTATGTGGGCGGCGGCTTTCGGGATCGCGACGACGGCAAGGTCGAGCTGGCCTGCGCCCCGGCCTGGGAGGCCTCCAACTACAGCGCCCAGGCTCATGACCCCTGGCGAGCCATGGGCGCGATCCGCTGCCCGGCCCGCATCCTCAAGGCCGAGAAGGGCTCGACCGCCCATGTCGGCGACGGCGCGGCCCTGATGCGCCGCCATCCCTTGATCCGTGTCGAGACGGTGGCGGGCGCCAGCCACTTCCTGCCGATGGAGCGCCCGGACCTGGCGCGCGAGGCGATCTTCGAGATGGCGACGGCCTAGGGCGATGGCGCGAACCCTGGCGGACCTGGCGGCGCGCTACGCCATGCATCCCGAGATGATCGGGGTGACGATCGACGCCCCGGACGTCCTGGGCAGGGGCCGTGACGGCCTGCTGCACCTGGCGGCGCGGATGGGCCGGGAGGCCGATGTCCGCGATCTGGTGCGCCTGGGCGCGAGCATCGACCTGCCCGGCGACCAGGGCTTTACGGCGCTGCACTACGCCGCGGCGGCCGGCCACGCCCGGGTCGTCGATACGCTGCTTGCGCTGGGAGTCGACCTCGACGTCAAGAACCACTGGGACCAGACGGCGCTGGAAGTGGCCATGCTGGCCGGGCATGGCGCGCTGATGGAGCGGCTCTAGCGCTACGGCAAATCTGGCTGTCATCCCGGACGAGCGCGCAGCGCGAAGATCCGGGACCGACGCGTGAACTCGGCGCTTCCGGCGGTCCCGGATCGGCGGCCCTGCGGGCCTTGTCCGGGATAACAGCCGTTTTCGAGTTTAACCTGGACTAAAGCGCCAGCCCCGCCACCGCCGACTTCGCCAGCTCGGCCCGCGCCGCGTCCGAGATCGATACGACCTTGCGGGCGTCGAGGTCGAAGGTGATGGCCACGGCTTCCGACGTGCCCCAGGCCCGGCCGGTGGTGGGGTCCAGCATCCAGTGGACCACGCGCATGGCCTGGCCTTGCGTCCCGACCAGGCCCGAGCGCAGCTCCACCCGGTCGCCGGCCCTGGGCCAGGCCAGGTGGACCAGGCGGTACTCCAGGACCGCCCCGCCGACCCGCGTCGGTTTGTGCTCGGCATGGGCGACCACGGTGTCGCGGAACGGACCGATGAACGCGCCGATGCCGTCCGAAACCCGGCCGATGAACTGCTCGGCGCGCATTCGTCCGAACACGTCGCAATCGGTCGGCGACAGGGCGCCCAGGCCGCTCCGCTTGAGGCCCAGAACCTGGGCGCGCTCCAGGCCGGCGGTCGCCTCGAACGGCGACAGGTCGATGCTGCGGGCCCGGGCCTGTTCGGGGACCTCGACCTTCAGCGCCGCGGCCCGTTCATGCACGACGCGCGGCCAGGGGAAGGCCTCGCCCTCGCGCGGGGTGACGTGGGCGAGGGTGGTCTGGAAGGTCGCCGCCAACTGACCGCTGGCGGTGTGGACCAGCAGCTGCAGCACCTTGGCCTCGGTGTCGGAGATCTCGATCACCCCGCCCAGCATGTGCAGGGCCGCCCCGGCATGGGCCTCGCGCAGGAAGCGGATGTGCTGCTCGCGGACCACCACGGTGGCGTTGGCGTAGGGCGAGAAGGCGTGCGGCAGGCCCAGCTCCGCCGCCAGCCCCGCCAGCCCCTCCATGGCCCGCACGACGTAGAAGCGCACGTTCATGTGCCCCATCTCGTCGCAGTCCCAGGTGTTGACGCCTCCACGCCAGATCTCGACGCCGGGATGGGTCTCAGCGGTCGTCATGGCGGCGGTTCCGGGGCGGGTGAACGGTTGTTCGAACCCTAGCGGCGTTTGCGCGGTGTTCGCAATCTCCGCCGGGGACATGCCCTTGCGGCGTGTCCCCCGATACATCCCGTCGCCTTGCCC
>NZ_JBAPVS010000048.1:0-2698 GCF_049283275.1 Caulobacter sp. | reverse complement strand
GCCCGAGACGACGGGGTTCTCGGTCGAGGGGCTCGTGAAGCTGGACGAGACGATGCAGACCCTGGTCGACCAGGGTCAGATCGCCGGCGGCGTCACCCTGCTGGGCCGCCACGGCCAGGTCGTGGCGCTGAAGAGCTTCGGCAAGCGCAGCCTGGAGACCGGCGAGGCCATGCCCGCCGACGCCATCTTCCGCATCCGGTCCGAGACCAAGGCGGTCACCGGCGTGGCGATGCTGATCCTCTACGAAGAGGGCAAGTGGAAGCTGGACGACCCGGTCACCCGGTACCTGCCCGAATTGGCCGATTTGCGCGTCGCCTCGGGCGTCGACGCCGAGGGGCGACCGATCCTGACTCCGATCAGCCGTCCGCCGACCATGCGCGAGCTGATGACCCACACGGCCGGCTTCGCCTACGGCCTGGCCGATGACCCGGGCAGCCTGGCCGACCAGGCCTATTACCGGGCCGGGGTGCTGCAGTCCGACAGCCTGGATCACCTGGTCCGCAAGGTGGCCATGCTGCCGATGTACGCCCAGCCAGGCGTGATGTGGCGCTATAGCGTCGCCGCCGACCTTCAGGGCCTGATTGTCGAGCGCCTGTCGGGCCAGCCGCTGCCGGTGTTCATGGAGGCCCGGATCTTCCGGCCCCTGGGCATGAGCGACACCGCCTTCTGGGCGCCGCCTGAGAAGCTGCCGCGCCTGGCCGCGCTGTATGACGGCGATCCGACCACCGGCAAGCTGATCCCGGCCGTCGAAGGTCCGTGGCGCGACGTCTCCAAACCGCCGGCCGCGCCGTCGGGCGGAGGGGGGCTGCTGTCCACCGCCGGCGACTTCGCCCGCTTCGCCCAGATGATCTTGAACGGCGGCCAGCTGGACGGGGTGCGCGTCCTGCGGCCCGAGACGGTGGCCCTGATGCGGCTGAACCACCTGCCGCCCAGCTTCCAGGTCACCACCAACGGTACGGCCGGCGTGCTGCGGCCGGACCAGAAGCCGTTCCCGTTCAGCGCGGGCATGGGTTACGGCCTGGACGTGGCCGTGGCGGTCGATCCGCAGCTGTCCGGCGCGCCGGTGGGGCCGGGCACGATCAGCTGGGGCGGCAGCGCCGGCACCTGGTTCTGGATCGATCCGGCCAACGACCTGTTCTTCATCGGCATGATCCAGCGTCTGGGCGGGGTGGGCTCGGGCCTGGACGCCACCACCCGCACGGTCGTCTACCAGGCGCTGGAAAAGCCGCAGGTCAAGGAAGCGCGGCTGAACTCTTCTTCACGCTGATTTTGGCGTTAGAAGATTACAAGTCTTTCATTCCATGAATACGACGTCATGAAGCAGACGTAACGCGTATTCCCCGAACATCCTGCCATTCTCCTTTTACGAGATCCTCCCTCCGGGGAGGTGGCGGGAGCGCCGGGCATGCCCTTGTCCGGCCGTTTCATTTCCCTCGGAGCGCTCACGGCGTCGCATCCCCAGCCCCCATGGGGACGCCACGAGGCTCCCGCCGAGCTTTTCAATGATGTCACGAGCGGGGGGCATGCTCGGCGGATAGCGAACGAAGTTCAGCGATTCCAACGCTCTAAATTTTCTCGACCCAACTTATCCTCACCTCTCAAACCGCCCGTATGCTGATCTCACCTCGACGCGAGGAAAGGGCGCATGGCCAGCGACCGATGCGGCGGCGGGGGGCGATCGAGCGGGAAGCTCTGTCGGCGGTGTTGTCCGCGTGTGTAGGGACAAGATCAAACCTCACGTCTCTGGAGCCGGTCGGGCCTGGAACACAAAAACGACGTGGCGTGAGGGCTGACTTGGCGACAGGCGGGCTGTGACAGGCTCGCGGTCCGGGACCTGGGTTCGTTGACCTGGCCCGCCCGTCGGAGGCTTCAAGGCGGCGAGGCCCTAACAGGGCTCAGCGTCGCGGGCTTCCGGATAACGATGGCGCGGAGCGGCAGGCTTCGTCGAAACGGTATTCTTTATTCAAACTCCGGACGTCGTCCGGCGCTCCGCGACCCTTTCCGATCAGCTCACAGCTTCTGGCGTGAGATCACACCCACTTGCCCCCACCTGGCGGCTTCGCCGCCTGTCCGCCCCCATGGGGGGCGGAGCGCTCTTCCCCCTGTGGGGGAAGACGACCGCGAAGCGGTCCGTAGGGGGCAAGTGTTCACCGCACGGAGGATCAGGACTTGCTACGGCCGAACGATCCTTCCCCCGGTCATCGGCGCGCCCACCCCGGTCGTCCCCGGGAAGCTGATCGGCAGGCCCCGCGCCGTCCGGGCGGCCAGGTAGGCGAAGGCCTCGGCCTCGATGGCGTCGCCGCGCCAGCCGACCGCCTCGGCGGTGCGGACCGGCACGGGGGCGCGGTCGGCCAAGGCCTTCATGATCTGCGGATTGTGGCGCCCGCCGCCGCAGACGATCAGGGCGTCCGGGTGCTGGCCCTGTTCGAAGGCCTTGACGACCGCCTCGGCGGTGAAGGCCACCAGGGTGGCGGCGGCGTCCTCGGAGGACAGATGATTGACCAGGTCGAGCGGAAAATCGTAGCGGTCCAGCGACTTGGGCGCGGGTCCCGAGAAGTAGTCGCTGGCCAGGAAGGTCTTCAGCACCGCCTCGTCGACGACCCCGGCCGCGGCCAGCCGGCCGTTCTCGTCGAAGCGCCCAAGGCCCCGGGCCTGCAGCATCAGGTCGATCATGCCGTTGCCGGGGCCGGTGTCGAAG
>NZ_JBAPVS010000047.1:0-11751 GCF_049283275.1 Caulobacter sp. | reverse complement strand
GGCTACGCCCGGGAGCTGGTGGTTGCGTCCGCCACGGCGTTCACCCGGGCGCCCAAGGGTTGGAGCGCCGCCGAGGCCGCGACCCTGACCTGCGCGGGCGTCACCGCCTGGCGGGGCCTGGTGGGGGACGGCGCTCTCAAGGGGGGCGAGACGGTGCTGGTGCAGGGCACGGGCGGGGTGTCGATCTACGGGCTGCAGATCGCCAAGGCCTTCGGGTGCAGGGTGATCGCCACCTCGTCGTCCGACGAAAAGCTGGAGCGGCTCAAGGCGCTGGGAGCCGACAGCCTGATCAACTACAAATCCGAACCCGACTGGGGAAAGGCCGTCCGCAAGCTGACCGACGGTCGCGGCGTGGACCACATCCTGGAGATCGGCGGCGCGGGCACCTTGCCCCAGTCCATCGTCGCGGCGCGCAATGGGGGTCACATCGCCCTGATCGGGGTCCTGGCCGGCGTCGCGGGTCCGGTGCCGACCGTGGCGATCATGGGCAAGCAATTGAAGGTCATCGGCCTGACCGTCGGCAGCCGCCGCCACCAGCTGGACATGATCCGGGCCATCGACGTGGCGGGCTACCGGCCGGTCCTCGACAAGCATTTTCCGCTCGAACAACTGGCCGACGCCTTCCGCCATCAGGCGTCGGGCGGCCATTTCGGCAAGATAGTCGTCGATATCTGAAGCCGGGACATGCCCTTGCGGCGTGTCCCCAAGTCTTGAATCCGGGATGCTGATGAGGACACGCCGCAAGGGCATGTCCCCGATCTCAGTTCAGTCTGAGCCGCATGCGTTCGCGTGCGGCCCCTTCCTAGTTGAGTCTGAGCCGCATGCGTTCGCGTGCGGCTCGGGCCGCGATGGCCGCCCCGCCGTCCAGAACCTGGGCGCGCGACAGGGCCTGCAGGGCTCCGGCTAGGGCGCCCTGGCCCTCGCGGGCGGCGGCGACGTCCAGCCAGGGATGGTGGTCGGTGGGGTCCAGCAGGGCGCGGCGCAGGGCCGAGCGCTCGGCCCGGGCCCAGTCTCGGGCCTGCTGGGCGCGGGCGAAGATGTTGTTCTGTAGACGGATCAACACCGCGCGATCCGAGATCGGGCTCATCAGCACGTCCAGCTTGGCGGCGACGTCGGGCATCAGGCCGGTGCGCAAGGCCCGGCGGGACAGCTCGGACGGCAACACCACCCGCCCCTCGCTGAACGGATCCAGCGCCAGCGGCCCTTCCTCGGTCTCGATGCGCAGCAGGAAGTGGCCCGGGAAGTCGACGCCGTGCAGCTCCAGCCCGCAGGCCCGGCCGGCGTGCAGGTAGAACACCCCCAGGGTGACGGGCAGGCCCTTGCGACGCTCGGCGACGGAGATCACATCGGCGTTGTCGGGGTGGTCGTAGGTGATCAGATCGCCCGACAGCCGCAGATCGCCGGCCATGGTCTCGGCCAGGGCCTCCTCGGGGGATTCGCTCTTCAGGCGCTCGGTGAGACGCTCGACCGCGGTCTTGGCCATGTCGAGCACGGGGGCCAGGTCGCGGTCGGGATCGTCGTGCACCGCGCAGGCCAGAGCGGCCTCGAACAGCGGAAAGGCCTTGTCCGAACGTTCGCCGGCGTCGGTCAGCAGGGCTTCAGCCTCTTCCCGCGTCATTGACCGTCATTCCGCGTGTTGGGCCAGGCGTTGGGCACGTGACGCGGACGGCGGCCGGGCGCCAGGGCGATCAGGTCCAGGCGCACGACGGCGTCGCGCAAGCCGGCGCGGTGGGCGGCGATATGCGCGCCGGCGCGACGCAGGCGGGCGCGTTGCTCATAGGTCACCGCGTCCAGCGCCGCCTCCAGACTGGTCCTGCTCTTGACCTCGACAACGGCCAGCACGCCGCCGCGTTGCGCCAGCAGGTCGATCTCGCCCAGCGGGGTGGCCAGGCGGAAGCCGAGAATCCGATAGCCCTTGGCCATCAGCCACAGGGCCGCGACCACCTCGGCGCGCCGCCCCGACAGACGGGCGGCGGCCCCGCGAGCCTGACGTTCGGAACGAACCGGGCGGACAACGCTCATCCGGCCTCCTTCATCGCCAGGGCCTGGCGGTAAAGGTCCTTGCGCGACAGCCCCAGGGCCTTGGAGACCTCCGAGGCGGCCTCGCCCAGCGGCAGGCGCGACATGGCTTCGCGAAGAGCGGTCTCGGCGTCCGCGGCGGTGGCGACCTCGTCCTGGCCGGGGCCGACCAGGATGACGATCTCGCCCTTGGGGGCCTCGAACCGGGGATCGGCGGCCAGCTCATCGAGCGGGCCGCGAATGCAGGTCTCGTAAAGCTTGGTCAGTTCGCGGGCCACCGCGCCGGGTCGCGGGCCGAACACGGCGGCCATGTCGGCCAGGCTGTCGGCCACCCGCGAGGCGCCCTCGTAGAAGATCAGGGTGGCGCGGACATTGGCCAGGTCCTGGAAGAAGGTCTTGCGCGCGGCGGTCTTGGTCGGCGGGAAGCCGGCGAACAGGAAGCGGTCGGTGGGCAGGCCGGCCAGGGTCAGGGCCGCCAGGGCCGCCGAGGCGCCGGGGATCGGGAAGACCTGATGGCCGGCCGCGATCGCCGCCTGGGCCAGGCGCAGGCCGGGGTCGGAGACCATCGGCGTGCCGGCGTCCGAGACCAGGGCGACCCGCTCGCCCGCCTCCAGCCGCTCCAGGATGCGCGGCGTCTCGCGGTCGGCGACGTGCTCGTCATAGCGCTGCAGCCGCTTGGAGATGGCGTAGGCGGCCAAGAGCTTGCCCGATACGCGGGTGTCCTCCGCCAGCAGGACGTCGCAACCGGCCAGCACGTCCAGGGCCCGCAGAGTGATGTCGCGCAGGTTCCCGATCGGCGTCGCCACCAGATAGAGCCCCGGCGCCAGCGGCGCGTCGGACAGGGCGGGCGGGGCTAGCTGGCGGCTCAAGGGCGAACTTTCCGACAAGCTGGGCCCCACAAAACTTGGGACCGACACGAACTGGTGCGTCAAAACACGTTTACGCAAGCTAATCCGACAGGGTTATCAAGTCGCCAGCGTTCCTGTCAGCCGGTCCAGGACAAGACGGCCGGATCGCGTGGCGCGGAGCCGAACCCTATCGTCAACGAGAAGATTCGCCTCGACCAGGGTTTTCACCTTGGGCGTGTCCGGCGACAGGTGAAGGGCGGCGATCTCGGCGAAGCTGACGCCGTCGTCGATGCGCAGCCCCAGCAACAGGCGCTCCTCGGCCGCCTCCAGCGGGGTTAGGGCCTCCTGCTCGAAGCCGACCCCGCTCTCGGTCACCGCGCGGATGTAGTCGGCGATCTTGCGTTGGGCGGTCGTGGCCAGCTTGCCCTGATCGAGAGTCAGGCGTCCGTGCGCCCCGGGGCCGACCCCGACATAGTCGTGGCCGCGCCAGTAGACGAGGTTGTGGCGCGAGCGGGCGGCCTCGCCCCGGGCGTGGTTGGAGACCTCGTAGGCGTCGAAGCCGGCAGCCTCCAGCACGCTCTGCGTGGTCTCGAACAGGGCCGCGGCCAGGTCTTCGTCGGGCACGACAAGCTTGCCGCGGCCGACGGCGCGGTCGAAGGCGGTGCCGTGCTCGATGGTCAGCTGGTAGGGCGAGACATGCTCGGGTCCGTAGGCCAGCAATGCGCCGAGCTCGGCGGTCCAGGCCTCCACCGTCTGGCCGGGTCGGGCGTAGATCAGGTCGGCCGACAGGCGCGGGAAGGCCTTGGCCGCCACGGCGATCGCCCGGCGGGCCGAGCCGGCGTCATGATTGCGGCCCAGCAGGGCCAGGGCCTCGTCGTCCAAGGCCTGGACCCCCAGCGACAGCCGCGCCACCCCCGCCGCCGCCAGGGCCATGAAGCGGTCGGTCTCGGCGTCGGTCGGATTGGCCTCCAGGCTGATCTCCAGGTCGTCGACCGGGGTCCACAGCGCCTTGGCGGTCTCGATCACCCTTGCGACCTGGGCCGGATCCATCAGCGAAGGCGTGCCGCCGCCGAAGAAGATCGACAGCAGGCGGCGCGGGCCGGTCAGGTCGCGCTGGGCCTTCAGGTCGGCGACGATGGCGTCGGCCAGGGCCGCCTGCTCGTCGGTCCGCCCCCGGTCGCGCACGACGTTGAAGTCGCAATAGGGGCAGATCCTGGCGCAGTAGGGCCAGTGGACGTAGACGCCGAGGGGCTGGACATCAGGCATGGCGCACCGAGGCTCCCGCCCCTCCAAAATCCGGCTTATGCGAGCATAAGCCCGGCCGAACAAGGATCATCCGCTGGTCATCCCGTTCACAAGGACCGCCCGCCCCGGCTTTTTTGGTGAAGACCGCCTTTAAGGCTGGAGCTTTAGCTCGCGGCGGGATAGCGCCATGCTGAATTTGATCGGAGGGCCAACTTGAAACGCGTGATCCCGTTGAAGGCCGGCCTGGCGCTGGCGGCCTTGTTGTCTTGCGGCCTGGCCCAACCGGCCCCAGCGGCGCAGAAGCCCGTGGTCATCCCGCTATCGCCCTACCTGGGCGTGGTCTGGTCTCTGCAGGCCCAGGTCAAGGGCAAGGCCGAGACCTTCCTGTTCGACAGCGCCGGCGGCTTCACGGTCATCACGCCCCAGACCGCCGCCGAGATCGGCTGCGAGCCCTGGGGCCAGGTCACAGGCTTCCGGATGCGCGGCGACCGCGTGGACGTCAAGCGCTGCGACAGCCTGGGCTTCACGGCTGGCGGCGCGGCGTTCAGCGCGCCCACGGCGGGGGTGTGGGACTTCTCCCACATGCTCCCAAAGGATGCCCCGCCCCTGGCCGGCTCGGTGGGCTTGGACGCGTTCGCTGGTCGGACGATCACGATCGACCTGGCCGGCAAGCAGCTGGTGGTCGAGACGCCCGAGAGCCAGAAGGCCCGGATAGCGGACGCCCGGGAAGTCGAGCTGCGCCTCAGCCGCGAGGCCTCTGGCCTGGCCCTGACGCCGTTCGTCGCCGTGGAGACACCCAAGGGCAAGATCTGGATGGAGCTGGACACCGGCAGCGACGCGGCGCTGATCGTGGGCGCGCACAACGCCGCGCTGCTGGGGATGATCGACGAGGGCAAGGCCGCCCAGCCCCTGCACGCCAAGCTGGCCGGCGGCGTGGGCTTGGACACCGAAATCGCCCGCGCCATGCCTATGATCCTGGATGGCAACATCGGCGCGCCAATCCTGGCCCAGTGGATCGTGACCTTGGACCTAGCCCACGGCCGCGCCTGGATCGCGCCGGCCAAGCCTCAAGGCCGACCTTAGTCAAACAGCGCCGCCTTCAGCTTCTCGAACGCCACGGCCCGGTGGCTCATGGCGTCCTTGGCGGCCGGCGCCATCTCGCCGAAGGTCTGGTCAAAGCCGTTCGGGATGAAGATCGGGTCGTAGCCGAAACCCTGGTCGCCGCGCGGCGGGAAGGTCAGGGTCCCGTGGACCTCGCCCTGCACCACCACCGCCGGTCCGCCGTTGGGCCAGGCCACGGCCAGGGCGCAGGTGAACCAGGCGGCGCGCTCTTCCGAGCCCGTCTCCTCGATCCGCTCGGCGACCTTGTCCATGGCCACGGCGAAGTCCTTGCCGGGTCCGGCCCAACGCGCCGAATAGATGCCGGGCGCGCCATCGAGGGCGGCGACCGACAGGCCCGAATCGTCGGCCAGGGCGATCTGGCCCGACAGGTCCGCCGCGTGACGGGCCTTGAGCAGGGCGTTGCCGACGAAGGTGGTCTCGGTCTCGTCCGGCTCGGGCAGGCCCAGCGCCCCGGCCGCCAGCACCTCGAAACGCCCGTCCAGCAGCGCCGCCAACTCCTTGGCCTTGCCGGGATTATGCGTCGCCGCGACGAGCTTCGTTCCAGCTTCAAGCTTCAGCGTCATCGCGCGGCTCCTTTCGAACAATCCCACATGCGGCCTCTCTACTCCTCCAGGTCACCCTTCGGCCGCAAGGCTCAATGCAGAGGACTCCGCCGCCGCAAGGCGAAGTGTATCCCCTAGGATACATTTCACTTGCACGCCGCCGTATCCCGTGAGATACAAACGCCATGATCGAGGTCCAGGTCACCGACGAGTTCACCGCATGGTTCGAGGGGCTTAAGGATGCCCGCGCCGTTCATGCGATCACGGCCCGCCTGACCCGCTTCAGCTACGGCTTGATGGGCGATGTCCGCCCGATCGGTGAAGGGATCAGCGAAGCCCGCGTTCACTACGGACCCGGCTTCAGGATCTACTTCGTGCGACGGGGCGACATGCTCATCGTGGTCCTCTGCGGAGGCGACAAGCGAACACAAGACAGGGACATCGAGAAGGCCAAAGCCCTGGCGAGCGGGCTCTAAACTTCGCCAACTGGTTTTCGCCGAACCCCCAACCGAAGAGACGCCTGATGACCAGTACGAAGACGACGCCGTTTGATGCGGCGAAATACATCGACACTCCCGAAGCTGTCACCGCCCTCCTAGAGGACGCGCTGGCGACCGGTGATGCGGGCTATGTCGCGCATGCACTCGGCGTCATCGCCCGATCCAAAGGCATGACAGCTGTCGCCGAGAAGGCCGGCTTGGGCCGAGAGAGCCTATACAAGGGGCTGAGAGAAGGCGGGAATCCTCAGTTGGAGACCGTTCTGAAGATCGTGGCCGCGCTGGGTCTTCGGCTGAAGCCAGCTCCGGTCGAGGTCAACGACGCCGCTTAAGTCGACCGTCTGGACACCGCTACCCCCGCGATGGTGGCCCCGGCGCCACACCTTGGATAATCCGTTCGGTGAGCGCGATCATTACAGAGGTTTAATATCGTTTATCGATAAGCGACATTGGCGGTGGTGGAATCGGTCCCTATGTTCGCGCCATGGGAGACACGCCATGTCGGCGCGGTCCCGCACCCGACCCGAAGGCCTCTGTCATGCCCGCCGCCAGACTGTTCCGCATCGTTGACGCCGTCGCCATACGCCTGGCCACGCTGACGCTGATCGTCGGTCTGCCGCTCGCCGCCGTGACCTTCGCAATCAAGACGTTCTAACCCGAGGTCATGCCCGCCTTTGACCCGCCCCGATCCGCCGGGGCATGGTCGGCGTTTCTGCGTGAGGGGAAGAGCGGATGCGCGCCTTGGGGCCAGGCTCGGTATCGAGCTTTCTGAAGATCATTCTCGACGTGATCTATGTGGGTTTGTGGGTTTGGGTCAGCTTGCTGGCGATCTTCACGGTCGCGGTGCTGCTGCTCAGCTTCAATCCCGAACTGATCACCTCGAAACTGCATATCGGCAGCTCGATCGACGAGCTGATCAGCAAGGGACCGCTGTTCGCCGGCGCGCTGGGCGCCTGGGCGTTGCTGTCCGGCGGCTGGATGGTGATCGTCGAGCGCCTGCGGCGGGTGTTCGCCACCCTGACGGCGGGCGATCCGTTCCATCCGGACAATGTCCGCCGCTTGCGGGTGGTGGGTCTGGTTCTGGCCGCTCTTGAGATCGGCCACTACATCTTCGCCGCCCTGGCCAAGTGGCTGGCGCCGGACACCAAGATGGTCGACGGCTCGTTCAGCCTGAGCGCCTGGTTCCCGGTCCTGGTGGTGTTTGTTCTGGCCGAGGTCTTCCGCGAGGGCGCGCGCCTTCGACGGGAGGCTGAACTTACAATCTGACGCGGAGACGAAAGAACCCATGGCGATCCGCGTGCAACTGGACCGCATCCTCCTGGAAAGGCGGATGTCGCTGACCGAGCTGTCGGACCGGGTCGGCGTGACTATCGCCAACCTGTCGATCCTCAAGACCGGCAAGGCCCGCGCCGTGCGCTTCACCACGCTGGACGCCCTGTGCCGCGAGCTGGACTGCCAGCCGGGGGATCTGATGACGTATGAGCCGGGGCCGGGGGACGTGCACGAGGAGGACTAAATCCTTCTCCCCTTGCGGGAGAAGGTGTCGGCGAAGCCGACGGATGAGGGGCCTCTCCAAAGCAAAAGCCGCGATCAGCCGAAAGGCCGGTCGCGGCTTTGTCGTTCTTCAACCCTCACCCGACCTCCTTCGGAGGCCGCCCTCTCCCGCAAGGGGAGAGGGATTTGGGCTACTTCGCCGCCGAAACCGCCTCGAGCTGCTTGATGAACAGCTCGCCGATCCCCTTTTCCGCCAAGGCGAACAGCTGGTCGAACTCGCCGCGGGTGAAGCCGCGCTTCTCGCCGGTGGCCTGGACCTCGACGATGTCGCCGGTGTTGGTCAGCACGAAATTGCTGTCGGCCTCGGCGCTGGAGTCTTCCTCGTAGTCGAGGTCGAGCACCGGGGTGTCCTTGAACACGCCGCAGGAGACGGCCGCCACCTGGCCCTGGATCGGGTCGACCTTCAGCACGCCCTCCTCCAGCAGATAGTTGACCGCCAGGCGCAGGGCGACCCAGGCGCCGGTGATGGCGGCGGTGCGGGTGCCGCCGTCGGCCTGGATGACGTCGCAGTCCAGGCTGATCTGGCGCTCGCCCAAGGCCTTCATGTCGACCACGGCGCGCAGGGAGCGGCCGATCAGGCGTTGGATTTCCTGGGTGCGGCCGCTCTGCTTGCCCTGGGCGGCCTCGCGCCGGCCGCGGGTGTGGGTGGCGCGGGGCAGCATGCCGTACTCGGCCGTGACCCAGCCCGCGCCCTTGTTGCGCATCCAGCCGGGGACGCTTTCCTCGACCGTGGCGGTGACCAGCACCTTGGTGTGGCCGAAGCTGACCAGGCACGAACCTTCGGCATAACGGTTGACGCCCGTTTCCAGCGTGACTTCGCGCGTTTGGTCTGGGGCGCGTTCGGACGGACGCATGGGAAACTCCGGGGCTTTGCGTGATAGGATGGGGCCGCTTATCCTAGTTAAGACGGTCGTCCAATCCCGGCGAAATCCGAGGGACCCCCATCGGTCCGCGTTCGAAGGCTACATGACACAGCTGTTTTCGGGGTTTTCCGCTCAGACTCCCAGCCTCACGGACCTGGACGCCCGCGCCCGCGACATTTTCCGGCGGGTGGTCGAATCCTATCTGGAGACCGGCGAACCCGTGGGATCGCGGACCATTTCGCGCGGCGGGGTTCAACTGTCGCCGGCCTCGATCCGCAACACCATGCAGGACCTGGCCCATCTGGGCCTGCTGGACGCCCCCCACACCAGCGCCGGCCGCATCCCCACCCATGCCGGCTTGCGGATGTTCGTCGACGGTCTGCTGGAGGTCGGCGACATCGGCGAGGAGGAGCGGCGGACCATCGAGTCGCGGCTGTTCGCCCACGGTCGATCCTTCGAGGACGCGATGGGCGAGGCCAGCGCCATCCTGTCGGGCCTGGCCGGCGGAGCCGGCGTGGTGGTCGCCCCGGTCCGCGAGGGCGGGGTCAAGCATGTGGAGTTCGTGGCCCTGGGCGCCGACCAGGCCCTGGCGATCATGGTGTTCGACGACGGCACGGTCGAGAATCGGCTGATGAAGCGCGCCGCGGGCGTCACCCCCGCCTCGCTGCAGGAGGCCTCCAACTTCCTCAACGCCCGCCTGCGCGGCCGCACCCTGAACGAGACCAAGGTCGAGATGGCCGCCGAGCTGGACACCGCCCGGCGTGAGCTGGACGCCGCGGCGGCGCGCTTGGTCGAGGACGGCCTGGCCGCCTGGAGCGGCGGCGACGACCCCGACCGCGCCCTGATCGTTCGTGGCCGAGCCAACCTGTTGGCCGACGACAGCGCCCGTGAGGACCTGGAGCGCGTGCGGCGGCTGTTCGATGATCTGGAGCAGAAGGGCCAGCTGATCGGCCTGCTGGACGACGTGCGCACCGCCGAGGGCGTACGCATTTTCATCGGGGCCGAAACGCGACTCTTTTCGCTTTCGGGTTCCTCCCTGATCGCGGCGCCCTATATGACGGGCCGACAGAAGGTGTTGGGGGCGATCGGCGTGATCGGCCCCACCCGCTTAAACTATGCCCGGGTGATCCCGCTGGTGGACTATACCGCCCGCGTGCTCGGCCGGATGATGGACGGATAGGGACTGATCGAATGACCGACGAACAAACGCCGGCCGAAGACGCGGCCTTCGAGGCCGACGACGCTTCGCAGGAAATCGAGGCGCTGAAGCTGGAAGTGGCCGCCTTGAAGGATCAGGCGCTGCGCGCCTTGGCCGACGCCGAGAACACCAAGCGCCGGGCCGAGCGCGAGAGCAACGACGCACGCGCCTACGCCATCCAGAAGTTCGCCCGCGACCTGCTGGGCGTGGCCGACAACCTGTCGCGCGCCACGGCCCTGAGCCCGCGCGACTCGCAGGATCCGGCGGTGACCAACTACATCATCGGCGTCGAGATGACCGAGAAGGAGCTTTCGGGCGCCTTCGAACGCAACGGCCTGAAGAAGATCGACCCGACCAAGGGCGAGAAGTTCGATCCCCACCTGCACCAGGCGGTGATGGAGCAGCCTTCGGACGAGGTCGCGGCCGGCGGCGTCATCCAGGTGCTGCAGGCGGGCTACGAGCTGATGGGCCGCCTGGTCCGCCCGGCCATGGTCGCCGTGGCCGCCAAGGGCTCGACGGGTCCGGGCGCGCCGGCCGAACCGACGGCTGGGCCTAACCCGTACGCCAGCAATGGGGCGGACACGGGCGGGGCGTTCGACACCAAGGCTTAGTTTCCTTCTCTTCCATCCCTTCATCCCGGCGAAAGCCGGGACCCAAGCGGGGCATGCGGGCCTTGGCTCAGAGCCTCGTTCGGATCGTCAGCTTGGGTCCCGACTTTCGTCGGGATGAGTGGAATTGAGGGGGAGAGTCAGCCCCGCATATCCCCCGCGATCAAGTCCGCCAACCCCGCGGCCCCCACCACCGCATCGGCCCACGTCACCTCGAAGTCCGCGTCGTCGCCGTAGTACGGGTCGGCCACGGACTTGCCGCGACGCCCCTCCACCACGTCCAGCAGCAGCAACAGCGCCGCCGTTCCGTCCGACGGCTGGATGCGCCGGAGGTCGGCGAGATTGTCGCGGTCCAGCGCCACCACGTGCGTGAACCGGTGGAAATCCTCGGGCTTCACCTGTCGGCCTCGATAACCGGAAATGTCGACGCCCTGCCGCCGCGCCACCGCCTGGGCCCGGCGGTCAGGCGGATCGCCGACGTGCCAGCCGCCGGTGCCGGCCGAATCGATCTCGACCTCCAGGCCGCGGCGCTCCGCTTCCACGCGGAAGGCGGCCTCGGCCAGGGGCGAGCGACAGATGTTGCCCAGGCAGACGAACAGGACAGAGGGCAGGACGGCGGCGCGCTTCACGGACGGCCTTTCGGGGAAGGGGCTTCGACTATGGGGCGAGCGGCGGCTTGCGCGCGGCCCCGGCAAGCCCAACATGTAGCCTCGCCCATTCCCCTGACGAAAGGCCGTCTTCCCATGACCACCGAAACCGCGATCCTGGCCGGCGGCTGCTTCTGGGGCGTCCAGGACCTGCTGCGCCGCTATCCGGGCGTGCTGAAGACCCGCGTCGGCTATTCCGGCGGCGACGTGCCCAACGCCACCTATCGCAACCACGGGACCCACGCCGAGGCGATCGAGATCATCTTCGATCCCGCCGTGATCAGCTATCGCCGGATCCTGGAGTTCTTCTTCCAGATCCACGACCCGACCACCCTGAACCGCCAGGGCAACGACCTGGGCCTCAGCTACCGTTCGGCGATCTTCTATGCGAGCGACGAGCAGAAGCGGATCGCCGAGGAAACGATCCAGGATGTCGACGCCTCGGGTCTGTGGCCGGGCAAGGTGGTCACCGAGGTCGCTCCGGCCGGTCCGTTCTGGGAGGCCGAGCCCGAGCACCAGGACTACCTGGAGCGATACCCCGACGGGTACACGTGCCACTTACCCCGGCCCGGCTGGAAGCTGCCGCGCCGCGCCGGCAAGCTCACCTC
>NZ_JBAPVS010000046.1:0-4465 GCF_049283275.1 Caulobacter sp. | reverse complement strand
GGCGGGGGCGGTGCGGACGCCAACCACGACCAAGGCCACGGCGGCGACCAGCGACAGAGCCGCCAGCACGAACGGAACCGCCGCGCCCTTGCCGGCGATCTGGCGCGCCTGGGCCAGGCCGTACAGCCAGGCGGCGAAAGCGACCAGCACGCTGGCGGCCAGCAGGGCGGCCAACGGGATCCCGCCGGTCTGCTGGCTGAACACCCAGGCCAGCCACGCGGCCGTGGCGTACATCGGGAAGGCCAGGCCCTTCTTCAGCACGTCCATCCACGGACCCGGGCGCGGCAGGCGGCCCAGCAGGGCGGGGGCGAAGGCCAGGCTCACGAACGGCGCGGCGAAGCCCAGGGCCAAGCCCAGGAACACCGCCAGCGACAGCAGCGGCGGCTGGGTCAGGGCGTAGCCCAGGGCCCCGGCCATAAACGGCGCGGTGCACGGAGCGGCCACCAGTACGGCCAGGGCGCCGGTCAGGAACGAGCCGCCTATGCCGTTTCCACCCTGCCCCGAAGCCACGCCCTGCACAGACGCGCCGACCTCGAACACGCCCGACATGTTCAAGGCCACCAGCAGCATCAGCAGGGCCAGGGCGGCGACCACGGCCGGCGACTGCAGTTGGAAGCCCCAGCCCACGGCCGCGCCGCCGGCCCGCACCGCGATCAACAATCCGGCCAGGGCCAGGAAGGTGACGACCACGCCCGCCAGGAACGCCAGGCCCTGGACCCGGGCCTTGCCGGCGTGGTGAGCGTGGGCGGTCAAGCTGGCGGCCTTCATCGACAGGATCGGGAAGACGCAGGGCATCAGGTTGAGGATCAGGCCGCCGATGAAGGCGAAGGCCACCGCCAAGGGCAGGCCCAGGCTCGCGCCGCCGGCCGACCCGTGAGTCTTGGCCGCAGCCGCGGGCGGCGCGCCCAAGCCGCCGGCCTCGGCGGGGATCGCGCCCGGCGTGGCGGTGATCTCGTAGGCCGCGCCGTTCAGGGCCAGTACGCCGGAAAGCTCGGTCGGCTTGGCCTCGGCCTGCGTGAAGTCGTAGCCCGGAGTCAGAGACAGGGTCAGGCCCTGCGGCCCGCGCTCGATCGCCTGCTCGGGCGGATGCTCGATCACCTTGCCGGAATAGGGATAGAAGAACGCGCCGGACATGTCGGCGCCCTTCAGCGGCGCGCCGGTCACGGCCAGCTTCAGCACCGAGCCCTGGAGCTCGAACACGGCCTTCAGTCCAGCCGGCTTGGGGGCCTTGGCCAGGGTGTCGGCAACCTTGGCGGCCCATTTCGGATCGGGACCAGGCATGCCGGCCACCACCGGCAGGGTCAGGGTGACGACGGCGTCCTCGGGCACGCAGACCTGCTCGCAGACCAGGAAGGCGGCGGCGGCCTTCAAGGTGACGACCGAGCCGACCTGGGCATTGGCCGGCACGCTGATCGGCACGGGCAACAGCACCTCGCCGGTATAGGCGAAGTCCAGCAGCGGCCCGACGCGGCTCTTTTCCGGGGTCGGCCAGACGATGTCCCCGGCGGTCCAGCCAGCCGGCAGGGTCCAGACGATGCGAGTGGCGTCGCCGGCGTCGCCAGGATTGCGCCAATAGGTGTGCCAGCCCGGCTGGATCTTCTGCCGCAGGGCCACATAGACCGTCGAACCGGGCGCGGCGCCGGCCTCCTGGGAGACCAGTTCGACCTCGATATGCCCGGTCTGGACGGGCTCGGCCTTGGCCGCTCCCGTGACCAGGGGCGCGCCCAGCAGCAGGGCGATCACCAGCGCCGGCAGAACGGCGAACAGCTTGCGAAACGGCATGAACAGGTTCCAGGCGCGGTCGAGATCACGACACATGACCTCTCCAAGCGCTCTCGACAATGGCCAAGCCGTCGTGATCAGGTCGAAGACCCGCGTTCGCAAGAGAGTCGCCCGCCCATGCCCGCTTCCTTCGACGACATCGAGATCGGCCAGGTGGTGTCGCTGGGCGCCACGGTCGTCGACGGCAAGGCGCTGGAGACCTTCTGCGCGGCATTCCAGCCGGGCTGGCCGGCGACCGGCGGCGCGCCCGACACCATGGTCTTCGCCATCTGGTCGAAACTGGACAGCGAGGCCAGCGCCGCCTGGCCCCAGACCAAGCGGGTCGGCGTCGACGCCCTGCGCTGGCTGCGCAATCCGCCGGCCGGCGAGCTTCTGCGCGGCCGCATGACGGTGATGGGCAAGGACCCGGTCGGCGAGGGCAAGGGCATCGTCATCGCCCAGCACGACCTGCTGGACGAGGCTGGCCGGCTGGTCTTCTCGTGCCTGACGCGGAGCATCTTCGCGCGGTAGCGGACATGAAAAAGGCGGCGGGCTCTTTCGAACCCGCCGCCTCTTCAACGCCGTGAGGCGTCTGTCTTAGTTCAGGGCGCCGTTGGCGGCCGCTTGCTGCTGGCGCTGAGTGGCCAGGGCGATCAGGCGGTCCCAACCGATCAGCGACACCAGGTGCGCATAGATCTGGGCCAAGGCGCCGCTGGTCTGCAGCTCCTTGATCTTCTCGGCGGGCAGGGCGTTCAGCTTCTCTTCCGAGACGCCGAAGTACTCGGCCACGGTCTGCGGCTCGCCGGCCGAACCGTCGGCGTTGGCCGGCGTGAAGATGGCCTTCTTCAGTTCGAACAGGTCGTTGTCCTTCAGCAGCTGCACGAACGAGTCCGTGCGGCGGCGCTCGACTTCGAAGTCGTCGCAGAACTTGATGCAGTTCTGGGTGTATTCGGTCGGCTCGCCCTTGTCGTCGAACAGCGGGGTCTGGCCGCCTTCGGCCAGCAGGTCCGAACCGCGGTCGATGCAGACGATCAGACGATCCTGGCTCTCGTCATTGGCCAGGACGAACGGATAGCGACGGATATAGGCCGGGATGTAGGCGCCGGCCTCGAAGCTGCCGTCGGCCTGGATGAACAGGTTCTCGCCGGTGTTCAGGCCCATGACGGCCAGCGGCACGCGGTCGTCACCGGCGAAGATCACCGGATAGCTCAGGGCGGCGGGGGCGAATTCGGTGACGGCCAGCGGCACGGCGGTGCCGCTCAGGGCGAAGCCGTAGGGCTTGTCCTTGTGGACCAGAGCCAGCTTGGCGTGCTGCTCGCGGCTCAGCGGCTCCGGCGACGAATAGAACAGGACGTTGCCGGAGATGCCGCCGGCGGGTTGGGTCGTTTCCATGAACAGCTCGACAAAAGGCTAATGAACGGACGCCTATTGCGCTTAGGCGACCCTTAAAGGTCCGGCGCTTCTAGCCGATCCGGAGGGGCCTCGCAATCGACCCCTCCGCCTTGTGGTTAAGTGCAGCTTCCATTTCGCTCCGAGCGAGAAAGCGGCGCTGAAAACGCCGCTCCGAGCGAGGGACCTAGAACTGCCAGGCCACGCCCGCCCGCACCGAACGGCCCGGCGATGGGGCTGGGCGGATCCTGAACCTTGGCCGGGGGAGCGGTTCGATTTTAGTGTTATTGAATAACATTACGAGTCGTCCAGTCGCTTCACGCTTGACGCGGCCTCTCGTCGCCTTTCTGTGAACGGATGACCGATCGGAGACCGCCCATGACCCGCAAGGCCCTGCTCGTCGCCACCCTCGGCGGCGTCCTGTTGATGGGCTGCTCGCCGGTCCAGGACCTTTTCGCCAAGCCCGCCGCGCCCTACGCCGTCAGCCCCAGCACGGCCAGCTGGTCCAAGCCTCCGGCCGGCTATCTGAAGACCGGCATGAACCTGGACGGGGCTTTGATCGTCGGGCCGCCGCCCGCTGCGGACTCGCCGCGCGGCAAAGCCGACCGGGCGGCCTTCGAGGCCACGCGCAAGCTGGCGGGCACGCCGGCCTGGGACAAGGCGATCGCCGACGCCGACCTGTCGGGCGCCCACGGCTTCAAGAGCTTCTCCTGCGCCGCAGGCGTCACGATCAGCCCGCAGGCCACCCCGACCCTGGCCAACCTGCTGCTGCGGCTGACCGACGACGCCGCGACCCTGTACCAGCCGGCCAAGGCGGTGTTCCAGCGCAAGCGCCCGCCGGTAGGCAACACCAAGCCGATCTGCGTGCCGCGCGAGAAATGGATCGAGACCGACGGCTCCTATCCGTCCGGCCACGGGCTGATCGGCTGGTCCTGGGCCCTGGTGATCTCCGAGATCGCGCCCGAGCACGCCAGCGCCGTCCTGGCGCGCGGTCGCGAGTTCGGCGACAGCCGCCTCATCTGCGGCGTGCACTATCAGAGCGACATCGAGGCGGGGCGGTATCTGGGCTCGGCCATGGTCTCGCGGCTGCACCAGGACCCGGCGTTCTCGGCGGACCTGGATAAGGCCAAGGCCGAGGTGGCGGCTTCGAAGCTGAACGGGGCGCCCGTGGGGTGCCCTGCCGGCTGAGGACCTCCTCAGTCGCTACGCGACAGCTCCCCCAGAAGGGGAGCATCGGCCCGGACTGGATCCTCCCCCTTTGGGGGAGGTGGCCCGGAGGGCCGGAGGGGGGTCAGGTGCTGGGCCGTCCCGTCGC
>NZ_JBAPVS010000045.1:0-22464 GCF_049283275.1 Caulobacter sp. | reverse complement strand
ATGTCGTCCAGGGCCCGGCCGTGGGCGGTCAGCCCGCCCTGCCCGTCCAGGGCCTGCAGGCGGTTGAGCAGGGTCCGCGCCTCGGTGAAGGCGGCGGACGGCGGCTTGTCGAGGAAGGCCAGGTCATTGGCGTCGCGCGCGCCCCAGCGGGCCAGGTTCAAGGCCAGGTTCGACAGATCGGCCTCAAGGATTTCCGGTCGTGCGAAGGCCGGCAAGGCGCGGGTTTCGGGTTCGTCCCACAGGCGGTAGCAGACGCCCGGCTCGGTGCGGCCGGCTCGGCCCCGGCGCTGGTCGGCGGCGGCGCGGCTGACGCGGACGGTCTCCAGACGGGTCAGGCCGCTGGACGGATCGAAACGCGGCACGCGGGCCAGGCCGCAGTCGATCACCACCCGCACGCCCTCGATGGTCAGGCTGGTCTCGGCGATCGAAGTCGCCAGCACCACCTTGCGCCGGCCAGGCTGAGCGGGAGCCACCGCGCGGTCCTGCTCGGCGGGCTCCAGCGCGCCATACAGCGGCGCGACATCGACTTCGGGTCGGCGCAGACGGTCGCGCAGCAGGGTCTCGGTGCGGCGGATCTCGCCCTGGCCCGGCAGGAAGACCAGCAGGCTGCCCCCCTCCTCGGCCAAGGCCCGCTCGACGGCGCGGACCACCCGCTCCTCCAGACGCTGGCGTTCATCGCGGCCCAGATAGCGGGTGTCGACCGGGAACATCCGCCCCTGGCTCTCGACCACCGGCGCCTCGCCCAACAGGGTCGAGATCCGCGCGCCGTCCAGCGTGGCCGACATCACCAGGATCTTCAGGTCCTCGCGCACCAGCCCCTGGGCGTCGCGGGCCAGGGCCAGGCCCAGGTCGGCGTCGAGGCTGCGCTCGTGGAACTCGTCGAAGATCACCGCCGCCACGCCGTCCAGACCCGGATCGTCCAGGATCATCCGGGTGAACACGCCCTCGGTCACGACCTCGACCCGGGTCCTGGCCGAGACCTTCGATTGAAGGCGCACCCGGAAACCCACCGTCTCGCCGACGCTTTCGCCCAGGCTCTGGGCCATGCGCGAGGCGGCGGCCCGCGCCGCCAGGCGCCGAGGCTCCAGCATGACGATCTTGCCGCCGGCGACCCACGACTCGTCCAGCAGGGCCAGGGGCACAACCGTGGTCTTGCCCGCGCCGGGCGGCGCGACCAGCACGGCGGCCTCGCGCGCGCTCAAAGCCGCCTTCAGGGCCGGCAGGGCCTCGTGGATGGGAAGGGTCACCCGGCGGGTTTAACGGCGGGCGGCCAAATCGCCAAGCGGGCCGCCTAACCGGGAGGCAGCAACGGCTAGGAAGCGTGCTGCGTCGCAACATCCGCCCGGCACGCCATGGCCCGTATTGCGCACAGAGGGGCGAACAATTACGCACGCCCATCGCTTTGCCTTGACCGCGTCCCGTTAACCGGGCCACGGTCCGCAAAATTTATCTACGCGGCCCCCGGGGGGAGCCGCGGGTCCTCTGGAGGAAATATGTGGCGCGTTAAGTCACTGGATGCGATTCTGGCAACGGCCGAGAAGAAGTCGCTGCATCGCTCGCTCGGTCCCATTCAGCTCACCCTCCTGGGCGTGGGCGCGATCATCGGCACGGGCATCTTCGTCCTGACCGCCGCGGCCTCCCAAAAAGCCGGCCCGGGCATGATGCTGAGCTTCGTGATCGCCGGCGCCGTCTGCGCCTTCGCCGCGCTCTGCTATTCGGAACTGGCTTCCATGGTGCCGGTGTCGGGCTCGGCCTACACCTACACCTACGCCGTGATGGGCGAACTTCTGGCCTGGATGGTCGGCTGGGCGCTGATCCTGGAATACGCCGTGGCCGCCAGCGCCGTGTCGGTGGGCTGGTCGGGCTATTTCCTCGGCATGATCGAGCACGCCCTCAACTTCCACTGGCCCGACGCATTGCGAGCCGGTCCCGCCTGGTCGCTGAACGGCTTCGTGCCGGTCGCCGACTTCAGCCATGGGGTCGTCAACATCCCGGCCATCGTGGTGGCCCTGGCCGTGACGGCCCTGCTGGTCATCGGCACGACGGAAAGCGCCCGCGTCAACGCCTTCCTGGTGGCGATCAAGGTCACCGCGCTGACCGTCTTCGTCATTCTGACCCTTCCCGTGATGAAGAGCGGCAACTTCACGCCCTTCGCGCCCAACGGCTGGTTCGGCCCGGAAGGCACGACGGGCATGGGCGTGTTCGGCGCCGCGGCCTCGATCTTCTTCGCTTATGTCGGCTTCGACGCGGTCTCGACCGCCGCTGAAGAAACCAAGAACCCGCAGCGCAACGTGCCCATCGGCCTGATCGGCAGCCTCGGCATCTGCACCGTCTTCTACCTGCTGGTCGCCGCCGGCGCGGTCGGCGCCATCGGCGCCCAACCTGTCATCGGCGCGGCGGGCGAAGCGGTGACCCCTGGTTCGGCCGCCTTCCAAACGGCCTGCGGCCTGGCTTCGAACGCCGACCGCCTGGTCTGCTCGAACGAGGCCCTGGCCCACGTCCTGCGTCAGGTCAACTTCCCGCTCGCCGGCTATCTGCTGGGCATGGCCGCCAACCTGGCCCTGCCCTCGGTCATCCTGATGATGATCTACGGCCAGACCCGCATCTTCTTCGTCATGGCCCGCGACGGCCTGCTGCCCGAGAAGCTGGCCTCCATCCACCCCAAGTGGAAGACCCCGCACATCGTCACGATCGCCACCGGCCTGTTCGTGGCGCTCGCCGCCGCCTTCTTCCCGGTCGGTCAGTTGGCCGACATCTCCAACTCCGGCACGCTGTTCGCCTTCTTCATGGTGGCGATCGCGGTGATGGTGCTGCGGGTGAAGGATCCCAACCGTCCGCGTCCGTTCAAGACGCCGGCGATCTGGCTCGTGGCCCCGATCGCCCTGGCCGGCTGCGCCTTCCTCTATTTCAACCTGCCGCTGGAATCGATCCTGGTGCTGCCGATCTGGGGCGCTCTGGGCCTGCTGATCTATTTCGCCTACGGCTTCCGCAAGAGCCACGTCGGCCGCGGTGTTTTCAATGTTCCGGAGCTGGACGCCAACGCGCCCGGCACCGGCGTCGCCTCGATGCCCGGCGCTCCGGCTCCCGGCACCCCGGAAGAGCGCAAGTAAGCAACGCGCTTGATCTTCAGGCCCAAGGGCTTAGGTCAGACGGGCGGGAACCTCGGTTCCCGCCCGTTTTCGTTTTGGAGCCCGCCTCGCATGTCCGACATGCCGATCCGCGCCGTCATCGCGCCGGTCACGCCGCTGCAGCAGAACTGCACGATCGTCTGGTGCGCCAAGACCAAGAAGGCCGCGATCATCGATCCGGGCGGCGAGGTGCCGCGCCTGATGAAGGCCTTGGACGACCAGGGCCTGACCCTGGAGAAGATCTGGATCACCCACGGCCACATGGACCACGCCGGCGGCGCGGCCGAGCTCAAGCGCCTGACCGGCGTGCCGATCGAAGGACCGCACAAGGACGACCAGTTCTGGATCGACCAGATCCAGTCGACCGGCGAGCGCTACGGCATCCCCGAAGCCCGCATCTTCGTCACCGACCGCTGGCTGGACGACGGCGACGTGGTCACCCTGGGCGAAACCCAGTTCGAGGTGCTGCACTGCCCCGGCCACACGCCGGGCCACGTGATCTTCTTCCACCGCCAGGCGCGCTTCGCCCAGGTCGGGGACGTATTGTTCCAAGGCTCGATCGGTCGCACCGACTTTCCGCGCGGCAACCATCAGGACCTGCTGGACGCCATCACCGGCAAGCTGTGGCCGCTGGGCGACGACGTCCGGTTCGTGCCGGGCCACGGTCCGATGTCGACCTTCGGGGCCGAGCGGCGGTCCAACCCGTTCGTCAGCGACCTGGCGATCGAGGCGATGAACATCCAAGGCAAGGACTACGCGGCGCCGGTCAACAGCTCGCCGGGATGACAGCAAACCGCCCTGTTCCTGCCATGGGACGCGAGGATTGGTCGCATGCGCGGGTTGCGTCCCTGTTGCAGCCGTGAAATCTGCTGGAGACAGGGGCGTGGAAAGAGCAACTCATGGAAAGTTCGCAAGATCCCGCGATGACGCCCGCCTCGAACTCCCCCGCCGCCTCCACGCCGGGCCCGAACACTGATCCCGCGCGCGGCGCGCGCGTCCTGATCGTCGATGACGATCCCGGCATTCGCGACGTCGTGTCCGAGTTCCTGGGCCGCCATGGCTACAGCATCGACACCGCGTCCGACTCCCGGACCATGGAACAGGCCTTGGCGCGCGGCCCGGTCGACCTGGTGGTGCTGGACGTCATGCTGCCCGGCGAGGACGGCCTGGCCATCTGCCGCCGCCTGTCGGCCGCCGACGGCCCCGCGATCATCATGCTGTCGGCCATGGGCGAGGAGACAGACCGCATCGTCGGGCTTGAGCTGGGCGCCGACGACTACCTGCCCAAGCCGTGCAATCCACGCGAATTGCTGGCCCGTATCCGGGCCGTGCTGCGCCGTCGGCAAGAGCCGCGCACGGTCGACGACGGCATGGGCGCAGCCTGCGAGTTCGCCGGCTGGCGTCTGGACCTGGTCCGCCGCGAACTTCGCTCGCCCCAGTCGGTGGTGGTCAATCTGTCGAGCGGCGAGTTCTCGCTGCTGCGCGCCTTCGTCGAACGCCCGCAACGCGTGCTGACCCGCGACCAGCTGCTGGACCTGGCCCGAGGCCGTGAAAGCGACGCCTATGACCGCGCCATCGACGTTCAGATCAGCCGGCTGCGCCGCAAGCTCGACGACGGCGGCGGCGGCGAACTGATCCGCACCATCCGCAGCGAAGGCTACATGTTCACATCCAAGGTCACCCGTACGCCATGACCGACAGCGCGCGGCTGAAGGGCCCCGGCAGCGCTCCGCTGTTCATCCAGGCTCTGGGCCTGGTGATCGTGACCCTGGTCGCGGCGCAGTTGATCGCTATTGCGGTGGTCTTCACCCTGCCCCCGCCGCCGCCGGAGATCTACCGGCTGAGCGAGATCGCGCGCGCCTTGAAGACCGACGTGACGGTGCAGCCACGCGATGGCCGCGCCCTGATCATCCGCCGCCACGTCGGCCCCATCCGGGGTCTGGTGGACAATCGCCGCCGCGCCGAGTTCAAGACCGCCCTGGCCCGTGAGGTCGGCATTGACCCCGCGCGCATCGAAATGGACCTCGACACAGGGCCGAAATTCTTTGTCCGCGCCCAGAAACGAACGCTGAACCAAGGCCGTCCACCTCGCGAAGCGGGTCCGGAAGGCCGCGGCCGCGGCCCGGGCCCAGGCGCCGCCAACGGGCCGGCCGGTCCTCCACCAGAAGGCTTCGGCGGCTCGCGCGAGCGGTCGGAACGCCGTGGCGGTCCTCGTCCGATCAATATCGAGGGACCAAGAGACGAGCCGTTCATCTTCGGTGATTTCAAGCTGGCCATCCACCAGGATGACGGGCAATGGACCGTTGTCGAACCCAAGCCGGCCTTCCGCTTCGACACGTGGCAGCAGCGAATCCTGCTGATCCTGGCCCTCTCGGTGCTGTGCGTGGCGCCCCTGGCCTGGTTGTTCGCCCGTCGTCTATCGGGACCGATCAGCGCCTTCGCCGGCGCCGCCGAGCGTCTTGGCCGTGACCCCCGCGCCGCGCCGCTGGCCCTGAAGGGCTCGGCCGAGGTGATCGCCGCCGCCAACGCCTTCAACATGATGCAGGAACGCCTGCGCCGCTATGTCGAGGACCGAACGGCGATGATCGGCGCGGTGGCTCACGACTTGCGCACGCCCCTGACCCGCCTGCGGTTCCGGATCGAGGCCGTGCCCGACGACGTCCGCGTCAAGCTGGCGTCCGACATCGATCAGATGGAGGCGATGATCGCCGCCACCCTGGCGTTCGTGCGCGACACCAGCCGGCCTGCCGAGCGCACCAAGCTGGAACTGGCCTCGCTGCTGGAGAGCGTCATCGACGAAGCGGCCGAGACGGGCGGCCAGGCGTCCGTCGAACTGGGCGAGAAGATCATCATCGACGGCGATCCCGTCGCGCTTCGCCGCCTGCTCACCAACCTGGTGGAAAACGGTCTCAAGTACGGGGGCGCCGTGCAGGGCCGGGTCCGCGCCGAGGGTCGCCTGGCTGTGATCGAGATCGACGACAACGGCCCCGGCATCGCTCCGGCTGAACTGGATCGCGTGTTCGAGCCGTTCTTCCGCAGCGAGCCTTCGCGCAATCGCGAGACCGGCGGCATCGGCTTGGGCTTGGCCGTGGTCCGGTCGGTGGCCCGCGCGCACGGTGGCGACGCCACCTTGCATAACCGCCCCGAAGGCGGACTGCGCGTCCGGGTCGAACTGCCATTCTAGTTTTCCGTCGATCCGTTTGCGGTTTGTTGCGGGCGCGCAAGAGCTGCGCCATACGCCGGACACGCGGACGGGGTTGATCAAAGCCATGCAAACTCTCACCCGCCTGCGCGCCGCCTGTATCCTGATGTTCGCCGCCCTGTGTCTGAACGCTTGCGCGTCGGGCCCGCCGCAGGATGGTCCGCGCGGCGATTGGGGCAAGGCGCCGCGTCCCCGCCCCCCCGGCGAGGGCGAGGAAGGCGGACCGCCGCGCCAGCCACGCCGCAGCCTGTTCATCAGCCCGGCGGGCGAGCCGTTCCGCGCCGAGCCCGGCGCGCCCTACCCTGTCGCCGCCTGGTTCGCCGGCGCGGACGGCGACCATGACGGCGGCCTGTCGCGCGACGAGTTCGTGGCCGACGCCCTTCGGTTCTTCGACAGGATCGACGGCGACCACAGCGGCGTCATCGACGGTTTCGAAGTCTCGACCTACGAGACCCAGGTCGCGCCCGAGATCCTGCAGGGCTTCCAGGGCGGCGAAGGCCACGGCCTGCGCGAGCGAGGCGGCTCGAAGGGTCAAGGGGGGCGTGGAGGCGGGCGACGCCGCGGCGGACCGATGGGCGGCATGCTGCAAGGCGCCACGCCCTATGGTCTGCTGGCCGAGCCGCAACCGGTCATGGCGTCCGACGGCGACTTCGACCGCCGCATCACCCGCGCCGAGGCGGCCAAGGCGGCCAAGGCCCGCTTCGCCCTGCTTGACGCCGACGGCGACGGCTGGCTGCGCCTGGATAGTCTGCCGCGGACCCCGCTCCAGGCCCGACTGGAAGGCCCGCGCCCTAGCTCACCAGCCCGGCGATGATGTTGATCCCCAAGGCCAGGACGGCGGTGTTGTAGAAATAGGCGCAGACCGCCTGGGCGGTGACGAGATTGCGCAGCCGCGCCGTCAGCACGTTGTTATCCGACACCTGGAACGTCGCGCCGATGCTGAAGGCCAGATAGACGAAGTCGAGATAGGTCTTGGCCGGCTCGCCGGGGAACAGAAAACCTGGCTTGCCCGTTCCGTCGCCGAAGTGGCGATGGGCGTAGTGCAACGTGAACACCGAGTGCAGAACCACCCAGGACAGCAACAGGGTGACGCCCGCGCAGGCCGCGGTGATCGCCTTGATGGCCGGTCCTTCCGCCTTCGCATGCAGCATCGCGGCCACAACCGCGACCAGGCTCGACAGGATCGCGGCCAGCACGATCAGCAGGATCTGCGACGGCCTTTCGTCTTCAGCGGCGGCCCGTCGACGCACTTCGGCCTCGTCGGCCGTCAGGAAGAGATGCCAGGTGGTCGTCACATAGAGCAGCGCGCAGGCGTCCCAGCCGAGCAGGATATGCGTGCTGACCGGAGTATTTAAGTGGCGCGCCGCGAGCCAGCCGAAGAGGCCGGCCAAACCGGCGGCCCATAGCCGCCAATGGCGCGATATTGCTACGCTTTCGGTTTTTTTCGGTCGGGTCTGGGTCATGCCGTTCGCCTTGCGCGTCCGAGGCTTACCACCAAATTCTGCAATTTTGTCTCACCTGGCGGGTGAACCGAACGCGACTTCACCGGTTACTTCACTGGAACACGTGGAAGGACGCCATGACGGACCCCGACGCCCCCCCGCCGATCGAGCCGCCGCAACCGGACTACGACCCGGGCTCCACGCCCGAGGAGGAGCCGATGCGCGAGCCACCGGTGAGCCCAGGCGACGACCGGCCCTATGACGCTGCTCCCGCGCCGTTCCCCCCCGTGACCAGTCCCGATTAGGAGCAACCTATGGACCTCGACACCGAACGGCCCCGCGGCCGCCGAGGCTTCGCCGCCATGGACCCCGAACGTCGCCGCGAGATCGCACGTAAAGGGGGAGCCAGTGTTCCCAGTGAAAAGCGCAGCTTCGCCAAGGATCGCGACCTCGCGGCCAACGCGGGCCGCAAGGGCGGTTCCTCGTCGCGTGGCGGCGGACGTATTCCCGGGCGCGACGCCTGAGATAAAGCGCGCCGCGGCCCCTCCCCCCTTCGAGGGTTTGGGGCCGCGGCAGCTCTACGATATGAGCGCCGCCCGCCTCAGCCGGCCAGGGCGAAGACGCCGAAGCTCGGGCTGTCGCTGACCCAGCGCGCCGCGACCTTCCAGCCCGCCCGGCGGGCCAGCTCCACGAACATTTCCACAGTGTATTTGTACGAATTCTCGGTGTGGATCGTCTCACCCGCCTTGAAGAAGATTTCGTGCCCGGCCAGGTGAGCCGTCTGATCGACGCGGCTGACCAGGTGCATCTCCATGCGGCTTTCGTCGATGTTCCAGATCGCGCGGTGACTGAACGCCTCAAGATCGAAATCTCCGCCCAGTTCCCTGTTGATCCGCGCCAGCACGTTCTTGTTGAACGCCGCCGTGACGCCTTGGGCGTCGTCATAGGCGGGCACCAGGACGTCCGGGCTCTTGGCGATGTCCACACCGACCACGAACATCGCGCCGTCACCGAGCAGCTCGTGAGCGCCGCGCAGGAACGCCTCCGCCTCTGCCGGCGCGAAATTGCCGATGGTCGAGCCCGGGAAGAAGCCGGTCACCGGCCGTCCCCTCGCCGCCGCCGGCAGGCGCACGGCCCGGGTGAAGTCGTCGACCAGCGGGGCGACGATCAAGCCCGGATAGTCACGGCGCAACGCCTCGCTCGCCTCGTCCAGCGCCGACCGGCTGATGTCGATAGGCACATAGACGGCCAGTTGCGGCATGGCGTCGAGCAGGAGCCGGGTCTTGGTGCTGGCCCCGCTGCCGAACTCGACCAGGGCCGCGCCCTCCATCACCCGGGCGGCGATCTCGGGGGCGATGCGGCGCAGCAGCCCCGTCTCGGTGCGGGTGGGATAATATTCCGGCAACTCGCAGATGGCCTCGAACAGGCGCGAGCCCTCGGCGTCGTAGAAGTACTTGGCTGGAAGCGTTTTGCGCGGGGCCGTCAGGCCCGCCAGCGCGTCTTCGAGGAAGGTCGAGATCGGCGTCGCCGCCTCGCGATCCAGCGTGCCAATATCGTCGGCCAAGCGTACCCCCGTGAAGGCCCAGCGCTGGGCTGGGTGGAAAAAATTGCGATAGGAGGGCCGCGTGTGACCAGGCGGGCTCTCGGCCGCCCCGCCCCGCAGGACCATCTGGTTGATCATGAACTTGCCGTTGTACTCGCCCAGCGCGCCGGCGCCCGGCCTGAAGCCCGGATAGGCGACATAGGGGCTTGCGGTCCATTGCCAGGCCTCGTCGGATGCCTGGCGCAGTCCCTGGCCGTCCGCCGCCGTGACGGCGGCTTCCCACTCCGCCTCGGTCGGCAGCCGGCGACCGCACCAGGCGGCGAAGGCGGCGGCCTCGTAATAGCTGACATGCCCCACGGGCGCATGAGGATCGACCGGACGCCGCCCTGAAAGGGTCATGACCGACCAGGCGCCGTTCTCTTCCCGCCGCCAGTAGAGCGGCGCCTCCCAGGCCTCGGCGTTGACGGTCGCCCAGCCGTCGGAGAGCCATAGGTCGGCCCGGCGATAGCCGCCGTCCTCGATGAAGGCCAGCCATTCGCCGTTGGTCACCAGCCGATCGGCCAGGCGGTAGGGCTCCAGATGGACCTTGTGGCGCGGCCGCTCATTGTCGAAGGCGAAGCCCCGGCCGTCGTCGCCGATCTCGACCAGTCCGCCCTCGAAAGCCAGGTAGCGGGGGCCGGCGACGGGCGGACGCTCCAACGGCGCCGTCTCACGATAGGCCGGCTGCAGCGGCGACTGGGCGAACAGGTGCAGCAGGTCCATCAGGATCAGTTCCTGGTGCTGCTCCTCGTGGGCCAGGCCCAGGTACAGGCGCTCGATCACCTCGGCGGTGGGCGCCGTGGTCAGCAGGCGGACCATGGCCGCGTCGACATGGACGCGATAGGCGCCGACCTCGTCGGCCGACGGGCGGGTGATCAGGCCACGCAGGGGCCGCGGTTGGCGAGGGCCGACAGCCTCGTAATAGGAATTGAACAAATAGGCGAAGGCCGGATCGAACACCCGATAGCCCGGCAGGAACGGCGTCAGAAGGAACGCCTCGAAGAACCAGGCCGTGTGGGCCCGATGCCACTTGACCGGGCTGGCGTCCGGCATGGACTGCGCGCCCTGGTCCTCGGGCGAGAGGGGCTTGGCCAGGGCTTCCGTGCGCCGCCGGACCGTCAGATAGCGATCGACGAGGGCGATGGCGCGGGCCTCTGTGGCCTCCCGTGCGGGGGTGTCGTCGGGACTCATGCGCTCTCCTGGCCGCCCTACGTCGGGGAGCTTTCGGCCCCGATGAGCTCAACGAACAAGCAACTTGAGTGTTCCCCCCGTCCGGTTCAAGCGGCGCGGAGAATAAAAAGTGAACGCGGGTCGAAAGACCGTCGAACCCGACCCGCGCTCAATCTAGGGACGCTTGGGAATCTCCAGGCCGCGCTGGACCGCTGGACGGGCCAAGCCGCGCTCCAGCCAAGCCGGCACGTGCTTGAGGCTGCCATAGTCGACCAGTTCGCCGGCCTCGTAGAAGCCATTGAGATTACGCACCCAGCCCAGGGTGGCGATGTCGGCGATGGTGTACTCGTCGCCCATGATCCAGGTGCGATCGGCCAGCCGCGTCTCCAGAACGCCCAGCAGGCGCTTAGCCTCGGCGACATAGCGGTCGCGGGGACGCTTGTCCTCGTATTCGCGGCCGGCGAACTTGTGGAAGAAACCGACCTGGCCGAACATCGGGCCGATAGCGGCCATCTGGAAGAACACCCAGGCCAGGGTCTCATAGCGCCGCGCGGGGTCCTTGGGCAGGAACTTGCCGGTCTTCTCGGCCAGATAAACCAGGATCGCGCCGGACTCGAACAGTCCGAACGGTTTGCCGCCCGGACCGTCCGGATCGATGATGGCCGGGATTTTGCCGTTCGGGTTCAGCGACAGGAATTCCGGTGTCCAGGTCTGGTTCTGGCCGATGTCGATCATGTGCGGCTCGTACGGCAGACCGATCTCTTCCAGCATGATCGACACCTTGACCCCGTTCGGCGTGGGCAGGCTGTAGAGCTGCAGCCGGTCAGGGTGCTGGGCGGGCCAACGCTGGGTGATCGGGAAGGCTGAGAGGTCGCTCATGGTCGGCTCCGAAAACAAAGGCCGCCCCTACCGGTGCGGCCGCGCTTCTCAGATGGCCCCTGTTGGCGCGGCGACAAGCCGTCGCGCGCCGAAAGCTACCCCCGTCGGCGCTTGGGCTGCTGGGTCGTCGGAACCCGGGCGTCGAGCACTTCGCGGATCTTGGCCGCCAGGGCCGGACCCAGATAGGGCTTGTCGATCATCGGAAATTCGTTGGCCCAGGATGCGGCCTCGTCGCCCACATAGCCCGAGGTCAGAAGGACCTTGAGGCCGGGCCGCACTTTGAGCGCGGCATGGGCCAGTTCGACGCCGTTGACGCCGCCAGGCATGACCACGTCGGAAAACAGCAGGTCAAACGCCTTGCGCCCCTTCAGGCGCTTCAGGGCCGCCGCCGCCGTTTCGGCGGTGGTGACCTGATAGCCCAAGCCCTCCAGGGTCTCGACGGCCATGGCCAGGACCGCCGGATCGTCCTCAACAACCAGGACCCGCTCGGCGCCGCGCGCCGCCTCGGCGGTCTCGTCGCTGACGCCGCGCTGACTGAGCGCCGCCTGGCTCTGCGGCAGATAGATTTCGAACTCCGCGCCCTGGCCTGGCGCGCTGTTCACCTTCACCTCGCCGCCGGACTGCCGCACGAAACCGTAGACCTGAGACAGCCCCAGTCCCGAGCCCTTGCCGATCTCCTTGGTCGTGAAGAACGGCTCGAAGATGCGCGAGGCCACGCCGGCGTCCATGCCCTGGCCGGTGTCGCGCACGGTCACCAGGATCTTGGGGTCGTCCCCGTCGACGGTCTTGGTCTCGACCGACAGGACGCCGCCGCCCTCCATGGCGTCGCGAGCGTTGACGGCCAGATTGAGCAAGGCGCTCTCGAATTGCGCGGCGTCCAGGTGGGCCGGCAGCGGCTCGGCCGCCAGGCTGAGATCGATGCTCACCGCCTCACCGACCGCCTGGCGCAGCAGCGGCGCGAAATCGGCGATCAGGACGTTCAGATCGACCGTCAGCGGGTTCAGGCGCTGGCGGCGCGAGAAGGCCAGCAGTTGGCGGGTCAGCGCCCCGCCCTTCTCGGCGGCCAGGCGCACGGCGTCGATCTGGCGCGACAGCTCGTGCTGCTCGCCGGTCCGGCGCTTGATCAGCTCGATATTGCCCAGGACCACGGTCAGCAGATTGTTGAAGTCGTGGGCGACCCCGCCGGTCAGCTGGCCCACAGCCTCCATCTTGCGGGCGTGGCTCAACTGCTCCTCGAGGCCCCGACGCTCGGTGTTGTCCAGCAAAGTGCCCAGCACCACCTGGCGCCCGCTCTCCTCGTCCATGGCCAACACGCCCTGATCGATCAACGACCGATAGGAGCCGTCGGCGCACTGCCATCGGTATTCACAGGCGTAGACGCCCGACTTTCGGGCCTCGGCCTGGGCGCGGACGACGATGTCGACGTCGTCGGGATGAACCCGGCTGATGCCGAATTCGGCCGAGGCGAGGAAATCCTCGGCGGTGAAGCCGGTCAGCTCGATCACATTGCCGCCGACGAAAAGCGGCTCGTAGGGCGCGTCGGCGGCGCGCGAATGGAAGACCACCGGCAGGGCGCGAAGGATCGCCTCCTGGCGCTCCTGAGTGCGGCGCAGGGTCCGTTCGGCGGCCAGCTTCTCGGCATGGATGCGGGCGTTCTCCTCGATCAGCAGCCGACGGCTTTCCGACTGCTGCTCCAGTTCGAGGGTCTTGATGTGCAGGTCGACCAGCACCTGCACCTTGGACCGCAGGATGAACGGATCGACCGGCTTGAACACCACATCGACGGCCCCGGCCGAATAGGCCTTGAAGATGTGGGCCTCGTCGCGAAACACCGCCGTCAGGAAGACGATGGGCACATCGCGGTTGCGGCGGCGCTGACGGATCAGTTCGGCCGTCTCGTAGCCGTCCATGCCCGGCATGTGCAGGTCCAGAAGGATCACCGCGAAGTCGTCGGTCAGCAGATGACGCAAGGCCTCCTCGCCCGACCGGGCGACCACCAGCTCCTGGCCGAGGGTTTCCAACGCCTGAACCGCGGCGAAGGCGTTACGCTCATCGTCGTCGACGATCAGGATCCTGGTCCGGAGTCGATCCTCGGGCGGCGGAACCGCCTGATGCTTTACCGCAGGCACCGTCATTGCGCGGCGGCGGTGTTATGGATGGTGATGACATTGTCGCCGGCCAGCCGCTGGGCGTCGGTGCGCTGGACCGAAACCCGCAGGACCGAGATCAGCTGATCGATGTCCACGGGCTTGGACACATAGTCCGACGCGCCCGCCTGAATGCACTTCTGGCGGTCGCCCTTCATCGCCTTGGCGGTGACGGCGATCACCGGCAGGTCGGAGAACCTCGGTCGGGCCCGGATTTCGCGCATGGTCTCATAGCCATCCATGTCGGGCATCATGATGTCGACCAATACCATATCCACCGCAGGCAGGCTGTCGAGCAGCTCCAAACCTTCGCGGCCGCTTTCGGCGTAGCGCAGCTCGATGCCGTACTCCTCCAGGGCGCTGGCCAGGGAGAAGATGTTACGGATGTCGTCGTCGATCACCACCGCGGTCAGACCCGTCAGGACGGCGTCGGCGTGGCGGCTGTGAGCGATCATCGCCTTGGCCGGCGTCGACAGGCGGTCCAGGGGCGCGTGCAGCGACATGGTGACGTGGTCGATCAACTGCTCCGGCGTGCGGGCCAGGCGCGCCAGGCCGGAGAACACCGCCAGCCGCAGCCGGCGGTCTTCCTCGGGATCCAGCTCCTCGGGCGCATAGAGCACGGCCACGCCCGAAGCCGCGCCGCGCTGCTTGAGGGTGTCGATATGGGGGCCGACCGGACCTGGGCCCACGTCGATCACCAGGCAGCCGCCTTCTTCGGTGAAGGCCTCGTCCGGCAGTTCCGACAGGGCCGCCACCACCTTCACCGCGCCGATGGTCTCACGCAGCGTGTCGGCCGCCTGACCCTCTCCGCCGACCAGGATCGGCGCGCGGCCGGTCTCGGCCACCAGTTTCTTGACCTTCTCCAGCGTCGAGGCCACCGCCTCGCGCTCCACCGGCTTGCTGGTGAAACCGAAAGCGCCCATCGACAGGCCCAAGCCGCCGTGGTCGTCGGCCGAGATCACCTGAACCGGGATGTGGCGGGTGTCGGGCGTGCGCTTGAGCAGGTCCAGCAGGGCCAGGCCGTCCATGTCGGGCAGGCCGATGTCCAGCATGATGGCGTCGGGCGCGAAGCGTCGGGCCAGGGACGGCACGGCCGAGCCTTCGCCGGTGACCACCCCCTTGAAGCCGCTGTCATGCACCAGCGACAGCAGGATCGAGGCGAAACGGGTGTCATCCTCGACGATCAGGATCACCGCATCGCCCGGCTCGATCTGCTCACGGTCGTCGGCCACGGTCTCGGCGGATTCGGTTGATCCGGTCTCCATCGTCGACAGACGGAAGGTCTGGACCATCGAGGTGGCGGGACGCAGCGGCTGGGACGGCTGGGGCTGCGCCGCCGGGCTGAAGTTCAGCGGCAGGTAGAGGGTGAAGATGCTGCCCTGCCCCGGCGTCGAGACGACCCGCAGCTCGCCGCCCAACAGGCGGGTGATCTCGCGGCTGATCGACAGGCCCAGCCCCGTGCCGCCGTACTTGCGGCTGGTGGTGCCGTCGGCCTGCTGGAAGGCCTCGAAGATGATCCGTTGCTTATCTTCGGGAATGCCGATGCCGGTGTCCTCGACCGAGAAGGCCAGCACCTGACCGGCCTTGTTGAGGTGGTCGTTGCCCGCCGCCCAGCCGTCTTCGGCCCTGGCGATGGTCAGGCGCACCGAACCGGCCTGGGTGAACTTGAAGGCGTTGGACAGCAGGTTCTTGATCACCTGCTGCAGGCGCTTGTCGTCGGTGTACATCGAGCGCGGCAGGGCCGGGTCGATGTTGATGAAGAAGTCCAGCTTCTTGTCCTGGGCCAGCTGGGCGAAGGTGCGGTCGGTCTGGTCGCGCAGGGACGCGAACGACATCTCGCCGATGTCGAGGGTGACCGTGCCGCTTTCGATCTTCGACAGGTCCAGGATGTCGTTGATCAGGCCCAGCAGATCGGCGCCGGCGCTGTGGATGTTGCGGGCGAACTCCACCTGTTTGGCGCTCAGATTGCCCTGCGAGTTCTCGCTGAGCATCTTGGACAGGATCAGCAGGCTGTTGAGCGGCGTGCGCAGCTCGTGGCTCATATTGGCCAGGAACTCGGACTTGTACTTCGAGGTCAGGGCCAGCTGTTCGGCCTTTTCCTCCAGCGCCGCCTTGGCCTGCTCGACCTCGGTGTTCTTGGCCTCCACCTGCTGGTTCTGGGCAGACAGCAGGACCGCCTTGTCCTCCAGCTCGGCGTTGGTCTGCTGCAGTTCGTCCTGCTTGGAGCGCAGCAGTTCTTCCGATTGGCGCAGAGACGCGGCCTGCAGTTCCAGGCGGTCGTTGGTCTTCTTCAGCTCTTCCTGCTGGGCCTGGAGCTCGGAGGTCAGCAGTTGGGACTGCTCGAGCAGGCCCTCGGTCCGCATGTTGGCGGCGATGGTCGAGAGCACGATGCCGATGGATTCCATCAGCTGGTCGAGGAAGGCCTGCTGGGTCTCGTTGAAGACGCCGAAGGTGGCCAGTTCGATCACCGCCTTCAACTCGCCTTCGAACAGGGCGGGCAGGACGATGATGTTCTGCGGCGCGGCCTCGCCCAGGCCAGAACTGATCTTGACGTATTCGGACGGGACGTTGGTCAGCAGGATGCGCTGGCGTTCGGCCGCGCACTGGCCGATCAGGCCCTCGCGTTGGCGCAGTCGCGCCGGGGGGCGGTCGCCAGGATTGGAAGCGTAGCTGGCGGCCAGGTTCAGCACCGGCTCGCCGTTCACGTCGTGATCGGAAACGTAGAACACCCCGTGTTGGGCGTTGATCAGCGGGGCCAGTTCCGACAGCACCAGGTTCGACACGGTGGACAGGTCGCGCTCGCCCTGCAGCATGCGGCTGAACCGCGCCAGGTTGGTCTTCAGCCAGTCCTGCTCGGTGTTCTTCAACGTCTGATCCTTCAGATTGCGGATCATCTCGTTGATGTTGTCCTTCAGGGCGGCGACTTCCCCCGACGCTTCCACGGTGATCGACCGCGTCAGGTCGCCCTTGGTCACGGCGGTGGACACCTCGGCGATGGCGCGGACCTGGGTGGTCAGGTTGGCGGCCAGTTCGTTGACGTTGTCGGTCAGGTCGCGCCACAGGCCCGCGGCGCCGGGCACCCGCGCCTGGCCGCCCAGCTTGCCTTCCGAACCCACTTCGCGGGCCACGTTGGTCACCTGGTCGGCGAAGGTGGCCAGGGTCTCGATCATGCCGTTGATGGTGTCGGCCAGCGAGGCGATCTCGCCCTTGGCGTCCAGGGTCAACTTGCGCTTCAGGTTGCCCTGGGCGACCGCGGTGACGACGTCGGCGATGTTACGAACCTGGCCGGTCAGGTTGGCGGCCATCATGTTGACGTTGTCGGTCAGGTCCTTCCAGGTGCCGGCCACGCCGGGCACCTGAGCCTGACCGCCCAGCTTGCCTTCGGTGCCGACTTCGCGGGCCACGCGGGTCACTTCCGAGGCGAAGCCGTTCAGCTGGTCCACCATGACGTTGATGGTCGACTTCAGCTCCAGGATCTCGCCCTTCACGTCGACGGTGATCTTCTTGGAGAGGTCGCCCTTGGCCACGGCGGTGGTGACGTCGGCGATGTTACGGACCTGGCCGGTCAGGTTGGCCGCCATGAAGTTGACGTTGTCGGTCAGGTCCTTCCAGGTGCCCGCCACGCCCTTGACCTGCGCCTGACCGCCCAGCTTGCCTTCTGTGCCGACTTCGCGCGCCACGCGGGTCACTTCCGACGAGAACGAGTTCAGCTGGTCCACCATGACGTTGATGGTGTTCTTCAGCTCCAGGATCTCGCCGCGCACGTCGACGGTGATCTTCTTGGACAAGTCGCCCATGGCGACGGCGGTGGTCACCTCGGCGATGTTCCGCACCTGGCCGGTCAGGTTTCCGGCCATCAGGTTGACGTTGTCGGTCAGCTCCTTCCAGGTGCCGGCCACCCCCTTGACCTGAGCCTGGCCGCCCAGCTTGCCCTCGGTGCCGACTTCCCGCGCCACGCGGGTCACTTCCGAGGCGAAACCGTTCAGCTGGTCCACCATGACGTTGATGGTGTTCTTCAGTTCCAGGATTTCGCCGCGCACGTCGACGGTGATCTTCTTGGAAAGGTCGCCCATGGCGACGGCGGTGGTCACCTCGGCGATGTTGCGGACCTGGCCGGTCAGGTTGCCCGCCATCAGGTTGACGTTGTCGGTCAGCTCCTTCCAGGTGCCGCCCACGCCGGTGACGTTGGCCTGGCCGCCCAGCTTGCCTTCGGTGCCGACTTCGCGGGCCACGCGCGTCACTTCCGAGGCGAAGGCGTTCAGCTGGTCCACCATGACGTTGATGGTGTTCTTCAGCTCCAGCACCTCGCCCTTCACGTCGACGGTGATCTTCTTGGACAAGTCGCCCATGGCGACGGCGGTGGTCACCTCGGCGATGTTGCGGACCTGACCGGTCAGGTTGCCGGCCATCAGGTTGACGTTGTCGGTCAGGTCCTTCCAGGTGCCGGCCACGCCTTCCACGCGGGCCTGGCCGCCCAGCTTGCCTTCGGTGCCGACTTCCCGCGCCACCCGCGTCACTTCCGAGGCGAAGCTGTTGAGCTGGTCCACCATGGTGTTGATGGTGTTCTTCAGCTCCAGCACCTCGCCCTTCACGTCCACGGTGATCTTGCGGCTCAAGTCGCCGTTGGCGACGGCGGTGGTCACCTCGGCGATGTTGCGGACCTGACCGGTCAGGTTGGCGGCCATCAGGTTGACGTTGTCGGTGAGGTCCTTCCAGGTGCCGGCCACGCCCTTCACCTGAGCCTGACCACCCAGCTTGCCCTCGGTGCCCACCTCGCGGGCCACGCGGGTCACTTCCGAGGCGAACGAGCCCAACTGGCCCACCATGGTGTTCACGACCTTGCCGATGCGCAGGAACTCGCCGCGCAGCGGGCGCTCCTCGTTCTCCAGGTCCATGGTCTGGCTAAGGTCGCCCTTGGCGGTGGCGCCGATCACCCGGGCCATTTCGGCGGTCGGGTGGACCATGTCGGTGATCAGGTTGTTGACCGCATCGACGCTGGCCGCCCACGAACCGGTCGCGCCCGGCAGACGGGCGCGATGATTGATCTTGCCCTGCTTGCCGACCACATCGCCGAGACGTTCGAACTCTTTTGAGATTTGATCGTTCAGATTGACGGCGTCGTTGAAGGCTTCGGCCAGTTCACCGTCCAGGCCGGACAGATCGGTGGGCAAACGCACAGAGAAGTCGCCGCGTCGAAAGGCGCGCAAAGCGGCCAGAAGCTGGTGGTTGTCGAGCCCGCGCTGCTGCGTCTTGGACTGTGCCGCCGGCATTGGAATACTCCACGTCGAAATCACTTTGATCTTACGTGGGCGGCGCTAGCGGGAAGACGATCCGGGCCCTGAAGCGTCAACGCCTCGGCGCCCTAGACCGGTTCCCATGACCCCCCGAACGGGTCCAACGCAGCGGCAAATCTTTGGTTCCGCTTTATGGCGAAGCTATTTGACCGACGCCGGCCCATGACCCCGCCGCCGACAGGCCAGGCCCGCCGCTTCGGTCGATAGACGGCGGATGAGGCTTGCGATCAACGTGCGCTGGAGCGCGCCTGGCCCGCTGACGACGCTGAACAGTCCAGGTGCGGCCGGTCTTCGATTTCGCTAGTGTCCGATAGGGATTCCCGTCGGAAGCGGACGTATGACACAGAAGAACAAGATCAAGGTCGTCATCCTCGCCGGCGGCAAGGGCACGCGGATCGCCGAGGAGACGCTGGTCCGCCCCAAGCCGATGGTCGAAATCGGCGGCCGCCCGATCATCTGGCACATCATGAAATCCTACAGCGCCCATGGCCTGAACGACTTCGTGATCTGTTGCGGCTATCTGGGCGACAAGATCCGAGAATATTTCCTCAACTACGCCTACCAGAACGCCGACCTGACCATTTCGCCGGGCGGCAAGGTCAAGGTCCACCATAGTCAATCCGAGCCCTGGACGATCACCCTGGTCGACACGGGCGACGAGACCATGACCGGTGGCCGGGTCAAGCGCGCGGCGCGCTACATCGCCGACGATCCGTACTTTTGCCTGACCTACGGCGATGGCCTGTCCGACATCGACATCAGTGCTCTGGTGCGCTTTCACGAGGCGCACGGGGCCCTGGCCACCGTCACCGCCGTCACCCCCCTCGCCCGCTTCGGCGCCTTGAAGATCAAGGGCGACGCCGTCGAGCGGTTCATAGAGAAACCCTCCGCCGAGGGCGGGCGGATCAATGGCGGGTTCTTCGTGCTTTCGCCCAAGGTCCTCGACCTCATCGACGGCGACGACACCGTGTTCGAACAGGCTCCGTTGGCGCGCCTGGCCAAGGCCGGGCAATTGCGGGCCTTCCGCCACGACGGCTTCTGGCAGCCGATGGACACGCTGCGCGAGAAGCTCCACCTCGAAGATCTGTGGGCCCAGGGCGCGCCTTGGAAGTCTTGGTAGCCCGGAAGTCCTAGGTCGCGTCGCCCGACCAATAGCGCAGCTTCTCGGCGACCGAGGCCTCGCCCGGCGTGATGCGCTTTTCGCCGTCGCCCAGCCATTCGCGCAGATCGCGCAGGCGCGAGACCAGGATCTTCAGCTCATCAGGCTCCAGCGAAGCCGACTGATCCGAGCCGTACATGGTCCGGTCCAGGGTGATGTGGCGCTCGATCGCCACGGCCCCGAGCATGGCGGCCACCAGGCTGGGCTCCACCGAAGCTTCGTGGCCGCTGTAGCCGACCGGCGCGCCATAGCGGCGACGCAGGGTGTCGATCGTCATCAGATTCAGGTCGGCGGGCGGGGTCGGATAGGTCGAAACCGTGTGCATCAGCACGAACGGACAGGCCGCGGCCCGCAGGATTTCGACCGCCGTGTCGATCTGCTCGAACGTGCACATGCCGGTCGAGGCGAACACCAGCTTGCCCTCGGCGGCGATCGCTTCGACCAACGGACGGTGGGTCAGCATCGCCGAAGCGATCTTGTTGTACGGCAGGTCGTACTTGGCCAGGAACGACTGGCTGGGCACATCCCAGGCCGAAGCGAACCAAGCCAGGCCCAGTTCGCGGCAATAGGCGTCGATGGCGTCGTATTCGGCCTCGCCGAACTCAAGACCTTCCTTTTGGGCGCGCTGGGTGTCGCCCCAGGGGCTTTGGCGCGGCGCGGCCAGCACCTCAGGGGTGTAGACGATGTCGATCGTCCGCTTCTGGAACTTGACGGCGTCGCAGCCGGCATCGGCCGCCGCACGGATCAGCGCCTTGGTCACTTCCATGTCGCCGTTGTGATTGATGCCGATCTCGGCGATCACGAACGGGCTGTTGGCCAGCGGCCACGGGATCGAGGCCAGGCTCTCAGTGGCCATGTTCTCCACGGAAATCGCCTTGGTCATCGGGGCGTCGACGGTCTGCATGGTTCCGGGTCCTGTTGCACGGCGTGCGACGTCCGACACGTCGCCTTTCGTGGCGCGAAGCCGCCGCGAGGGCTCTTGGCTCAAGCGCGGGCTAGTATATCAATCGCGGCCTATCCTACTGCGGCCATGATTTACGTTCCCTTGTCTAGAATGGAGTCGGCGATAATGCCTAGGTGCAAGTTCGCCGCATGGTTAGCGCATCCTTCCAGTTGCGTGGCGATCATCGGCGCTTCCGGCTGGGTCGGCATGGCCCTGGTCGACCAGGTTCTGGCCGCTTGTCCCGACCTCCCGCCTGACCGCCTGCGACTGTTCGGGTCATCCGTTCGGGACCTGAAACTAGGGGGGCGCCAGGTCCGCACCGAACCGCTGGACGCCTTGGCCAGCCTCGGAAACGGCGATTGGCTGGTGCTGCACGCCGCCATCGTCGGCGACGATCGCGTGGAAGGCGGCGACCCGCCGGAGGTGCGTCGCCGCAACGACGCCCTGCTGGACCAGGTTCTGGCCCTGGCCGAAACCGGGCGGACGCGACGACTGGTCGCATTCTCGTCTGGCGCGGCGGCCCGCCCCGAAGCCGGTTCTCCGACTCGCCGCGCCTATGCGGCCCTGAAACGCGACCATGAGAACGTCGTCGCCGAATGGGCGCGGCGGACCGGACGCGCGGTGCTGATTCCCCGGATTTTCAATCTCGGGGGTCCGTTCATCAATCACGCCGAGGCCTATGCCCTGGGCGACTTCATCCTGGCCCTGTCGCGACACGGCCGAATCGCCATCGGCGCTGCGGATCCGGTGTTCAGGAGCTTCGTCCACGTCTCGGAGATGGCGCGGGTGATCCTCGACATGGCGGTGGATGAGGCTCAGTCGGCCGAGCCCTTCGATATCGGCGGCGGCGAGATCATCGAGCTGGGCGCGCTGGCCTTGGCGGTCGGCCAAGCCCTGGAACGGGCCGATGCGACGATCGAGCGCCCCGAACCGAGCGACGGGGCGGGCGACTGGTATGTGGGCGACGGCCGACGCTATCAGAGCGCCCTCTTCCAGCGCGGCGAGCATCCGACTCCGTTGACGCGGATCGTCGCCGACACGGTCGCCTATCTGAAGGCCGCCGGCGCGCTGACCGGCGCGTAACGGTCGATCTGCTCCAGCGTTGTCGCGCGCAGGTCCCCGCCGGCCAGGGCCTGGCGCCACCAGTCCGTGGTCAGGGCGATCGCCTGCTCCAGATCCAGGCGCGGCCTCCAGCCCAGCTCGGCCTTGGCCAGGTCGGAATTCAGGGTCAACAGGCCCGCCTCGTGGGGCGCATTCGGATCGATGCGCTCGACCAGGCGCGCGCCCTCGCCCCAGGCGTCCGCCGCCAGTCGCGCCACCGCGCCCACCGATCGCGCCCCATCGGCGTCGGGACCGAAGTTCCAGGCCCGCAACCCGCCCTTGGGCAAGGCGGCCAAGGCCTGGACGGCCAGCAGATAGCCGTGCAGCGGCTCCAGCACATGCTGCCAGGGGCGCACCGCGCCGGGATTGCGCAAGACCGCCGCCTCGCCGCGCGCGAAGGCCGACAGGACGTCGGGC
>NZ_JBAPVS010000044.1:0-14684 GCF_049283275.1 Caulobacter sp. | reverse complement strand
GCCCGAGCCGACGGCGGGGTCTGGCCTCCGTCGGAGCGGGTCTCACGACCGCCGCGCGACCTGCGCCAACCGCCGCTTTCACCGCCGGAGAGTTCAGGTTGAGCTTGGGCCCGAGGTTGAGCCTGCGTCTGAGTCTGCGAGGGTTGCGGCCGTTGCGGACGCCAGCCGCCCTCCCTGCCCGAGCGCTCCTCGCGGGGAGCGGAGCTGTCCTGCATGCCGCCGAACCCCGCGCCGGCGGCCTGGGCGGCGGCCCCGCCCAGCAGGCTCAGAGCCATGGCCGTGGTGATCAGTCGCTTCATGTTTCCGAGTGCTCCAAGAGGCTTGCGGCCCCGTCGCTCATCCCTTGATATTTGAGTGTTGTCCCTGCTCCATGAACCGCGCTTGAACGTTCGCCACTCCTCAGGGGATTCTCCATGGCCGCCCATCCACAGGACGTGCTGAGCTTTTGGACCGCCGCCGGTCCGGACAAGTGGTTCGCCAAGTCCGACGCCTTCGACGACGCCATCCGCCTGAAGTTCGAACCCGTCCACCTGGCCGCCGCGCGGGGCAAGTACGACGCCTGGACCGCCGAAGCCGACGGCGCCCTGGCCCTGTTGATCCTGCTCGACCAGTTCCCGCGCAACCTCTATCGCGACAGCGGCCACGCCTTCGCCACCGACGGCAAGGCTCGGGCGATCGCCGCCGCGGCCGTGGCGGCCGGCCACGACAAGGCCGTCGCGCCCGCGCTGCGGCCGTTCTTCTACCTGCCCTACGAGCATTCGGAGTCGCTGGCCGACCAGGAGACCAGCATCGCCCTGTTCGAGGGGCTGCTGAAGGACACCGGCGACGCCGACAGCCTCAAATGGGCCATCGCCCACCGCGACATCATCGCCCGCTTCGGCCGCTTCCCGCACCGGAACAGGTGTCTGGGCCGGACCACGACGGCGGCGGAACAGGCGTTCCTGGATGAGGGCGGCTTCGCGGGCTAGGGACAAGTCTCCTAGTGCTGTGGATCGTCCAGTCCGCCGCACTACCAATCCACCCGATTCGCCCCCAAAGTCGGGCCATGAACGCCATCGCGCCCATCCACGCCGAACAGGCCGCCGCCGACCACCCCGAGCGGCAGTATCTGAACCTGCTCGCCGACATCCTGGAGAACGGCGTCCAGCGCGGCGACCGCACCGGCACCGGCACGCTGGGCGTGTTCGGCCGGCAGATCCGCTTCGACCTGTCCAAGGGCTTCCCGGTCCTGACCACCAAGAAGCTGCACCTGCGCTCGATCATCGTCGAATTGCTGTGGTTCCTGCGCGGCGACACCAACGTGAAGTACCTGCAGGACAACGGCTGCAAGATCTGGGACGAGTGGGCCGACGAGAACGGCGACCTGGGACCCGTCTATGGCAAGCAGTGGCGCTCGTGGGCCGCGCCGAACGGGCAATCGATAGACCAGATCGCCAACCTAGTCGAAGGCCTGAAGACCAATCCCAACAGCCGCCGCCACATCGTCAGCGCCTGGAACCCGGCCGAGGTCGAGGACATGGCCCTGCCCCCCTGCCACTGCCTGTTCCAGTTCTTCGTGGCGGATGGGAAACTCAGCTGCCAGCTCTACCAGCGCAGCGCCGACGTCTTCCTGGGCGTGCCGTTCAACATCGCCTCCTACGCCCTGCTGACCGTGATGGTCGCCCAGGTGGTAGGCCTGCAGCCCGGCGAGTTCGTCCACACCTTCGGCGACGCGCACCTCTATCTGAACCACCTGGACCAGGCCCGCGAACAGATCCAGCGCGAGCCCAAGCCCTTCCCCACCCTGAAGATGGCCGGCAAGCGCGACCTGTTCGCCTTCGAATACGAGGACTTCCAGCTGGAAGGCTACGAGGCCCACCCGCACATCAAGGCGGCGGTGGCGGTTTAGGCGGGCCAGGCACGGCAACACCTAGGCGCGGCGATTATGAACCTGTGGTAGAGCTTCCCGATCAAGTCGGGGAATGTCCATGCGGTTTAAGGTTTTTGGCGCGCTTGCCGGCGCACTCTTGGCCGTCTTGACCGCCTCGGCGGTCCAGGCCGCCGCTCCGCCGCCGGTCAGTCTGCGCTCGACTATTATCGTCCCCGTCATTCCTAAGGATTGGTTCGTCGGGACCTATTCCATCGACGGCCGCTCGGAACTAGGCGAGATCACGCCGAAGGATCAGGGCGGGGCCGCCTATGTCGACTTGATCGGCTTTAGCGTCACCCCTGCCCCGCCGGCCGCCACCCTGGTTCAAGTCTTAGAGGGCGCGCGCGCCGGGATGGGGGCGCGCTGTCCCCAACCGGCCGTGCGTGACGTGGCCGATCCCGCCATGCCCGCCTGGGGCCAGATCTTCCTCTACTGCCTGACGCCGAAGGACGGTGACATGGTGCTGGAAGTCACGGCCATGGCCTTCCAGCTTCGCGACGGCTACCTGTTCTCGACTTGGCGGGCTCGGCGCGAGCCCTTCGCCAAGACGACCGCCTTCATCAAGGCGCGACTGCCCTCTAGTGCGCCGATCGCCGGCCAGCCGGACGGCGCCTGGCGATATGACGAGGCTGCGTTGGATGCAGTGACCCCGGGCCTGGCCGCCAGCCTCTTCGCCGAGATCGCCAAGACGGAGGTCTGCAACCTGGCCACCGGCGAGATCTGCCCCTCGCTGCGCGCGCCCCCGGAACTCGCCAAGTCCACGGTCGCCATGCTGCTTATCGATGGCACGAACGAACTGACCATGCGCCAGACCATGACAGGCAACGATGGAAAGCCGGTCAGCGACTTCGCCAAACAGACCCTCGCCGCCGTCAAGGACGACTCGGCGGACAAGCCGTTCGAGACCCTGCAGGCGATCTCGCTGACGGATCATGACTGGTCGAGCGGCGCCGGCATGGCCGCCGCCCTGGCCCAGCCCCTGGCCGGCGCGCGGTCGGGCGGAGGAACTCTGTCGGCGGTCGATCACGAGGGAAAGGCTGACCTCGCCACCCGTGGACGGATGCAGGCCTATGTGGTCATGCTGTCCCGGCTGATCTGGCGGTTCGGCGTGACCCCCGAGCGCGAACACTTGGTGCTGACCGCCCCCGCGCGCTAGCGTCGACTTATCGACATCTTGCGCGGTTGAGGGTTAAGACAGGCCATGTCCGTTATCCTTACCGTCGGCCCCGTGGCCCGCTCGCTCAACGGCGTCATCGGCCGCGACAACGACCTGCCCTGGCGGCTGAAGTCCGACCTGCAGATCTTCAAGGCCTGCACGATGGGCAAGCCGGTGATCATGGGGCGCAAGACCTGGGACAGCCTGCCGCGCAAGCCGCTGCCGGGCCGGATGAACATCGTCCTGTCGCGCGACGGCTCGTTCGAGCCGCCCCAGGCGGTGGTCTGCGAAAGCTTCCTGGAGGCCGTGCAGATGGCCAAGGAGCAGGCGGCCGAGGACGGCGTGGACGAGGTCTGCGTGATCGGCGGGCGGGCCCTGTTCGAGACCGCCCTGCCCAAGGCCAAGCGGCTGTACCTGACCGAAGTGCAGGCTGAGGTCGAAGGCGACGTCGATTTCCCGCCCTTCGACGAGGCCGCCTGGACGGAAGTGCGCCGCGAGGCGCATCCTGCCGGTCCCGACGACGACCATGCCTTCGTCTTTCGTGTGCTGGAGCGCCGCTGATGCGTCCTCATCCCCGCTCGATGACCGTCCTCCTCTGCGCCCTGGTCCTTTGCGTCGGAACAGCCGCCGCCCAGGCCGATATCAGCCTGGGCCAGACCGACAGCCTGGCGCGGGCCGGGGCCACCGACGTGGTGGTGTTCAACGTGGTCAAGGTGCGGCCGCTGGACGGCGGCGACGTCGCTACGTGCCGGGTGTTCGGCCGGGCGATCCGGGCCGAACGCGGCAAGCGTTTTCGGCCCCGGCAGTCGGTGCGCCTGACGGTCCCCTGCGCGACGCAGGGCGCGGACGCCTCGGACGCCACGCCCAAGTGGGTGGATCGCGAGGCCCTGCAACGCTCGGCCCACGGCCGCGCCTTCCTGGGCGGCGACGGCGGGCTGATCGCCTACGAGCTCTATGACCTGAACTAGAGCCGGGGACACGCCGCAAGGGCATGTCCCCGGCCGAAGCTGCCCTATCGGAAACTTGCAGCCCCCCTTAAACGCCCGTTTACTCCCTGAGCACGCCCGTCAGAGGCGCCGTCCAGGGAGAGACGCATGGAGCTGGAACTCATCGCCGAGGGCCTGCGGTTTCCGGAAGGCCCGATCGCCATGGCCGACGGCTCGGTGATCCTCACCGAAATCCAGGGCCAGGTCCTGACCCGGGTGCATCCCGACGGCCGCAAGGAGACCGTCGCCCAGGTTCCCGGCGGCCCCAACGGCGCGGCCGTCGGCCCGGACGGGGCGATCTATGTCACCAACAACGGCGGCGCCTTCCAGTTCTTCGACCTGAACGGCCTGAACGTGCCCGGCCCCACCCCGCCCAGCCATAAGGGCGGGTCGATCCAGCGGGTCGAGGTCGCCACCGGCAAGGTCACGACCCTCTACACCCAATGCGAGGGCAAGCCCCTGGTCGGGCCCAACGATCTGGTGTTCGACAAGCAAGGCGGCTTCTGGTTCACCGATCATGGCTGCAGCACGCCGGAGGGCCGCAAGTTCGGGGCGCTGTACTACGCCCTGACCGACGGCTCGAAGATCACACGCTGGCGCGACCACTTCGTCTCGCCCAACGGCGTGGGCCTGTCACCAGACGAAAAGACCGTCTACATGGCCGACACCGTGCTGGGCCGGCTGTGGTCGTTCGACATCGCCGCGCCGGGCGTGCTGGCCGATCCCGCACCGCTGCTGCCGGGAAACGTGGTCTGCAACCTGCCGGGCTATCAGCTGCTGGACAGCCTGGCGGTCGAGGCCGACGGCAAGGTCTGCGTGGCCACGATCATCAACGGCGGGATCACCGCCTTCTCGCCGGACGGAACCACCGAGCACTTCGCCGTGCCCGACGCGATCGTCACCAACATCTGCTTTGGCGGCGCCGACATGCGGGACGCCTGGATCACAGCGTCGGGGACCGGCAAACTCTACAAGGCCAGGTGGCCGAGGCCGGGCCTGAAGCTGAATTTCAACGCCTGATCGTCCTGATCGTGACTTGAATTCACAAGTCCAGGTCCCCGCCGCGGCGTAGTCTGGCGCCGTTGCGGGACCATCTGAGGCCTCGTCAAACAACGGAGCCCAGCCATGGACCTCAAACTGAACGACAAGACCGCGCTGGTCACCGGCTCGACCGCCGGCATCGGCCTGGAGATCGCCCGCACCCTGGCCGCGGAGGGCGCCAAGGTGTTCGTCACCGGCCGCAGCCAGGCCAAGCTGGACGAGGCCCTCGCCGACATCCGCGCCTCCCTTAAGGCAAATGGGGGCGGCGCGAACGTCTCGGGCGTGCTGGCCGATGCAGGCACGGCGGAGGGTGCCCAGGCCATCCTGAAGGCCGTCCCGCAGGTCGACATCCTGGTCAACAACCTGGGCATCTACGAGATGAAGGCCTTTGCCGACATCACCGACGCCGACTGGCTGCATCTGTTCGAGGTCAATGTGATGAGCGGCGTGCGCCTGTCGCGCGGCTATTTTCCCGGCATGCTGGAGCGCAACTGGGGGCGGGTGATCTTCATCTCCAGCGAAAGCGGTCTCGCGATCCCCGGCGAGATGGTCCACTACGGCATGACCAAGAGCGCCCAACTGGCCGTCGCGCGCGGGATGGCCCAGCAGACCAAGGGCACAGGCGTGACGGTCAATTCGGTCCTGCCCGGCCCGACCCGCGCGGCGGCCATCGCCGATTTCCTCAAGAGCCTTTCCAGCAACCCGAACGCCTCCCCGGAAGAGCATGAAGCCGAGTTCTTCCAGAAGCACCGCTCGTCGTCGCTGCTGCAGCGGATGATCGAGCCCCAGGAGGTGGCCAGCCTGGTCGCCTATGTCGCCAGCCCGCTGTCGGCGGCGACCAACGGGGCCTCGCTGAAGGTCGAAGGCGGGTTGGTGACGACGATCGCGTAGGCGGAGGAAGCCCCTTCCGGCCCTCCGGGCCACCTCCCCCAGAGGGGGAGGATCTAAGAACAGATGCTCCCCCTCTGGGGGAGCTGTCGCGGAGCGACTGAGGGGGCCTGCGGCGCAAGCCCCCTTACGGACCCTAGTACAGAACCCCCAGCGCCTCGCGCTCGAAGTTCTTGAGCTCGTCGGTGCGCCCGTCGCGGATCTTCACCACCCATTCGGGGTCCTGCAGCAGCGCGCGGCCGACGCCGACCAGGTCGAACTCGCCGCGCTCCAGGCGCTCCAGCAGGCCGTCGATCGAGGCGGGCTGGCTGCCCTCGCCGCCGAACGCCGCGATGAACTCGCCCGACAGGCCCACCGAGCCCACGGTTATGGTCGGGGCGCCGGTCAGCTTCTTGGCCCAGCCGGCGAAGTTGAGGTCGCTGCCCTCGAACTCCGGCTCCCAGAACCGGCGTTGCGAGCAGTGGAAGATGTCGGCGCCGGCGTCGGCCAGGGGCTGCAGCCAGGCTTCCAGCAGCTTGGGGGTCTCGGCGTTCCGGGCCGTGTAGTCCTGCTGCTTCCACTGCGACAGGCGGATGATCACCGGATAGTCGGGGCCGACGGCGGCGCGGACGGCCTTCAGGATCTCGGCGGCGAACTTACTGCGCTCGCCGATGGTGGCGCCACCGAACGCGTCGTGGCGGAGATTGGTGCCCTTCCAGAAAAACTGGTCGATCAGGTAGCCGTGGGCGGCATGCAGCTCGATGGCGTCGAAGCCCAGGGCCTTGGCGTTGGCGGCGGCGCTGGCGAAGGCGGCGATGGTGTCCGCCACGTCGGCGTCGGTCATCGGCTCGGTGAACGGCGCGCCGCCCGGCTTGGAGATGCCGGAGGGGCTGTCGATCTTGCCCAGCACGTCCTTGCCCTTGGCCGAACCCACATGCCACAGCTGCGGCGCGATCAGACCGCCGGCGGCGTGCACCTCGTCGACCACCGTCTTCCAGGCCGCCAGTTCCTTGTCGCCATGGAAGCGCGGGATGTTGGCGTCGTTCAGCGAGGCCGGCCGGGCCACGCCCGTGCCCTCGGTGATGATCAGCCCCACCTGGTTCTCTGCGCGGCGACGGTAATAGGCGGCGACCTCGTCGGTTGGCACGCCGCCGGGCGAGAACGAGCGGGTCATCGGCGCCATCACCACCCGGTTGGGCAGCTTCAGCGACTTGAATTCGAACGGCTTGAACAGGGCGTCGAGGGCCATGGGAAGGTTCCGAAAAACAGTTGTTTGAAAAACTTATGCAGTGGGTTTTGTTTCAGGACTAATCAGAAAAACTGAAATGGCGATTGTACGGATGGGGACAGGCGCATGCGCCTGTCCCCAGTGCGATCAGAGCCCCAGCACCAGCTTGGTGATGATGTTCTTCTGGATCTCGCTGGAGCCCGCATAGATCGTGGTCTTGCGATAGCTGAAATAGGCCGGGGCGACGGGGCCGGCGTAGTCCGGTCCGGCGCGGCCTTCGTTGGTGGTCGCCCAGGTGTCGCGCACGAACGGCGCGGCGTAGGATCCGACCGCCTCGAGCGCCAGTTCGGTGATCGCCTGCTGGGTTTCCGAGCCTGCCAGCTTCAACATCGATGAGGCCGGTCCCACCGCTTTGCCGGCGCCCCGCCCGGAGAAGATCCGCAGCTCGGTGGCGTTCAGCGACTCCACGGCGATCTCCAGCTCGGCGATCTTGCGGCGGAAGTCCGGGTCCTCGATCAGCGCCCCGCCGTCATCAGCCCGCTCGACCGCCGCGATCTTCTTCACCTTACGCAGCATGTGCATCAGCCCGGGCGCATAGGCATTGCCGCGCTCGAACTCGAGCAGGTATTTGGCGTAGGTCCAGCCCTTGTTCTCCTCGCCGATCCGGTTGGCGACCGGCACGCGGACATTGTCGAAGAAGACCTGGTTGATCTCCTGCTCGCCCTCGGCAGGGCCGTCCAGGGTGGGCAGCGGCTTGATCTGGATGCCGGGCAGGGTCATGGGCAGCAGCAGGAAGCTGATGCCCTCCTGCGGCTTGCCCTCGCTCGACGTGCGCACCAGGCAGAACATCCAGTCGGCCCACTGGGCGTGGGTGGTCCAGATTTTCGAGCCGTTCAGCACATAGTCGTCACCGTCGCGCTCGGCCTTCATCTGAAGCGACGCCAAGTCCGATCCCGAGCCGGGTTCGGAATAGCCCTGGCACCACCAGATGTCGGACGACAGGATCGGCGGCAGGTGCTGGGCCTTCTGCTCGGGCGTGCCGAACGCCATGACCACCGGCGCGCACATCTTCAACCCCATCGGCGAGGGATTGGGCGTGCCGGCCAGCGACAGCTCCATGTTGAAGATGTAGCGCTGCGAGGGAGTGAAACCCGCTCCACCAAGCTCGACCGGCCAGTCCGGCGCGGCCCAGCCGCGCTCGAACAGCTTCTTCTGCCACTTCACCTGGCCGGCCTTGTCCAGATAGCCGTTCTTCGACTGCGCCACCTTGCGGCGCAGGTCGTCGTCGAACGCCGTGGCGATCCAGTCGCGGACTTCCTGCTGAAAGGCCAGGTCGTCGGGCGAAAAGGCGAGATCCAAGGCCCCTACTCGACCGCGTCGAGATATTCGATCTCGGGACGACCGGCCATGAACGGACCCATGGCCGCGCCCGCGGCCTTGAAATAGTCGGTCCCGCCGTGGGCCTTGAGCGCGTCTTCCGAGGCGTAGAGCTCCAGCACCTTGTAGACGCCGCCCTCGGTCCTGCTCTTGGTCAGTTGATAGGTCAGGCAGCCGGGCTCGTTGGCCTTCACCTTGGCCGCCAGGTCCAGGAACACCTTTTCGAAGTCCGCGGCCTTGTCGACCTGCACCTTCAGCACCGCCACCACGCCGATCATGTCGTCCTCCCGAGGCCTTCGGCCAAACACTTGTTTGAAGGCAGTGTCGGGGAAGCCGAGGCGTAGGGCAAGGGGTCCCGGGCACAAGGCCCGGGATGACGACCCTAATGAGATCGTTGGAAGCGGCTTATCGCCGCTCGTTCCAGCCGTAGGCCACCCACGAGTGGCCGCCCATGTGGCGGGCTTCGATCAGGCCGGGGTCGCCGCTGGGGGCGGCGGCGGTCGGGGTGCGTCCACGCAGGGCGAAGGCGGCCAGGCCGAGAAGGGCCGTGGCCATGAAGCCGATGACCACCAGGGTGGCGGCGAACACCACCGCGATGACGGCCGCGACGGCCACGGCGATGGAGGTCGCCACGGCGCCGGCCAGGGTGACCAAGCTGCGCCAAGCGACGCCGGTAGCCTTAGCTGTCTCCATCGTCATCCTCGCAACCGAGTCCTATCCATGGGTTCAAGATGGGGCGCCGGTACTGAACATCAACTGAACACCCGCCCGGTCGTCCCGTAAAATGAATTCCGCGCCAATCAGGCCTAATTGGCGCCCAGACCGGCTAATTCGCGGCGTTCGCGCATCACCGTGCTGAAGGCGGCGTTGATCGCGGCTGACTTGGCCTCGGCCACCTCGATGAACTCCAACGGCAGGCCGCGGGCCCGGGCGCGGTCGGGGTGGGCCTCCGACATCGCCGTGCGCCAGGCCGAGTGCACCACCGCGTCTTCGGCGTCGGCCGGCACGTCGAGGATGCGGTAGGGGTCGTCCGGCCCGGTCCCGACGTGGGTGGCGGTCAGGCGGCGGAACGACAGCGGCGACATGCCGAACAGATCGGCCACACGCTCCAGATAGCTGAGCTCGTCCTGGGTCACCGCCCCGTCGGCCTTGGCGATGTGGAACAGGCCGTCCAGCACGTCCTCGAGGATCTGCGGGCAGGTGCGATAGCGCTTGGCCAGCCGCTTGGCGTAGCTCTCGAAGCCGTGGGTCGTCTGACGCGCCAGATCGTAGAGCCGATGGATGTTGTTTTCCGACTCCGGATCGGGGTGGAACACCTCGGCGAAAGCGGCGTACTCGTCGCCGTCGGCCGAGCCGTCGGCCCTGGCCAGCTTGGCGCCCAGCGCCGTCACCGCCGTCGAGAAGGCAGGGTCCTGCCCCGGCAGACCCGGCGGACATTCCTGGCATTCGGCCATGTCCAGCCGGCGCGCGGCAAGGGTTGCGATGTTACGCCAGAAGGTCATGGCTGCGACGAAAGTCCAGAAGCGTGGCGGGGTGATGGCAAGTGGAGATACGTCGCCCGCCCCTCAACGGATCACGCTCCCGTTTCGGCTTCTAGCATAAAAACGCTCCGCCCCCACCCGGTCCTTGCTGCGGCGCACATTGAAACTTTGTAACGTGCGGAAGAACGGCCGACTCGCGCAACGCTCGGCTGCGCACAGGAATCTTTGCAGCAGACGGAGCCTTTTGACCGTTCCGTTCGTTATGGCGCCGCTTGGTCCGCCGTGGTGCGAAAACATTCCGGCGCCATGCTCCGGTCCCAATGGGGCCGAAAATGCTCTATTCGAACGCGACCGACTCTCTGAGCGACGCCCCATAAGAGGACTTCCGCCCGCATGGCGACCGCCTTCCTTTTCGCCCTGGCCCTGATCGCCCAGGACGCCCCCGTCTCCACCGCGCCGACCGCCACCGCTCCCCCAGCCCGCACCACGCCGGCCAACACCCCGCCGACCGACGACTACGGCTATGTCGGCTGGTGCTACGGCGCGCTGGGCGGCTATGCCGACCTGTACGACAAGGTGATGCCCGAGGTCACCCGCATCGAGAAGGCCTTCCCCGGTCCGCGCGGCTACGCCGCGGCCATGAAGGAATATCCGGCCATGCGCGACCAGGCCCGGAAAGACCTGCTAGTCTATCGCTCGGCCATCGTCGCGGCTGAAAAGGCCAGCCCCCGTCCGATCTCGGAATATGGCGCGGCGGCGGTCAAGAAGGGCCGCTCGGTCTGGGCCGGCTCCGAACAGGTCGACAAGGCTCGCCTGGCTCAGGTGTGGATGAGCTGGAGCCCCCCCGGCGACTGCGAGACCCGCGCCAAGACCCTGGAGACCAAGTCCGCCCTGTTCGGCCAGGCCCTGAACTACAACGTCAAGAAGGACTCGGCCCCCTCGGCGACCGAACCGGGCCCCGCCGCGGAAGCCGCTGCGCCGGTCGCGGAACCTGAAGCGCCGGCTCCGGCCGCCGACGCCGCCGCCTTGCCTCCGATCGGCGCCACGCCCGCGGCCTTGCCGATCGCCGCCAAGGGCGAGGTCATCATCGATCCCGCCAATCCCCAGCCCTGCGCCGGCAGCCTGGTCCCCGCCAAGCGCGGCGGCAAGAACGTGCTGATCTGCAAGGTGGACTGAGGGTTCTCGCCATCCCTTGGGGGCATGCACCTGCGCATGTCCCCAACCGCACCTAGGCGCTGGGCAGCAGCCCCGTCGTCGCCACCTGCTTGAACCAGCCGTACGACGCCTTGGGCGTTCGCACGCCGGTCGCGCGGTCCATCGCCACCAGGCCGAACTTGGAGGTGTAGCCGATGTCCCATTCCCAGTTGTCGATCAGGGTCCAGGCGAAATAGCCGCCGATCCGAGAGCCGGCCTCCATGGCGCTCTTCACCGCCTGCAGGTGCCGGCGCAGGTACTGGGTGCGGAAGCCGTCGTCGATCACCGCCGGCCCGGTCCCAAACGGGTCCGAGCAGCCGTTCTCGGTGATCAGAACCGGCGGGTTGCCGTAGTCGCGGCGGACCATTTCCAGCACCTCGACCAGGCCCGACGGATCGATCTGCCGGCCGAAGGCGTCCAACTCCGCGCCCTTGGGCGGCGCGCCGGGGGCGATGTGGCTGGGGCTGGCCAGGTCCAGCTTCACATAGGCCGGGGCGTAGTAATTGACCCCCAGGAAGTCGATCGGCTGGCGGATGACCGCAAGGTCGCCGTCGCGGACGTGGCCCTTGAGGAAGTCGTCCATCAGGTCCGGATAGGTCCCCTTCAGCAGCGGGTCCAGCCAGGTGCGGTTCCACAGGGCGTCCAGCCCGTCGGCCGCCGGACGGTTCCAGAACGCCAGCGGACCGCCCGAAGCGCGGCAGGGCTGCAGCGCCTGGGTCGTGCCGATCCGCAGGTCGCCCTGCGCCGCGCGCAGAGCCTGGATCGCCAGGCCCTGGCCCAGGTTCATGTGGTGCGTGGTCGGGCCCAGCAGGGCGATGTCCTTCAGTCCCGGCGCCTGCTCGCCCAGCACATGGCCGAACACCGTATGCACGGCCGGCTCGTTGAGGGTGATGATGTGCTTGAGCCGATCGCCCAGCCGGGCGGCCACGGCGGCGGCGTAGTCGGCGAAGCTCCTGGCGGTGTCGCGCGCGCTCCAGCCGCCCTTGTCCTGCAGGGCCTGGGGCAGGTCCCAATGGAACAGCGTGGCGTAGGGCGTGATCCCCTTGGCCAGACAGGCGTCGACCAGCCGCTCGTAGTGGTCCAGGCCGGCGGCGTTGACGGTGCCCGCCCCCGTGGGCAGCACCCGCGACCAGGCGATCGAAAAGCGGAACGCCTTCAGCCCCGCCCCGGCGATCAGGTCGACGTCCTCGGCGTAGCGGCGATAGCTGTCGGTGGCTAGGTCGGCGTTCGAGCCGTCCTTGATCCGGCCCGGCTGCTTTTCGAAGGTGTCCCAGATGGTGGGGCCGCGACCGTCGGCGGTGGGCGAGCCCTCGGTCTGGAAGGCCGCCGTCGCCACGCCCCAGACGAAGTCGTCGGGAAACTGGCGAGACTTGACCGCCGCCTCGGTCGGGCCGACGCGGTCGCAACCGCTGAGGCCGGCGCTCGCCGCGCCGCCGATCGCCAGCGCGCCAAGCGCCCGACGGCTGATGCCGTTGTCCACTTTCGCCCCCTACCCCACCGGAGGTCGAAGGCCTCCGTGCAAGGTCAGGATGAGCGCAAAGCGCGAGGTTTGGCTAGGGTCTCTCTTGCCCCCAACCTCCGCTCATCCCGGCGAATGCCGGGACCCAGATCCCATAGCAGCGTGGCGGGTTGGACGGGCTCAGCTTTACTGGCGTCAGCCTCAAAGCTATTCCATCTGGGTCCCGGCGTTCGCCGGGATGAGCGGATTCAGGGGGCCTCAGGCAGCCCGCCGTCCCTTCACATAGGAGTCGATCACGCCCTCCAACTCGGTCAGCGGGACGTTGCCGCCCATCACCACCGCGTCGTCGAAGGTCCGCAGGTCGAAGCGTGCGCCGAGCGCGGCCTGGGCCTTGCTGCGCAAGCGGACGATTTCGCCGTGACCGACCTTGTAGCCGCAAGCCTGGCCCGGCCAGGCGCAGTAGCGGTCGACCTCGCCCTGCACCTCCTCGCGGGTCGAGCCGTTGGTGGTCACGAACCAGTCGATGGCCTGGTCGCGGGTCCAGCGCTTGGCGTGGATGCCGGTGTCGACCACCAGGCGGCAGGCCCGGAAGGCGATCGACTGCAGGTAACCCAGCTGGCCCAGCGGATCGCCCTCATAGGCGCCCAGCTCGTCGGCCAACTGTTCCGCGTAGAGGGCCCAGCCCTCTGAATAGGCGTTGAAGGCCAGCAGCGAACGGACCAGCGGCAGCTTGTAGGTGTATTCGCCCTGCCAGATGTGGCCCGGCAGGCCCTCGTGATAGGTCAGGGTCGGCAGGCCGTAGCGCGGCCACATGCCCGTGTCGCGCAGATTGATGTAGTAGTTGCCGGGCACCGTGCCGTCGATCGAACCGGCCGCCGCATAGCCGCCCGGCGCGCCGTCCTGGATCTCGACCGGCACCCGTTTGATCAGCAGATTGCCCGGCACCATCGTGGCGAAGGCCCGCGGCAGGCGCGTGCGGATGTCGGCCACCCGGCCGTTCAGATAGGCCAGGATCTGGGCCCGGCCCTCGTCGGTGTTGGGGAACAGGTTCCTGGGGTCCTCGCCCAGCGCCTTCATCCGCGCCCCGACGCTGCCCTGGGTCAGGCCCTGGGCCTTCAGCAGGGTGTCCATGCGCGAAGACAGCGCCTTCAGCGCCTCCTGGCCCATCTGGTGGACCTCGTCGGGGGTCAGGCGGCTCGTCGTGCCGGCCCGCAGCGCCCAAGCGTAATAGGCCTCGCCGTTCGGCAATTTCCAGGCGCCGGCGTCCGACGTCGCCTTGGCGCGGTGAGCGGTCAGCTCGGCGATCTGACGGTCCATGGCCGGCGCGATCTGGCCCTCGACGATGGCGGCGGCGCGGCGCGCGTGGTCGCCCGGGATGTCCTTGGCCTTCTTGGCCAGGCCGACGACCAGGCCCCAGTCGGCGATCGGCTGGGCGCGGGCGCCCTTCTGCTGTTTCAGCGTCTTGTCCAACAGGAAGTCCGGCGCGATCACGCCCATCGCGCCGTCATGTTTCAGCCGCGCCGTCTCGCCGTCCAGCTGGGCGGCGTAGAGCTCCAGGCGGCTCAGATAGGACTCGACGTCCGCGGCGCTCGTCACCCCGTGCAGGCTGTCCAGGAAGTCCGGCGTCTCGACGAAGGCCCCGGTGTTCTGGGCCACCACATAGGGCGCGTTACGGTACGACCATTGCGAAGACAGGCCGATGGCGTCGCCATAGGGGAAGTCGAAGCCTTCCACGGCAAGTTCGTGAGCGGTCTGGACGACGCCGAGGTCCAGGGCGGTCGCCGGGCTCAGCCCCTTGCGATCGATCGCCTTCATCCTGGCCACCCGCGCCTTGGCGGCGGCGGCCAGCCTGTCGCGGCCTTGCAGGGAACGATCGGTCAGGCTGGATTTCAGCCCAGCCCGCGCGCCCTTGTCCAGGCCCAGGGCCGAGGCGTTTTCGGGATACTCCCGCATCAGGTCTTCGGCGACCTTGGACAGCAGGGCCTC
>NZ_JBAPVS010000043.1:0-18152 GCF_049283275.1 Caulobacter sp. | reverse complement strand
GAGATGACCCTGGTCCAAGTTTGCATAGTCAGCTTTGCAAATCGCTCGCAATAGGCCGCGTTCTGTCTCATCGCTGCGCCTGGGAAGGTCCGCTTCCTGACATCGGCGGCGGCAGCCTCGAGCCGTGGGCGAAGTTGCTGATCATGGGGCGGCCCTATCGCTCGTACATTGGCTCGTTCGCGCCGACGGGCGGTTGGTGCGCCTCATCGCTCAATCAGCGGAAACCGCCCTGGCGCGGTGGGAATGGAGAATGAGAACGTCGCCCCGCCCTCGGGATTGGGCGCGGCCCATAAGCGTCCGCCGTGGCTTTCGATGATCGAGCGGCTGACCGAAAGCCCAATGCCCATGCCGCTCTCCTTGGTCGTGTAGAACGGTTGAAACACCGCTTCGGCGTCCTGGGTCCCGATGCCTGCGCCGACATCGTGGACGCTCAGGATGATCGACTCTTCGCCGTCGCGCGCCGTCCGGATGGTAACGAGGCGCCGACGGCCCCGAACCTCCGACATGGCGTCGGCCGCGTTGGTCAGGAGGTTCACGAGCACCTGTTGCACCTGGACCCGATCGCCGGTGATCCGGGGCAGGTCCTCGGCGAAATCGGTTTGGATCACCACGGAACCGCGCTGCAGGTCTCCGGCCAGGAGGGCCACGACCTCCGCGGCGGCCTCGTTGAGATCGACATTGTCGCCGCGCCCGGTCTCCTTGGCGTAGAGCTTGCGAAGGCGCAGCACGATCTCGCTCGCGCGACTACCGTCGCGGATGGTGCGCCTGGCCGTCTGGAGGGCGCCGTCGATGTCGGGCGGATCGGCCCCGAGCATCCGCAGGCAGGTGTTGGCGTTGGTCATGATGCCCGACAGCGGCTGATTGATCTCGTGGGCGATCGACGCGGTCAGCGCCCCAAAGCTCAGCACGCGCGTCACGTGCTCCAGGTCGGCGCGGACCTTGCGCAACCCGTCTTCGGCGAGCTTGCGCTGGGTCACATCCTGAACCGCGCCCAGACATTCGGACCGGCCATCCGCGTGGCGAAATATGCGTCCGAAGACCCGCACATACTTGATCCGGCCGTCCGGCATCTTCAGCCGTATCTCGTATTCGGGCTTGTCCAGTCCCGAGCGGACGTCCGCCATATTATCCGCGAGAAAGGCCTGATCCTCGTCATGGACCCGCTCGACAATGTGCTCGAAGGTCACCTCGCCTTGGGGGGCGAATTCGAAGATGCGTCTGAGTTCGTTGGAGAAGGCCAGTTCATCGGTGTCCAACCGCCAGGAGAAGCTGCCGGTGGAACTGATGCGCTGGCCCTCGGAGAGGAAGGTCTCGCTTCGCTTCAACGCCGCTTCGGCTTGCTTGCGGTCCTCGATATCGGTGTTGACGCCATACCATTTGGCGATGGCGCCGGTCTCGTCGCGCAGCGGATCGACGCGGAACAGAAACCATCTGTATTCGCCATCGTGGCGTCTGATCCGCGCTTCGATTTCGCCGCCGATCTGGCGTGATCGGAAGTCGGACCAAACCTTCGTGAGCGCGGGCAGATCATCGGGGTGGATGAAGTCGATCCACCGCCAGTCCCGCAATTGCTCAAGCGATTGCCCGACGTAGTCGAGATAGTGCTGGTTCAGGAAGTCGGCCGCGCCGTCGTCGCGCGCGGACCAGGCCAGAGCTGGAATGGTGTCGATGGTGAGCCTGAGATTGCGTTCGCTGGCCTCGATCGCGCGTTCGGCCTGTTTGCGGTCTTCCACGTCAATCAGCAGGCTGTACCAGCGGACAAGACGCCCGTCGGCGTCCCGATGCGGTCGGCCAATGACCTGGAACCAGCGATACGCTCCGTCGAAGCGCCTGGCCCGAGACTCATACTCGTAGCCCTCGCCCGTGATCATGGCGTTTCTGAAGACAGCGATGGCATGGCCGATGTCGTCCGGATGGGCGGGACCTTTGGTCGCCCAGGCCTCGGCGCTGTCTTGGTCAATATCCAGATAATCGTAGAACCTTGCGTTGCCGCCCTCGAAGCGGCCGTCGGCCGTGAACGTGCAGACCAGGCCCGGAAGGCTGTTGAGGGTCAGCCGCAGGTCGATTTCGCTCGCGCGCAGCGCCTCTTCGGCGCGCTTTCGATCGTCGATGTCGGTCAGCAGGCCATACCAGCGGGCGATTGTTCCGTCGGCGTCACGGAGCGGATGGCCGCGGACCTGGAACCAGCGAAACGCCCCATCGAAGCGCCTGAAGCGGGTTTCGAAATCATACGGCGCGCCGGATTCCAACGACGCGGTGAAGCTCCCGATCGTCTGCTGAAGATCGTCAGGGTGCGTCGTCCCGTTGGTCGCCCAACGGCCGACTTCCTCCAGTGGCTGCCTGAAATAGTCGAGAAGCTGCTGATTGCCGCCTATGAGTTCGCCTTGCGGGGAGAAGACGCAGATCATGCCCGCGACGCTTTGAACAATCAGCCGAAGCTCGCGCTCGCTCTCCCGCAGCGCGTCTTCAGTCCTTTCGCCCACGCTCTCGAAGAGCAAGTTGAGCGGGCGCGCGGGACCAAGAGCGGAGGGGGCGAGCCTCATTGGCGCGGCATTGTCTTCCATAACGTCTCGCGCCTTGAGAGAGGCGGCTTGGCGACCGAAATGGCGTCGGCGTATCCCAAGCGACCAGAAAACGTCCTCCGCGCAATCTCCATCACCCGTTGGGCTTTGCAAGGGCTTCACGGCGCCGTTGATGATCTTGTCTGGTCCGGGCGCTGTACGTTCCGACGTCGACCGGGCGGCGTTCGATCGTCGGCGGGGCGGGCGGAAAGCCGGCTGCCGTTGAGCGAGCGGCTCTTTGGGCGAGAATGGATTGTCGCCGCAAGCCGGTCTATCACTACGCCAGCTGCGAAATCCCGCTTGTCACGGAAGATCGAATGGATCGTATCGAGGCGATGCGGGTCTTTGTCGCCGCGCTCGACGAGGGCAGCCTGGTCGGTGCAGGGCGTCGCCTGGGACGATCGCCGGCCGCCGTCAGCAGGGCGATCGCGTTCCTTGAACGCCACGTCGGCGCAGAGCTCCTGCACCGGACGACACGGTCGCTCAGGCTCAGCGAAGCCGGAGAGCGCTATGCCGCCGCTTGCCGACGCATTCTGGTGGACCTCGAGGAAGCCGATCTCAGTGCGATGGGGGAACGGTCCGCGCCGAGGGGGACGCTCACCGTCACCGCTCCGCCGATCAGCGGCGAGGAGATCCTGCGTCCGGTCATCGACGCCTATCTGGAGGCCTATCCGGCCGTTTCGGTGAATCTGCTTCTTCTGGACCGCCATGCCAACCTGGTCGAAGAGGGGGTCGATGTCGCGCTGCGGGTTGGCGAGCTTCCGGACTCCTCCATGGTCGCGACGCGGGTGGGCGGCGGCGTCAAGCGGGTCGTGGTCGCCTCGCCGCGCTACCTGGCCGAACATCCGCGCGTCGTCGAACCGGCCGACCTGGCGCGGCACCAGATCGTCACCACCACGCATTTTGGCCATGACACCTGGGTCTTTCCGTCGGCGTTGGCGGGCGGCGTCTCGCGGTCGGTGCACTTCAAGCCGCGGCTCGTGGTCAACAGCGTGCGCGCGGCGCTGGCCTCGGCGGTCGCCGGCCTGGGGGTGACGCGGCTCTACACCTATCACGTCGCCGAACACGTGCTGGAGGGCTCGCTCAGGATCCTGTTGCGCGACGCCGAGCCCCCACCGCTGCCGGTTCACCTGGTCACGCCCCAGGGGCGAAGCTCGACGCCAAAGGTTCGCGCGTTCCTGGACTTCGCCGCGCCCCGACTACGGGCCGAGTTCGCGCGGTTGTCGGCGGACGCCGACGATCTGGACGCCGACTAGCCGTATTGTGCCGCGCGGCGGAAGAGTGCCTTCCCAAAGCCGAGCATTCAGTCGCCGCAAGCTCGCTCTCACATTGACGCTCATGGCCCAAGAGGCCGCCCAGCCGCGATCTCCGCACTGGGAACGTCATTGAGGCAAGTCATGAGCAACGAACAGAAGGTCGCCATCGTCACCGGCGCGTCGCAAGGAATCGGCGCGGCTCTGGTGAAGGCCTATCGTGAACGCGACTACCGCGTGGTGGCCACGTCACGCTCGATCACGCAGGGCGCCGATCCGGACATCCTGGCCGTGGCCGGCGACATCGGCGACCCGGCCACCGCCGAGCGGGTCGTGACCGAGGCCATCGCCCGCTTCGGGCGGGTCGACACGCTGATCAACAATGCGGGGATCTTCACGGCCAAGCCGTTCACGACCTTCACGACCGAGGATTTCGAGGCCAATCTCACCACCAACCTGGTGGGCTTCTTCCACATCACCCAGCGGGCGGCCGCCGAGATGCTGAAGCAGGGCTCGGGCCACATCGTCAGCATCACCACCAGCTTGACCGACCACGCCAACGCCGACGTGCCATCGGTGCTGGCCAGCCTGACCAAGGGCGGGATCAATGCGGCGACCAAGTCGCTGGCCATCGAATTCGCCGGCAAGGGCGTGCGGGTCAACGCTGTCTCGCCGGGCGTCATCAAGACCCCGATGCACGCGGCGGAAACCCACGCCTTCCTGGCGGCCCTGCATCCGGTCGGCCGCATGGGCGACATCCGCGATATCGTCGAGGCCGTGCTCTATCTGGAAACCGCCGGCTTCGTGACGGGCGAGATCCTGCACGTCGACGGCGGCCAGAGCGCCGGCCACTAGGAGCGCCCGTCATGCCCATCGTCAACATTCAGGTCACCCGCGAAGGCACGGCTCCTGGCCGCGACCGCGTCACGGCGGAGGAAAAGGCCGCTCTGATCGCCGGTGTCAGCCAGCTGCTGCTCGACGTGCTCCACAAGCCGCTCGAGTCGACCTTCGTGGTCATCGACGAGGTCGAGACCGACAACTGGGGCTGGGGCGGCTTGCCCGCCTTGGAGTATCGCAAGCGGCGCGCCGCCGGAAAGACCTGACCACGGACCGCTTCGCCGCGGCCCGGCGGGCCGCGGCATGTCCCCCCAATCTCAAAAAGGATCGCGCAATGACCGCGCCAAACGAAACCACGCTTGCCTTGCAAGTGGTGTCCGACGTCATCTGTCCCTGGTGCTTCATCGGCAAGCGCGCGCTGGACAAGGCCCTGGAGATTCTCTCCGCGCGCGGCGCTAAGATCGAAATCGAGTGGCTGCCCTATCAGCTCAATCCGGACCTGCCAGCCGAGGGCATGGACCGCAAAGTGTTTCGCAGCGCGCGCTTCGGCAGCTGGGCCAACGCCCAGGCGATGGACGCCCGCGCCGTGGAGATTGGCGGAAAGGTCGGCGCAGATTTCCAGTATGAGCGTCAGACCCGCACATCGAACACGCTCGCCGCTCATGCCCTGAGCCGGCTGGCGCGCGTCGAAGGCGGCTCGGCCTTGCAGGCCCGCGTGATGGAGGCCCTGTTCGTGGCCTATTTCACGAACGGCGAGGACGTGGGCGATCCCGCGGTTCTGGCTCGCATCGCGGAGTCCGAGGGCATGGCGGCGGACGCGGTGAGCCGCTCGTGGGCGCTCCGGGACGAGGTGCTGGAGTTGGAGGATAAGGCCAAGGCTTCAGGTCTGAACGGGGTCCCCAGCTACCTGATCGATGGCGAGCTGCTGTTCAGCGGTTCGCAGAGCGTTGAGGGATACGTCCAGGCGCTGACCGCCGCCAGCCGCGTGCTCTGATCTGTTCCTAGAAAGGGAACATCCGTCATCCCAAGGTCGGCGCGTTGGTGAACCCTTCAACAGCGCGCCGTATCCTGGTCGAACGGACTTGGAACGCCGTGTTGAGCGGGCCGCCTGCCAACGGCGCGGCGGTCCACGCGGTCGTCCTCGTAGGATGTCGCAACCGCGTCAGAACCGTCCAGAGACCGTAAGGCCATAGGTCGCCGGTTGCCCCACGAAGCGCGAAACCACGTTGGCGTTGAGGAACACGTTGGTCCAGTAGTAGGTGTTGGCGACATTGCGGCCCCAGAGCCATAGCCTACGGCGGCCATCGGCGCTTTCCACGCCGGCGCGCAGATCGAGCAGGGTGAAGTCGGCCAGACGCAACTGCTCCGGCGCGCCCACGCCGGCATAGGTCCGGCTGTTGCGGGTCAGGGTTCCGCCAGCGAAGCCCTGGAGCCGTTGGGTGAGAGGAAAGACATAGTCGAGGTTGGTCACCGACTGCCACTTTGGCGAAAACGGAAACGGGGTTCCGGCCTGGTCCCCGAAACCGGCGACGCCGTCAAAGCCCGTGAAGCGATCGATTTCGGTGTGTACGTAGGTCACGGCGGTGTCGATCGTCAGGCCCGTCACCGGCCTGGCCACCAGTTGCGCTTCGGCCCCGACGACGTGCGACTTCGGAATCGACACTAACCCCTCCAACGGGCCGAAGACCGGGTCCAGGTATGAGCTGCGCAACTGCTTGTCCTGGTAGTCATAGTAGAAGGCCGACAGGTTCAGTTGCGCGCGCCGCTCGAACAGTCCCGCCTTCACCCCGGTCTCGTAGGCGACGAGCGACTCCTGGCTGATGGGCGCGTATTGGGTGGCCATCGCGCTCACCATCACGGGGACGGCTCCGGCCTTGTAGCCTTTGGAGATATTGGCGTAGGCGAGCAGTCCCGGCCTGACCGTCCAGTCGAGGCCGACGCGCCAAGACGTGCTGTTTTGGTTCAGCGTGCTGTGAACGTTGTCGACAGGCCGCAGTCCGTTGGCGGGATCGAGCACCGAACAATCGCCGACACGTGTGAGCGGCTCGACGCCGCCGCGAAACAGGTTCCAGAACCGTGCGAAGTGGTCCGAGATGACCAAGACGCAACTGTCGAAGACGCGCCGATCGACGTTGTAGCGGATCGCGCCCTCGGCCGTGAGTTGCTCCGAGAGTCGGTATTCCGCCTTCGCGAAGGCGGCGTAGGTGTTGACCCGAACGCGGTTCGTCAAACGGTTGGCGTCGGCGTAGGCCTGCGGGTCTATGGCTTCGTAGGCGCGCGCCAGGTCGACGTCCCGGAAGAGTTCGACCGGCTGGTCCTTGATGGCGTCGTGCGCATAGTTGACGCCGACGAGCCAGTCGGACCGACCGCGTTGGCCGGCCATGCGAAACTCCTGGAAGAAGGACGAGACCTCGCCGTCCCGATCGATCACCTCGTTGGTGTTGAACGGCGTGCCGTTGGGGTCCTGTCCGTAGGCAAGGTCGAGATGGGCGTAGGATGTCAGCGAGGTCAGCGTCGTGGCTTTGCCGACGTGGTAGTCCGTCCGCCAGCGCGTCTGCAGCAGATTGGTGTCGCTGGCGTACGGGAAAGGTTCGCCGGTGTCGGCCCGGGTCGTGCTCCAGTCCGCGGCGCGTGGGGTGGTCACGACGGGAAAGGCCAGGAGACCCGGCGCGGTGAGCGCCGGGAGCTGCGGGTGCGCGGCGAGGAATTGGCCGGCCAGGCTCTCGGACCCGTCATGGGTGACGGTCAGCGTCAGGCGGCTGGTAAGCCGGGTGTCTGGGCGCCACTCCAGCGAGGCGCGGCCCTGAAGTTCGCTGATGCGTCCCAGTCTGTCGCCCGGTCGCGTGACGCTTTTCTGCCAGCCGTCGCCCCAACGGCCCTGGACGGCGAGACGCCCGGACAGATCATCGGTGATCGGGCCGGAGACGAAGCCGCCGAGCAGGACGCGGTCGAAGCGCCCGTAGCTGACGTCCACGCCGGTCGCGGTCGTCAAGGTTGGCGGCGCGGCGATATAGTTCACCGCCCCGCCCGTGGCGTTCTGCCCAAACAGCGTGCCCTGAGGGCCCTTCAGCACCTCCACCCGCGCCAGGTCGAACGCGACCAGTTTGGTCATGGCCGGGTAGGGCAGGGGCGCTTCGTCGAGATAGACCGTGACCGCCGGCGGGGTCGCCAGGTCGCTATTGAAGAAGCCGACGCCGCGCAGGGTGAAGGACGTCGAGGCGAAGCTGCTCTGTTGGAGGGTCAGGCCAGGAACCAGGCGAGGCAGATCCGCCAGCGAGTCAATGCCGCGGGCGCGCAGCGTCAGGTCCGTCGCGGCCGTGATCGCCATGCCGACAGCGTCCACAGCCTGTTCCCGCTTCTGGGCGGTGACCACGACCTCCTGCACTGGCGTGTTCGCGGCCTCGTCGGCCAGAGCGCCGCCGCCGCTCCAGGACGCCAGAGCCGCGCCCGCGCCAATCCAAGCCGTAAGGTGTCTGGGCATGCCGCGGTCTCCCCCAAGAGGCCGACGAGTATCTGTCCCCGCCGCGGGGGCCGCCAATAGGACGAAGGTATCGGCGATACCTTGGTTGGATGGACGGTGCGGCGACCCTGGCCTTTCTTGACGGGTGCGGGACGACTTCCCCCTGCGGGTTGTCGCCCGCGCGTCGACCCCCATATCCGGCCGCCGTCGTTCAGAGGTTACCCATGGTCTTGGCTGAGGCGTTGTCCCGCTATCCCCGCACGCGGCTCACGGAGGGCCCCACGCCGCTCCAGCGGCTGAGGCGCGTTGAGGCCGCGCTCGGGTCGGCGCTGAACGGTGTTCAGTTGTACGGGAAGCGCGACGACCTGATGGGCCTTGGCGGCGGCGGCTCCAAGCTCCGCAAGCTGGAGATGCTCCTGGGAGACGCCGCCGCCAAGGGCGCGGATGTGATCGTCGCCACCGGAGGCCGACAGTCGAACTCCTTGCGGCTGACGGCGGCGGCCTGCGCTCGCGAAGGTCTGGCCTGCGAACTGGTTCTGGCGCCGGCGGCTCCCGACGCCGACGGCGATTTTCGTGAAAATGGCAATGCCCTGCTGGATCCGCTGTTTGGCGCGACCGTTCACCAGGTCCCCGCCGGCATGGGCGCGGCGGAGTTCGCACGGACGCGGATCGACGCTTTGAGCGCGCAGGGACGCACGCCCTATTTGACGCCGGCGGGAGCCTCCAGTTCGCTGAGCGCCTTGGGTTACGCCCGGTGCGCCCTGGAGTTGGACGCCCAACTGGCCGAGCTTGGGCTCGATGAGCCGGTCATCGTCACGGCCAACGGCAGCTTTGGAACCCAGGCCGGCCTCCTCGCCGGGTTCCGGATTCTGGATCGTCCGCAACGCATTCACGGGTTCACCATCCTGGCGGCGGCTGACGATTGCCGCCAAGGCACCCAGGCGATGGCGAACGACGCCTTGGCCCTCCTGGATTCGCCCACGCGCCTTGGCCCGGACGAGGTCCAGATCTTCGAGGAACAGCGCGGCGAGGGCTATGGCCGGGTGACGGCCGAGGCGCTTGCCGCGATCCGCCTCATGGCCAGCCACGAGGGGCTGCTGCTCGACCCGGTGTATTCGGGCAAGGCCTTCGCGGGGGTGCTGGATCATGCGCGGACCGGCCGCTATCGGCCCGGCGCCGCGGTGGTCTTCCTGATGACCGGCGGTTCGCCGGCCCTGTTCGCCTATCGGCAAGCCTTGGCCCCCCAGCCGGTCTGATCGTCAGGGGGAGGGCCGACACCGGCCGGCCCTCCTCGATGTCAGGCTCGGTGGTGTCCGATCACGTCGAGGGAAATGTCGCTGACATCGATCGACACCATCAACGGCTCGCGCCGCACGGTGAGATCCTCATTGCGCTGGTAGGCCCGCCGCCGTGTCGGGAACCACAGGCCCTGGGCCTGGACAAAATCAGAGACCAGATGCGCGCTGGCGAAGCCGCCCGCGACATCGATCCGGTAGTCGTGCCGCCGCAACCGGCCGTCCGGGCCGAAGTAGAAATCCTGCTCCCGGCTGTGGGTGGCGATCCGGTCCGGGAAGGACGCCCGGAGGCCCCGCCAGGTTTCGCCGCCCTCCCGGATCGACGGGAGGTCCGAGATTTCGAAACCCGGCTCGGCGAGCACGAAGGGCGTGGTGAGATAGGTCCACAGCGCATAGCCGTTGAAATAGGCGCGATGCAGCGGATCCCAGGGCGTGGTCATGGTGTGGCCGGCGAACGCCGCCCTGGGGTCCAGGCGCTCGGCCACGATCGCGTCCTTGCCGTCCAGGATCGCGATGCGTTCGGGGGTGAACTCGGTCCGCCAGTCGGGATCGCCGAACGGCTCCAGCGAACTCCATTCCCGCGCCTGCTCCACCTCGATCCGGCGAGGCAAGTCGTCCTGGACCAGACCCTTCCAGGCCCAGAATTCGCCGCCCGTGACGATGGTCGCCGCCAGGGTCGAAAATTCCCGCCAACGCTTGAGGCCGCCATGGGCGTCCAGGGCCTCGGACAGCAGCGCGTTCATCGGGCTGCCCGCCGCCGCGACGGGTTCGATCGCCGATCGGGTCATCTCGGATCCTTCCAACATCGTGGGTCGGAAACAGGCCGACCCGCGTTTGGACAATTGCGGGTTCACAAGCCCGAAGACCATTGGACCTAGGTATCGCCGAGACCTTGGTGTCGAAGGCCGACCGCCCAGTCATACCAAGGTCTCGGCGATACCTAGGTCCAATGGAGGTGACGCGCCATTCGGCGCCTGATGCGGCGCAGCGTGGCCCGACCTGTGCCACGTGTCCCGATTTTCAGCCCGCGCCGCGACAGCGGGGGCGTCTCGACGAAGGAAGACCCGCGATGAAGATTCTCATGGTTCTCACGTCCCACGACATCCTCGGCTCCACCGGGCGGAAGACCGGCTTCTGGCTGGAGGAATTCGCCGCCCCCTATTACGTCTTCACCGACGCCGGCGCCGAGGTTACGCTCGCCTCGCCCAAGGGCGGGCAGCCGCCGATCGATCCCAAGAGCGACGATCCGGCGAACCAGACCGACGCGATGACCCGCTTCAAGAACGATCCGGCGGCCCAGAAGGTGCTGGCCAACACCGTGAAGCTGGACGAGGTGTCGGCCGACGATTTCGACACCGTCTTCTATCCCGGCGGCCACGGTCCGATGTGGGACCTGGTCGATAATCCCACCTCCATCGCCCTGATCGAGGCCTTCTATAACGCTGGCAAGCCGGTGGCGGCCGTCTGTCACGCCCCGGCCGTGCTTCACAAGGTCACCTACGAGGGCCAGCCGCTGGTCAAGGGCAAGCGGGTGACCGGCTTCACCAACACCGAGGAGGAGGCGGTGCAGTTGACCCACGTTGTTCCCTTTCTCGTCGAGGACGAGCTGAGGCGTCTGGGCGGTGTCTACGAGAAGACCGACGATTGGCTGCCCTTCGCCGTGGTCGACGGGCGCCTGGTCACCGGCCAGAACCCCGCGTCGTCGACCGTCGGCGCTCAGGAACTCCTGCGCCTTCTGAAGGCCTAAACCGAAGGCATGTTGCAGGCGCAGGCCCGACCGGGTCTGCGCCATCTTGCTGCTCACCCTGATCAGGGCCGTAAGCGCGCCGGCCCCTTCGATGTTGGAAGGCGCCGGACCGCGATCCATCGAACTCTGGAGGCGGACATCAGGTCGCGCCGGCGAGCCAGCGGGTGAGGTCGTGGGAGTCCAGGGTTCGCGGCGCGAGGCGCGCGGACTGGCCGGCCCAGGCGTTGACGAAGTCACGGCTCTCGCCGCCGCGACGCAGCGGGGCGATCGCGCCGCCCGCCGTGGGAAACGGCGGCACTTGCGAGCCCAGCGGTCCCATCTCCAGCATCAGGCGGTTGACGACGGCGCGCGCGGGGCGACCGGTGAAGACGTCGGTCAGCATGGTGTTGTCGTCACGCGCGTCTTCCAGGCCGGCGCGATGGGCGGCGGGGACCTGCGCCTCCGGGGTGAACAGATAGGCGGTGCCGACCTGGACGCCGCAGGCTCCGAGCGCCAGGGCCGCGGCCACCCCGCGGGGGTCGGCGATCCCGCCGGCCGCGATCACCGGAACCGTCACCGCGTCGACGACCTGCGGGAGGAGCGCGAACAGGCCCGGCTGCGCCGCCATGTCGAGGCCATGAACAAGGTGGTCGGCGAATTGCGGGAGGAACGTGGCGCGATGTCCGCCCGCCTCGGCGCCCATGGCGATGATCGCGTCCGCGCCGTGGGCCTCCAGCCACTGGGCCTCGGCGACGGTCGTGGCCGAGGAGAGGATCTTGCAGCCGGCGGCCTTCACGCGCGCGACGAGGTGGTCGTCGGGCAGGCCGAAGTGGAAGCTGACCACTTCCGGGCGCAGCGCCTCGACCAGCGCGCAGAAGGCGTCGTCGAACGGCGCGCGGCCGGCGTCCGGCGGGGCTTGGGCGGGATCAAGGCCGGCTTCCACATAGTACCGCGCCAGTTTGGCGCGCCAGGCGAGCGCCCCCACGGGATCGGCCGCCGGCGTCGCGTGGCAGAAGAAGTTGAGATTGAGCGGCGCGTCGATGGCGGCGCGGAACGCCTGCGCCGCCGAGCGGGCCTGATCGGGGGTGAAGAGGGCGCAGGCCAGGGCGCCAAGCCCGCCGGCGCGCGCCGCGCCGATCGCCATGGCCGGAGTGGTCGCTCCGGCCATGGGGGCCTGGAGGATCGGCAGGGGGACGCCGAGCAGGTCGGTCAGGCGGGCGTTTGAAAGAGCCGGCATGTTTGTTCCTCCGATCAGGCGGCCAGCCGCTCGGGGTGGATCATCTCGCCCCAAAGCGTCTTGGCTCGCTCGAGATAATCCACCGCGCCCAGCACCTCACGATGGCCGGACGCGACGGCTTGCGGCGAGACCGCGATGGCGTTGACGCGAACGCCTGTTGTCGAGAAGTGCGAGGCCAGAGCCTCGACGGCGGCGCGCTGGGCCTTCGCGCCCAGGGTCTGCCCGATCGTCAGCGGCTCGGGCGGCTGGGGCAGCAGCAGCACGACATGGCCCTGGCGCCGGAGGGCCATGGTCTCGGCGACCGTCTGCGTGAAGTCGAGCCAGTCGTCGGTCGCCGCTCGCAAGGCCGCGCTCAAGGGAAGGGTGGCGGGCGCCGGCAGGGCCACGACCAGGATGTCGGGTTCGCCAAGCACGCGCTTGGTCTCGCCGCTGACCCGCTTGATCTCGCCGGCTTGGACCAGATCCGCATCTAGATGGACCTGGTCGGAATAGCCGCTCGGGCCCAGTCCAATATCGACGGCCAGGACACGGTAGCCCCGTGCGGCCAACCAGTTGGAGACCGCCGAACCCGCCGGCGCGCCGGCGCCGGCGACAAGGGCTTTGGGAGCAGATGATGACATGGCCAGCGCCTTTCAATCGTGTGCTGGAGGGGTGAATGAACGACGACAATGCTGGGTCATGGCGTGTCGCCGGTCTGGGTTCCCGCGGGCGAGCCGCGCGCCTGGCGGTACTCCAGGGCCGGCAGGCCGCCCCAGCCCCAGTTCTCGAGCGCGACCTCCTCGATGACCACGAAGGTCGAGTCGAGCGGCTTGTGCAGCAGGTCGAGCAGCAGCTGGCTGACGCCGGCGATCAGGGCGGCCTTTTCTTCGGCGGTGACGGCGTCGCGCCCAGGCGCGGAGCCCTCTCGCGTGAGCTGGATGGTGACGATGGGCATGGCGCGTTCTCCTCAGTGACCGGCGCTCTGGCCGCCGTCGACGTGCAGAATCTCGCCCGTCACGAAGCCGGCGGTTTCCAGATAGAGCACCGCCCCGACGACGTCGTCGATCTCGCCCATCCGCTTGACCGGGTGCAGCGCCGCCAGGAAGGCGTGGGTTTCCGGCGCGTGCATCGGGGTCTTGATGATGCCCGGCGAGACCGCGTTCACCCGCACGCCCTTGTCGGCATATTCGATGGCCAGCGACTTGGTCGCCGAATTGACGCCGCCCTTGGTCAGGTTGGCCAGCACGGCGGGTACGGTGGCGACGGGGTGATCGGTCAGGCTGGTGGTGATGCTGACGATATGGCCCGAGCCCTGCTTGAGCATCTGGCCGGCGACGCGTTGGGTCATGTGGAAAAAGCCGGCGAGATTGGTGGCCACCTTGGTCGCGAAATCGGCGTCGGTGTAGTCGGTGAACGGCTTGGCGATGAAGACCCCGGCGTTGTTGACCAGGCTGTCGATCCTGCCGAACCGGGCGATCGCCTGCTCCACCACCTGCGCGGCGGTGGCCGGGTCGCCGATGTCGCCGGCCACGGCCAGGATGTCGGGATCGCCGCCCTGCTGGATTGAGCGCGACGTGGCCACCACGCGATAGTTCTGGTCGCGATAGGCCTTCACCAAGGCCGCGCCGATGCCTTGCGACGCGCCGGTGACGACGACGACTTTGCGTTGATCGCTCATGATGGACCTCGATGGTGTTGCCGGCGGCGGGGATCGCGGCCGGAGGTCCTCACGGGACCAGGCGGATGGGGTCAGAGGCGCGTCTGTCGGTGGCCGGAGGTGCGCTGCGACCGCGTGGCCAGGCCGCTGACAAGATCAATCAGAAGGGCCAGGAGGAGCGCAGCGGCCGCCGCCTCGAAGAGCCTGGCGTAGTCGTCGCCCGAAGCGGCGAGAAGGTAGGCCATGAGGTAGGCCGCCAGCGCCTGGGCCGCGGCGAAGGCGGTGGTCGCCAACCGCCAGGCGACCTTCTGGGCGTTGATCCTGGGTCCGGCCAGCTCGTGCACGCGACCCAGGACCAATGGCACGATCCCCGGCGTGGCGGCCCCCATGATCAGGCTCGAGATCAACAGCGCTCCGGGATTCGAGGTGATCGCCGGGGTGAAGGCGGCGAGCGCCTCGAGCAGGAGAACCAGGCGCAGCGCCGCGCGGTATCCCGCGCGATCCGCCAGATGCCCGCTTAGGAGCGGACCCAAGACCGCGCCCAGCCCGAACGCCACCCAATAGAACGCCCCGGCGTCGACGCCCTGGCCCAGGCCATGGGCCACGAAGACGACCAGGAAGACCATGTGGGGCACGAGGCCGACGGCGTTGAGCGCGTACTGTCCGTAGAGCACCCACAGGGCGCCGGAGGACCTGGCCGGATGCGGGTCGCGCGCCCGCGTCTGGGGCGGCGCGATGGGCGAAGGGCGTGGGGTTGGCCATCCGCTCCAGGCGACGGCGGTGAGCAGCGCGCTGGCCACGCCCAGGCCGATCCAGGCCTGGGTCAATCCTTCCCTCAGCAGCAACGGAACAAGCGTTCCGGACGCAGCGATCCCCAACCCTATTCCCATGAAGATGAAGCCGCTGGCCAGGCCGCGGCGGCCCGCCGGCAGGTGGGCCAGGATCGTGGGGGCCGCGAGGATCATGATCACGCCGCCGCCGACGCCGGAGACCAGCCGCCAACCGAAGAACCACAGGAAGCTGGCGGGAAGGGCGCAGGCGAAGAGTGACAGCGTGCTCGCCGCCATCATGATCCTCAAGGCCGTTCTCGCCGATCCGCGCGCCGCCAGGGGCTCGGCCAGCAGGACGCCGACGAGGTAGCCTCCGAGGTTGGCTGCCGCCAGATAGGCGGCCGCCTCGGCGCCGAACCAGCCGGCCGACACGACAGCCGGAAGAAGCGGCGTATAGGCGAACCGCGCCAAACCGATGCCGATCAGGCTGGCGCAGGCGCCCGACAGGATCGCGCGCCAGATGGGCGGCTCCGGCACGGGCTGCAGGGCCGCCGCCGACCGTTCCACGGTCCTATCTCGTGCTCGTTTCAAGGGACGCACCGATCTTGATTTCGGGAGGGGGCAGAGCAGGGGCTTTGGCGATACTTGGCGCCAGCCGTCTCGATTGCTGCGGCCGAACTCGCGGCCGGCGCGCCGAGCGAAACACACAGCGCGCCAAATTGGCGGAGTCGCATAAGTATCTCCTCGGTTAAGCCGGCCGCGTGTGGGACCAGGACCCCATCACACCAAGACCTTCGGCGGCGATCCATTGGACGTAGGTATCGATGACACCAAGGTATCCATCCGGAAGCTTGGATCGGTCAGGGAGCGATATTGTCGAGGAAGGGAATTATCGCCGCGGCGACGTCGTCGACCTTTTCGTCGAGGGCGAAATGGCCGGCGTCGAGCAGGCGTATGTCCGCGTCCGGGAGATCGCGCCGGTAGGCTTGCGCGCCCGCCGCGACGAAGGACGGATCGTACCGTCCCCACAGGACCAACGTGGGGGGACGGTGCTCGCGCAGCCAGGCCTGCCATCGCGGATAGGCCGCGACGTTGGTCCGATAGTCATAGAGCAGGCGGGCCTGGATCTCGCGCGCGCCGGGCCTTTCCAAGGCGGCGTGCTCGTCGGTCCACGTGTCGGGATTGTAGCGCTCGGGGTGCGGACTGCCCGCGATGTGGCGCTGTTGCGCGCCCTCCAGGGACGTGAACGCCTCGACCTGGTCCGGGTGCGCAGCCGGGTCGTCCCAATAGCGGGCGATGCCCGTCCATTTCGCGCCGAGGCCTTCGCGGTAGGCGTTGGCGTTCTGGATCACCAGGGCGCGAACCCGGTCGGGATGGGCCAGCATGATACGAAAGCCGACCGGTCCGCCATAGTCCTGCAGGTAGAGCGCGTAGCGGTCGACGCCGAGCTGTTCGAGAAGGCCATTGGTCGTCTTGGCCAGGTTGTCGAACGTGTAGACGTAGCGTGACGGCGGCGGCGCGTCGCTCTGGCCAAAGCCGGGATAGTCCGGCGCGATCAGATGGTAGCGGCTGGCCAGCAGCGGGATCAGGGTGTCGAACATCCGCGAGGACGAGGGATAGCCGTGCAGCAGCACGATCGTCGGCGCGTCCTTGGGGCCCGCCTCGCGATAGAAGACGCCGACCCCGTCGACCTCGGCCCGATGATAGGTGGTGGTCGCCGAGGTCGAGGGCAGGGTGGCGGGGCCCGCGGCGGTCAGCACGACCGCCGCCGCCAAGGCTTGCGCGATCATGGGACCTTCCCGTCGCGGCCGCTGTTGATCAGCCGCGCCCACTGGGCGAAGGCGGTGATCACGCCAAGAAGGAAGTCGCGGCCTTGCGACGCCGTCACCTGACCATCGTCGTCAAACAGGCTCGCGACTTCCGGGATGTAGGCCTCCGGCTGCTGCATCACCGGCATGTTCAGGAACACCAGGCTCTGGCGGACGTGGTGGTTGGCGCCGAAGCCGCCCAGCTTGTAGGGCGAGGCGCTGATCACGGCGGCGGGAAGACCGTCCCAGCCGCTGGGGTAGTCGGGCCGCGAGCCGACATCGATCGCGTTCTTCAGGGCGCCGGGGACGGAGCGGTTATATTCCGGGGTGACGATCAGCACCGCGTCGGACGCGCCGATCTCGGTGCGGAAGCGGGTCCAGGCCGCCGGCGGAGTGGCGTCCAGATCCTCGTTATAGAGCGGCAGATCGCCGATCTCGACGATCCGACAGTTCAGGGTCTGGGGCGCCAGCGCGATCAGGGCGCGTGCGACCTTGCGGCTGTAGGACGCCTCGCGGAGGCTGCCGACGAGCACGGCGACGTTCAGGGCATTTTCCATGGGAAGGTTCCTGGGAAGGGCAGGGGCGATGACGCCGCGGCGAGCGGCGCCGCATAGGGCTCAGTCTATGCGCAGGCTCTGCTCCATCGCGTAGCACTGGTCCCAGATATAGACGTCGTAGCCCGCGAGCCGGGATTGCCACTTCGGCGTGACGGTGTTCACGCACTGCACGACGACCCGGTCGATGTAGTTGTCGAACACGGCCCAGGCGTTGGTCTTGTCGTCGGTCGCCAGCTCGTCGCCGAGCGTGGTGGTCTTGAGGGCGGTCGCGGCGGCGGCCTTGACGTCGTTCATGAACGCCAGCTGGGTGCGCACGTCGTCGTGGGTGCCCGTGCGGCTGACATGGCCGCCGACGAGGGTCTCGAACGGAACCTTGTCGATGTCGGCGACCTGCTGGAAGTAGCCTGGGACGTCCTGCGCCAGGGCGAAGCGCCGCCAGGGCATCCAGCCGGGGAACACCACGTCGACGACCATCAGGGTCTTCTGTTCCGGCGCCCAGATGAAGATGTTGCCCGGCTCGTGGGCCACGCCGTGATAGCTGAGCTCCAGCGTCTGGCTCCCGACCTTCAACGTGTAGTGGTCCGTGAAGGTCACGGTCGGGACGGGCCGGTTCGGATCCTTGGCGCGGGCCAGCAGTCGGTGCGTTTCGGCCTGAGCGATGATGATCGGGTGACCGCCCAGGTCGTTGACCCCGCCGATGTGGTCGATGTGCGAGTGGCTGTAGACGACGTGGGTGATCGGCTTGTCGGTCACCTCGGCGATGGCCTGGCGGATATGCTTGGAATAGCTGGGGGGCGCGTCCACCACGACGACCCCGGTCTCGTAGACCAGGAACATCGACTGGTAGGCGTTTTCGGTCACCATATAGAGGCCGCGGCCCAGCTGTTGCAGACGGTAGCCCTTGGCCGGATCCAATGCCGGCGCCTGGTCGGCCAGAGGGACGGGCAGATAGTGGTCGGGCCGCTCGCCGATCGCGGCGAGGGCGGGCATGTTCCGATAGGGCGCGCCGGCC
>NZ_JBAPVS010000042.1:0-5162 GCF_049283275.1 Caulobacter sp. | reverse complement strand
GCCCTGGTCGGGGTGGGCATGCGCATGGGCCCGGCGGGCGCCGCCGAGGCGCAGGTGGTTCGCACTTCGGGCGCGGCCGGCAATCCCGCGCCGATGTTCGCGCCGCCGCCCGGCGCGCCGATGTCGTTCGCCGACATCTTCGAGCAGGTCTCGCCCGCCGTGGTGCAGATCGACGTGACCTCCAAGGCCGCGGCCGCGCCGAAGCTGCGCATCCCCGGCCTGGAAGGCTTCGACCTCGTGCCCAAGGGTCAGAAGGGCGAGGACGGCGAAGAGGTCCCCGGTCCCAAGCAGCAGTCCTCGGGTTCGGGTTTCTTCATCTCGGCCGACGGCTATCTGGTCACCAACAACCACGTGGTCGCCGACGCCGATGACGACGGCATCAATGTCGTTCTCAAGGACGGCCGCGAACTGAAGGCCACCGTCGTCGGTCGCGACGAAGGCACCGACCTGGCCGTGCTGAAGGTCGTCGATCCCAAGGCCAAGGGCGCGGCGTTCCCCTATGTGAATTTCGAGAACCAGGCCAAGCCGCGGGTCGGCGACTGGGTGATCACCATCGGCAACCCGTTCGGTCTGGGCGGCACCGCCACGGCCGGCATCATCTCGGCCTATAACCGCGACCTGGGCGACAGCTCGTCGACCTTCGTCGACTACATCCAGATCGACGCGCCGATCAACCGGGGCAATTCGGGCGGTCCGTCGTTCGACATCTACGGCCGGGTGATCGGGGTCAACACCGCGATCTTCTCGCCGACCGGCGGCTCGGTCGGCATCGGCTTCGCCATCCCCGCCGACGTGGCCGAAGCCACCGCCAAGCAGCTGATCAACGGCGGCAAGGTCGTGCGCGGCTATATCGGCGCGCAGATCCAGCCCTTCACCAAGGAAATGGCCGAGGCTCAGGGCCTGGGCGAGATCAAGGGCGCGATCGTCGCCGACGTGATCCAGGGCGGTCCGGCCCAGAAGGGCGGCCTGATGCCCGAGGACGTGATCACCGCCGTCAACGGCGTGGCGATCAAGAGCGGTTCGGAACTGACCCGCGAAGTGGCCAAGGGCCGTCCGGGCGACACCCTGAAGCTGTCGATCCTGCGCGGCGGCAAGGCCCGTACGGTCGACATCAAGTCGGGCGTGCGTCCGACCGAGAAGGAACTGGCGCTCAGCGACGACGACACCGACGAGGGCGGCGGCGAGACGCCGACCAAGCCGCAGGTCCAGAAGTCGGAAGCCCTGGGCATGAGCCTGGCGCCGATCGACGACGCGGCCCGCCGCACCTACAGCATCGACCCGGCCGTCCGCGGCGTGCTGATCGATGGCGTGAAGCCCAGTTCCGACGCCGGCGAGAAGGGCCTGCGCAAGGGCGACGTGCTGACCAGCGTCAACGGCGAACCCGTCACCTCGGCCTCCCAGGTGATCTCGGCGGTGAACGCGGCCAAGAAGCTGCAGCGCCCCAGCGTCAACCTGAGGATCATCCGCGCCGGTCGTCCCACGATCGTGCCGCTGAAGATCACGCCGTAGCGCTAACGCCGATACGCGGGGGCTTTCGCCCGCGCGCGGATCACGTCACCATCCCCGGAACGTGACGACGACACGACAGAGGGCGTCATCGATTCGCACGATGACGCCCTTTCGTGCATCTGGGGGTTTGTGATGCGTATTCTGATCATCGAGGACGATCTCGAGGCGGCGGCGGCGATGAGCCACGGCCTGACCGAGGCCGGCTATGACTGCGTCCACGCGCCCGACGGCGAGGCCGGCCTGACCGAGGCGGGCAAGGGCGGCTTCGACGTGATGATCGTCGACCGCATGATGCCCAAGAAGAACGGCGTAGAGGTGGTCGAGACCTTGCGCCGCGAGGGCGACCAGACGCCGGTGCTGTTCCTCTCGGCCCTGGGCGAGATCAACGACCGCGTCACCGGCCTGCGCGCCGGGGCCGACGACTATCTGGTCAAGCCCTACGCCTTCGCCGAGCTGATGGCCCGGGTCGACGCCCTGTCGCGCCGCCGCGAAACGGGCGCGGTGGCCACGACCCTGAAGGTCGGCGAGCTCGAGATGAACCTGATCAACCGGACGGTCCATCGCCAGGGCAAGGAGATCGATCTCCAGCCCCGCGAGTTCCAGCTGCTGGAATTCATGATGCGCCACGCCGGCCAGTCGGTGACCCGCACCATGCTGCTGGAGAAGGTGTGGGAATACCACTTCGACCCGCAGACCAACGTCATCGACGTGCACATTTCCCGTCTGCGGTCCAAGATCGACAAGGGCTTCGACCGGGCCATGCTGCAGACCGTGCGCGGGGCGGGCTACCGACTCGATCCGTAGGCGACGGCGGCGTCGCGGCGCCCAGGTGAAAATTGCTTCACTTGCCCGCGCCCATCGCGAACGGTCATCTACGCGTCGCGGCGGGTTCCTCGTCCGCCGTTCTTGAAGAGTTTCGCTGACCCATGCGCCTGCCGCGCCTGATCCGATCCACGCCGTTCCGGCTGACCCTGCTGTTCCTGGCCCTGTTCGCGGCGGCCGCCAGCGCGTTCCTCGGCTACATCTACATCGCCACCGCCGGCGAGGTGAACCGTCGCGCCGACGCCGACATCACCCGCGAGATGGAGAGCCTGGAGGCCGCCTATCGGGTCGGCGGGGTCAACGCCCTGAACCAGACCATCGTCGAGCGCGCCACCGGCGAGCGGCCGTTCCTGTACCTGCTGCTCGACAAGGACGGCAAGCGGATCTCCGGCTCGATCGAGGAGTCGCCGATCGACGACTTCGAAGGCCCCGGCCCGACCTGGGAGACCTTCAAGCTCACCGAGACCGACATCGACGGCGCCGAGGTCAAGCGCGCGGCGCGCGGGGTCCAGGAGAAGCTGAGCGGCGGCGAGGCGCTGTTCGTCGGCGCCGACGTGCAGGAGTCCGAGGGCTATGTGATGAAGATCGTCCGGGCCCTGCGCGGGGCCGGGGCGCTGGTGATCATCCTGGGCCTGGCCGGCGGGGTGCTGATCAGCCGCAACGTCTCGCGCAGCATGCAGGGCCTGGTCGACGTCGTGAACGCCGTGCGGGCCGGCGACCTGCACGCCCGGGCCCGGGTGCGCGGCACGCGCGACGAATACGACGAGCTGGCCGAAGGCCTCAACGACATGCTCGACCGCATCGAGCGGCTGATGGGCGGCCTGCGCCACGCTGGCGACGCGATCGCCCACGATCTGCGCTCGCCCCTGACCCGTCTGCGCGCCCGCATGGAGGTGGCCCTGATCGACGCCGAGAACGGCAAGGGCGATCCGATGGCGGCCCTCGAGACGGCCCTGATGGACGCCGACGGCGTGCTCAAGACCTTCAACGCCGTGCTGGCCATCGCCCGCCTGCAGGCGGCCGGCGAGGCGCCCAACCAGGAACTCTTCGACGCCAGCGAACTGGCCTCGGACATGGCCGAGCTCTACGAGGCCAGCTGCGAGGACAAGGGGCTGGATTTCAAGGCCGAGATCGTTCCGGCGCTGAGCATCCGGGGCAATCGCGAGTTCATCGCCCAGGCCCTGGCCAACCTCCTCGACAACGCCATCAAGTACACGCCCGAAGGCGGGGCGGTGATGCTGCGGGCCCGGCGCACCTCGTCCGGCGACCTGGAGTTCTCGGTCACCGACACCGGCCCCGGCGTGCCCGAGGGCGACCGCGCCCGGGTGGTGCAGCGCTTCGTCCGGCTGGAGAACAGCCGCAGCGAACCGGGGGCGGGGCTAGGCCTGTCGCTGGTCCAGGCCGTGGCCGCCTCGCATGGCGGACGGTTGGAGCTGGCGGAAGGACCGGGCGCGTACGGCGGCTTCGGGCCCGGCCTGCGCGTGGCGCTGGTGCTGCCGCGGGTGGAGTAGCCGCCGGACGCCCCCTCAGCTCACTCCGGCCTCCCATACGCCACGTCGTAACACCGCTCCTGTCCAAGCTCCGTAGGACAGAAACCCGTCTCCTCCGAGCCCTCGCGGATGACCACGTAGCGGTCGCGCTTGCAGGCCCACCATTCCTCCTCGAAGCCGGGCCGGCCATCCTGCTTGAACACAGGCTCGTCGCCTTGGGCGTAGAAGCGGGTCATGCCGGTCAGGCCGCCGAAGCTGCCCCAGCCGTTGACCAGACCACAGACCCGGCCGTCGCGGCGCGCCCAGACGCGGCCCAGCTCCAGGGAATGCGGCTGGGCCAGGCGAGCGATGAGTCGCGGCTTGACGCTGGCCCAGCGCACCCGCGCCATCGATTTGGCGGCGACCAGCCGCGATCCGGTGGCGGGGCGCTTGGGTTCGACCTTCATCTCGTACTGGATGAAGAACATCAGCATCAGTCCGACGCTCAGCACGATCAGGCCCATGACCAGGCCGTCGAACGCGCGGACCGCCAGCGCCTTGCGCCGGGCGTCACGGCCGCGCCGCTCGGGCATCCGCAGGATGAAGGCCATGTTCGCTCCCCTCAGATCGAATTTGGATTACATCTGTAGATCAAAAAAGTTACAGATGTAATCTAGAACGTCAAGGCAGGAGCGATCTTTCGACCCGGGCGGCGTGAGATCGGGTCTAGTGGCGGTCCAGGGTCGGCAGGACGATTCCGTCGGCCGGAGTGTCGCCGACGAAGCGGCCGGGCCAGGAGGTCTCGTACTGCGGCGCCGGACCGCGCGGCGTGACGGTCCAGACCCCGCCGGCGGTGACGATCGCCAGCAGGAAGATCGCCGCCGCGCCGGCCGTCTGGCGGCGATAGCTCGGCTCGGGGCAACCCAGAAGCTTGACCCGCAGCACCAGCGGATGGGCCGCGAAGAAGCAGGCCAGCGGCGAGCCCGTGCGCCGGGTCTGGGCCTCGACCAGGGCCTCGGCATAGGTGCGGCGCAGGTTGGGGCGCAGGCTCAGCACGGTGGCGTCGCAGGCCATCTCCTGGTCCAGCCGGGCGCACAGGGCGCCCAGATGAACCAGCGGATTGCACCAGCCCAGCACCTGGACGCCGGCGATGACCAGATTGGCCACCGGATCGCCGCGCTTGATATGGGCCCGCTCGTGCAGGTCGACCATCTTGCGGGCCGTCTCGTCGAAGCGCGTGGCGAAGTCGGCGGGCAGCACGACCCGGGGCCAGAACACGCCCATCACCGCCGGGCCGGCGCGGCCGGTCTCGGCGCGGGCCCGGAAGGCGCGCTCCTGCAGCAGGATGGCCGTGCCCAGGTC
>NZ_JBAPVS010000041.1:0-5320 GCF_049283275.1 Caulobacter sp. | reverse complement strand
CCCGGACCCCCGCCGACTTCGCCCGGGCCGGGGTTTCGCAGCGCGGGCTGGAGCTGCTGGCCGAGGCCGACGCCTTTGCGTCCGCAGGCGTCAGCCGGCGCGACGCCCTGTGGGCGGTCAAGGGGTTGAGGGGCGAGGTCAAGGTCGACAGCCAGGCGCCGCTGCTGGCCGGCCTGCCGCTGTTCGAGGACGCCGTCGCCCTGCCGACCATGGCCTTGCCCCAGCAGGTGGCCGAGGACTATCGCACCACCAGCCTGTCGCTGAAGGCCCACCCGCTGCGGTTCTTCCGGCCGATGCTGGACCGGTTGAACGTCACGACGGCCGAACGGCTGAAGGGCGTGCGCGATGGCCGCAAGGTCAGTGTCGCGGGCCTGGTCCTGATCCGCCAGCGGCCGGGCACGGCCAAGGGCGTGGTGTTCGTGACCCTGGAAGACGAGACGGGCGTGGCCAACGCGGTGGTCTGGAAGGACTGTTTCGACGCTCACCGCCGCACGGTGATGAGCGCCTCGTTCCTGATCGTCCACGGCAAGGTCCAGGCCGCCGACGGCGTGATCCACGTGGTGGCCGAGAGCTTCACCGACCTGTCGGCCGAGCTGGCGCGGATGAAGGAGGACCCCGAGGCGCCGGCCCCGGCGGTGCGCATGCGGACGTCCGGGCGGCTGCAGCGGAGCCGGGACTTCCATTAATCACGCCGCTCATCCCGGCGAATGCCGGGATGAGCGGATCAAGAGGTATGCGCAGGGAGGGCGCCCGCCTCCTCAACCTCGGCCTTCTTCTCCGCCACCCGCGCCAGCAGGGCGAACAGCGCCACGGTGTCGATCGGTTTGCGCAGCACGCCGTCGGCGCCGTCGGCCCGATAGCGGGCGACGTCCTCGTCGAAGGCGTTGGCGGTCAACATCCAGACCGGCGTGCGGGCGCGCGGCGTAGAGGCTTCGAGCTCGCGGATTTCCGCCAGGGCCGCCACGCCGTCGAGCACCGGCATGTTGACGTCCATCAGCACCAGATCGAAGGTCTCGGCCCGCCACATGTCCAGGGCCTGGGCGCCGTTCTCGGCGAACACCAGCTGGGCCGGCGAGGCGGCCAGCAGGGCGGCCAGAACCCGGCGATTGGCGGGGTTGTCCTCGGCCGCCAGCACCCGGATCGGGACGGTCACGCAGGCTTCCGGCGGCGCGCCCGCGGCCGGCGGCGTCAGGGTCTCGGCCTCGAAGGCGAACCAGAAGACCGCGCCCCGCCCGGCGCTCTTGCCGAGCGCGGCCTTGCCCTCCCGGGCGTCGTTGTCCGGGGCGTCGGCCACGCCGATCTCACCGCCCATCAGGGCCAGGTTGGCCGCGCAGATCGACAGACCCAGTCCGCTGCCGCCCAGATTCCGGCCCCGTTCGGTCTGGTCGAAGGCGTCGAACATCCGCGCGCGGTCTTCCGGCGACACGGAGGCGCCGGTGTCGCGCACCTCGATCAGGGCGCTCAGCCTCTGGTCCTTGGCCACGCCGGCCAGCCGGACCACGACCGTCCCGCCCGACGGCGAGGCCTTCAGGCCGTTGGAGACCAGGTTGACCAGGGTCTGCTCCAGCTTGGCCTCGTCGGCCAGCAGGCCGTAGTCCAGGTCGGGATCGGCGTCCTCGAAGCTCAACAACACGCCGACCGCCTGGGCGTGGGCGCCCCAAACCCGCACCACGGTGCGGACCAGGCGGCGCAGATCGACCGGGGTCAGAGCCAGCGTGGCTTGGCCGGTCTCGACCTTGGTCAGGTCCAATACGGTGTCGAGCAGGCGGGTCAGCTGGGCGCCGCCCTCCAGCACGCCCTGGGCCAGATCGGCCTGGGTCGAGGTCAGGAAGGTGTCGCGGCGCAGGGCATGGGCGAAGCCGAGCACGGCGTTGAGCGGGGTGCGGATCTCGTGGCTGGCCACGGTCAGCAGGTCGGACTTGGCGCGGCTGGCGGCCTTGGCTTCCGCCACGGCTTCGGTGAGGTCGGCGTTGCGGCGGGCCAGGTCGCGCAGGGCCTGGGCCAGGGCGCGGTCGGTCGTCTGCTGGCGCCAGGTGGCGCTCAGGAGGGCGACGATGAACAGCGCCATGGCGACCACATAGTGGTTGTCGGCCAACGACGCGTGGGGATCGAAGGCTATCCACAGCAACGTCGCCGCCGGCGGTGCGATGGCGGTGACGTAGCTGACCTTGCCGATATGCACCCGCAGGGCGCCGAACAGCAGCACGCAGGTCGCCACCAAGGCGGCTTCCGCCCGCATGGACGGCCCTTCCATGAGCCGCAGCTTCACGGCCAGGGCGCTGGCGTTGGTCGCCAGCAGGAAGACCAGACCAATCGACTGCCAGCGCAGTCTTCGGAAAGCCAGGACGGGATCAGGATGGCGTAGCGCCGTCCGGGTGACCAGTAAGAGTGTCGCGTAGATGCCCAGCTCGACCACGCCGAACAGGACTATGCGCAGGGGCGTGTAGATCGCCAGCAGGCCCACAACCATGGTGACGATGATCAGGCGGGCGCGGACGATCCTGCGGGTGTATCGAACGAACCCGTCCAGGCGGGTGACGTCCACCGTCTGTTCGATCATCCAGGTTCCCGCCGACGCTACTCATGTCCCCAAGGCTGGGACGGCTCGCCCGCAAGCGGGGCGAGATGGAGCATGGGAAGCTGATTCTGGCTTTTTCGCTCGCCTGGCGGGCGCCGGACGCCGACGAATTCGGATCAGGCCCGGGTTTGGGCAGCCGGCGTCTTGCGCTTGCCTGGGGTCGCCTTGCTCGCGATCGCCCCGGCGGGCTCCACGGCGCGCAGTCCCTCGACCAGGGCGAACAGCTGGGCGCGAACGCTGAACTCGTCGCCCGCCAGGGCGGCGGCTTCCAGGGCCGACAGGGCTTCGGGCCGGATGGGGGGCAAGGGCGTCAAGGGCGTGGCCTCGGTGACGCCCTCGGCCTTGGGCCGGGCGATCTCGTTGACGTCGACCAGGGCCTCGGTCAGCTTTTCGCCGGGGCGCAGGCCGGTGATCTTGATCTCGATGTCGCGGTCGGGGACCAGGCCTTGCAGCTCGATCATCCGTCGGGCCAGATCGATGATCTTGACCGGCTCGCCCATCTCCAGCGTCAGGACGCCCGTGGGGGGCTCCATGTCGCCGGCCGACAGTGCAACGGCTCTCAGGACCAGCTGCACGGCCTCCGGGATGGTCATGAAATAGCGTTCGACCTCGGCGTCGGTCAGGGTCACCGGGCCGCCTCGGGCGATCTGATGCTGGAAGATCGGCACGACCGAACCGGCCGAACCCAGCACATTGCCGAACCGCACGACGCTGACGCGAGTATTGGATCCGCCGGCGAACTGGCGAACCACCGCCTCGGCCACGCGCTTGGTGGCGCCCATCACGCTGGTGGGGGCCACGGCCTTGTCGGTGGAGATCAGCGCCAGATGGGCCGCGCCGCAGGCCTTGGCGGCGGCGGCGACATTGCGGCTGCCCATCACATTGGTGCGCACGCCTTCGCAGGGGTGGTTTTCGACAAGGGTGACATGCTTGAGGGCGGCGGCGTGGAAGACCAGCTCGGGCTTTTCGGCGGCGAACACCAGCTCCAGGCGGGAGGCGTCGCGCACGTCGCACAGCACGTCGCGACGGGGCAGCAGCGGCCAGGCCTCGCCCAGCTCACGGTCGATGTGGAACAGATTGGCCTCGGCGGCGTCCAGCAGGGTCAGCTGGGCGGGGCCGCTGGCGGCGATCTGGCGCGCCAGCTCCGAACCGATGCTGCCGCCGGCCCCGGTGATCAGCACCCGTTTGCCGGCGACTAGGGCGCGGACCGGGTCGGAATTCAACCGCACCGGCGCACGGCTGAGCAGCTCCTCAAGGCTGATCTCGCGCAGGGCCGAACCGCCGTGCGATCCCATGTCGATAAGGCCCTGGCGGCGCAGCAGGCGCACGCCCTCGGTCTTCAGCCGTCCCAGGCGCTCGGCCCCGAAGGCGCTGAGCGGGCCGTCGGTCAGGAACAGCAGGGCCGCCGGCTGCAGGCCGCCGTCGCGCAACTGGGCCATCACGGTGTCGAAATCGTCGACGGCGCCCAGAACGCAGACTCCGCGCAATTCGTCACCGGTCTCGCGGGCGTTGGAGGTCAGCACGCCGACCGGCGCGTAGCGCTCGCCCAAGGCGGGCGGGGCGCGCAGGAAGGCCTCGGCTTCACTGGCCGAACCGATGATCAGCAGGCGGGGCAGGGCGGGCGAGGCGGGCGCTGGGCGCAGGCGAATCAGGGAGTCGATCAGGACGCGGTCGTAGATCGTGCGTCGGATGATGCGCAGCCAGGTCAGCAGGCTGACCTGCGCCAGGAAGACGACGAGCAGGGCGCGCACGCCGCCGGACCGGTAGATGCCGAAGACCTGGCCCAGCACGGCGAAGGTGAGGGTGGTCAGAAAGGCCGAGCGCGCCAGACGCAGGGCGTCGCCGGCCGCGAAGAAGCGCCAGGGCGAACGTTCGAGCCTGAACAGCAGCTCGACCAGCAGCGCCGATACGGCGAACAGGCCGGCGTGAACCAGGGTGGCGGGTCCGATGGCGGCGGCGCCGGCCGTCACAAGCCGCGCTAGGATCAGGGCCGTGAAGGCCAGAACCATGTGCGCCGCGATCTTGCCTATACGACCCATGAACACAGAACTCCTGCCGCGGTCGTCTTGGAAACCGCTTCGAAGGCGGCTTAGCACGCTCCGCGTGCGTCGTCGCCAGTGGAGGCGACAGCCTCGCCCATCAACCCCGCGCCAGAGGGAGCAGTTCCACAACCTCGCCGGCCGCCGCCGCCAGGGCACCGGCCGGTCGCATGATCAGGCAGTCGGCGCGGGAGAATACGCCGATCAGTGAGGAGTCCTGATCGGGGAAGGGCGTGACCATCACGCGACCGTCGAGACCGATTGTCCGGACGGCTCGCATCCAGTGTTCACGCGGTCCGGTGGCGGGCAGGGCGGTGGTCAGAACGCCGGCGCTGATCGCCAGGGTCGGATCGGCGCCGGTCAGGGCGGCCAGCAACGGCCGCAGGAACAGCTCGGCGCAAACCAGGGCCGAGGCCGGGTTGCCGGGCAGGCCCAGCACGCGGCGGCTATCTCTCTTCGCTGTCGGGGGCAGCGTCCCGAACCAGGTCGGCTTGCCGGGGCGCACGGCGACGGTCTGGACGCGCAACGCCAAGCCCAGGGTTTCCAGGGCCGGCTTGACCAGGTCGTGGTCGCCCACCGAGGCGCCGCCCAGGGTCACCACCAGATCGCCGCCGGCCGCCGCCGTCGCCGCGGCGATGGCCGTCTCGTTGTCGCCGACCGAGGTCAGGGCGATGGGCTCGCCGCCCCAGCCGCGCACCAGGGC
>NZ_JBAPVS010000040.1:0-16684 GCF_049283275.1 Caulobacter sp. | reverse complement strand
GCCAACGGTCGCAGCACGATGCCGGCGTCCTGCGCCGCTCCCGCCGCCAGTCCCGGGATCAGCGTCGTCCCGTAACCCGCCGCCACCATGTTGAGCAGGGTCGGCAGGCTGGCCGCCCGCAAGGGACCGCCCAGCGCCGCGTCGCCGCCGCAGGCCTCCATCGTCTGGTCGCGCAGGCAGTGGCCGTCGGCCAGGACCAGGATGTCGCGCGCCAGGTCGGTCTCCAGGATCACCGAACGCCCCGCAAGCGGATGCTCGGGGGGCAGGGCGGCCAGGAACGGCTCGGCGAACAGCGGCTGGCTGACCAGGTCCGGCCCGTCAACCTCGGTCGCCAGCAGGGCGGCGTCCAGTTCGTGGGCGCGCAACCGTTCCAGCAGGGCCGAGGTCTGGTCCTCCCAGGGCTCCAGCTCCAGCGCGGGCAGCGCCTCGCGCAGCGGGGCGAAGATCAGCGGCAGCAGATAGGGGGCCAGGGTGGGGATGATGCCCAGCCGGAAGCGTCCCGACAGCGGATCGCGCAGGTTGCGCGCCGTGGCCAGGACGGCTTCGGCCGCGGTCACGGCGGTGCGGGCGTGGCCGATCAGCTGCAGGCAGGCGGCGGTCGGGGCGGCGGTCTTGCTGCTGCGCTCGAACAGCGCCACGCCCATCAGGTCCTCGAGCTTGCGGATTTGCACCGACAGCGTCGGCTGGCTGACGCCGCAAGCCCGCGCGGCGCGCCCGAAATGCTCATGCTCGGCGACGGCCAGGAGGTAGCTGAGATCTCGAAGATTCATAGGCTGAGCCTATAAGGGCGATTGAGATTTGGTGCTTCTCTTTATCACAATGATACGCGAATTATGAGTCAGGACGCTTCTGGCGCGGAGACAAGATCGCGGCGCCGAATGACCGCGATCATCCTCGACGCCTTGGGAGGACGTTTGGATGCCACATACGGTGGAAGCCGTGTTGCGGGAGGAGCTGCGTCGCGCCGGCTTGCCGGGGCACGGCGGGCTGCCGCGCCTGCTGGCCCTGCTGCGCGCCTCGCCGGAGGTGCATCTGACCCTGGCCGAGGTGGCCGATCTGGTCGCCGAGGCCGGCCTGGCGGTGACCTCGGGCGAGTTAGCCCGCCAGCTTGAGCTCCTCGCCGACCACGGGCTGCTCGGCCGGCTGCCGACGACGACGACGGAACTGGTGTTCGACACCGTGCCCGAGCCGCATTCCCACCTGATCTATGAAGAGTCCGAGCAGATCGTGGATCTGCACGTTTCGGCCGACACCGTGCTGGCCATGGTCCGCGACGCCCTGGCCAAGCGGCCCGACAGCGTGGAAATCCTGGTGCGCTTCCGCCGCGGTCCTGGAGCTGGGGGCGAGCCCGTGGTCAGGGGCGTGGCGGACCGGTCTGGACAGGACCCAGAGACGGGTCCGTGAACTATTCTTCCGCCGTCATTCTCGCCGCAAGGGCGGGAATGACGGTTAGAATAGGGGGCTCAGCTCGCCGACACCTTGCCCTCGGCGTCGCTGACCCAGGTCACGATCTCCGACAGCACCTGGCCTACGGCAGTGTCATAGGCCGGCACGATGGCGCCGAGACGATTGTCGGCGGCCTTGACCCGGGCCACGAACACCTGATCGCCGAGCAAGGCGCGGTCGTTGTTGCGGCTCATCACGGCGCGGATCTCGACCAGAACCTCGGGCGGGGCCTTGGGGCCGTTGACATAGTCGGTCTCGAACGAGCGGACCTCCAGGCGCAGCGACATGGCCGCCTTCACGGCCTCGCCGCGCGTGACCAGCCGGGCGCGGCTGTTCTCGCCCTCGAAGGCGCGGGCCACGGCCTCGTCGAACAGCACGATGGCCGGCGAGACCCAGCGGGCGCCGGAGATATAGGCGGCCTCGCCGTCGGTCACCGCCAGCAGACGGTCGCTCATGGCCGAGCGGGTGAAGACCGTCGGAGCCTTGAAGACGCCGAAGCTCTTCTCCGTCGCCGGCCGGGAGCTGGCGACCGCGACATGGCCAAACCGATAGAGGCCGGCCGGCTTGGACTTGGGGAACAGGCTGATGCAACCGGTGAGGGCCACCGCCGCGACGGCGATCGTCAGCGATCGCAGGGTAGTGTGCAGGATGCTCACGGCTTGACCTCCAGTTCCTTGGCGGGCGCTTTGCCGACCAGGGCGCGCGGGTTTTGTTCGACTTCGCTGACCAGCCGGTCCAGGGACTCGGCGGCCGACTGCAGGGTGACGACGGCCGACGACAGCTGGGGCAGGCCGGTGGTGGCGAAGTCGGTGGTCGGGCCTTCCAGCTTGCCGACCATGCCGCGCACGTCCTTGGCCGTGGCCTTCAGCTCGTCGGCGGCGTCGGCCAGATTGTTCAGCGTGCGTTTGACGTCGCCGTTGGCCAGGCCGTTGACCGAGTCTGACAGCTCGCCGATCCGGGTCGAGGTGGCCTCAATGCTCTGCAAGGCCTTCTGGGCGTCGGCGATGATCGCCTTGCGCTCGCGCAGCTCGGCGGTGACCGACTGGATGTCGCTGAGCGAGGCGCTGAAGGTCTTGACGTTGTCATCCGACAGCACGCGGTTGACCCGGTCCAGGGCCTCGATGGTGCGGGTCAGAACCGTGCCGCCGCCTTCCAGCAGGTCGGACAGGGCGCTGCGCTGGCTGCGGATCACAGGCACCTCATCCTTCTTGACCGTCCGCTTCAGCAGCGGCTTGGCGGGCGTGCCGGCGGCGATCTGCACATAGTTCACGCCGGTGATGCCCTGGGGCTCCAGCGTGGCGAAGCTGTCGGTCTTGATCGGCACGTCCGAGGTGACGCGCACCCGGGCGATGACGCGGTTGGGATCGGACTTGTCCAGGGCGATCTTGGTGACCTCGCCGACCTTGATGCCGTTGAAGTGCACCTCGCCGCCGTCCGACAGGCCGCGCACCGGTCCGACGAACAGCACGTCATACAGGTCGTACTCCTGGTTGAAGCTCAGCTTGGCCAGCCAGACGGCGAAGATCAGCAACCCCATGAACAGCATCAGGGTGGCCGCGCCCACCAAGGCGTAGTTGGCGTTTCTTTCCATCAGTTCGTCCTCGGTGTCGTCTCGTGCGCCGACTTGGGTTTCGACGGGGGTTCCGCCGGGGGGGGCGACGGGTGCGTCGCCTTGCCGGCGGCCGCGCGTCCACGCGGCCCCATGAAGTATTCCTGGATCCAGGGGTGGTTGTTCTTCTCCAGCTCCTGGGCGGAGCCGACGGCGACGACCTGCTTGTCGGCGATGACTGCGATGCGGTCGGTGATCTCGTACAGGGTGTCCAGGTCGTGGGTGATCATGAACACGGTCAGGTCCAGGCTGTCGGACAGGTCCTTGATCAGGCTGTCGAAGGCCGCGGCGCTGATCGGGTCAAGCCCCGCGGTGGGCTCGTCCAGGAACAGCAGCTCGGGGTCCATGGCCAGGGCGCGGGCCAGGCCGGCGCGCTTGCGCATGCCGCCCGACAGCTCGGCGGGCTTGAGGTTGCCGGCCCGGGCGGGCAGGCCGACCAGGGCGATCTTCAGATCGGCCAGATGCTCGATCTCGCCCTTGGGCAGGCGGGTGTGCTCGTGCAGCGGCGCGGCGACGTTCTCGCGGACGGTCAGGTTCGAGAACAGCGCGCCCTGCTGGAACAGCACGCCCCAGCGGCGTTCGATGATGTTCCAGCGGTGGCGCGAGGCGGCGGCCATGTCCTGGCCGAACAGCTTGACCGATCCGCCGTCGGGGACCTTCAGGCCGATGATGGTGTTGAGCAGCACCGACTTGCCGGAACCCGAGCCGCCGACGACGCCCAGCACCTCGCCGCGATTGACGGTCAGGTCCAGGCCGTCGTGGATCACGTTCTCGCCGAACCGCGAGACCAGACCCGTGACCCGGATCGGCGGGGCCTCGGCGGTGGAGGGGGCGTCGTCCTCGACCACCCTGGACGGCGCTTGGGGCTTTGCCGGGCTCACAGGTCCAGCTCCATATAGACCAGGGCGAACACCGCATCGATGGCGATGATCGCGAAGATGGCATGGACCACGGCGGCGGTGACCCGGCGGCCCAGCGACTCGACGTCGTTGCCGACCTCCATGCCCTGGCGGCAACCGATGGCGGCGATGACCATGGCCATCACCGGCGCCTTGGACAGGCCGATCCAATAGTGCTGCGCGCCGACGGAATCCTGCATGCGCTGCAGGAAGAAGGTCGGCGACAGGTCCAGCACCGTCCAGGTCACCAGCATGCCGCCGGCCAAGCCGGCCAAGGTGGCCACGAAGGTCAGCAGCGGAATGGTGACCAGCAGGGCGGCGAAGCGCGGCAGGACCAGCGCCTCGTAGGGGTCGACCCCCATCACCTGCATGGCGTCGATTTCCTGGTTCATCTTCATCGAGCCGATCTCGGCCGCGAAGCTGGAGGCCGAGCGGCCCGCCAGCAGGATGGCGGTGATCAGGATGTTGAACTCGCGCAGCACCGAGATGCCGATCAGCTCGACGGCGAACACCTGGGCGCCGAACTGGGTCAGCAGGTTGGCGCCCAGCAGGGCCACGACCGCGCCGATGAAGAAGGTGGTGACCGCGACGATCGGGATAGCGTCCAGGCCCGCGCGTTCGGACAAGGCCACGACCGGGGCCCAGCGGATGCGGCTGGGCTTGACGATGCAGCGGCCGATGGCGACCAGCAGGTGGCCCAGAAAGGCGAGGGTGCCGTAGAGGTCGTCGCCCAGGCCGTAGACGCCGCGTCCGACACGTTCGAGCAGGGCGGTGAAGCCCTTCCGCGGCGGCGCGGCCTCGGGTTCGACCTGGATGGCGTCGTCGACCAGCTTCAGCAGGCGCAGGGTCCGAGGGCCGGCCTTGATCTTGTTTGCGTCGATCCGGCCGTTGGCGGCGCGGATGATGGCGTAGGCTCCGGCGGTGTCGCAGCGGGTGATGTCGCGCAGATCCAGGTCAATGGTCTGGGAGCTCTGCATGGCCTGGACTAGCCGTTCGCCGGCGTCGACCATGCCGCGAGCGGTCCAGTCCCCCGAGAGCACGGCCGTCTTGTGGCCAGCGGTCTCCTCGAGGATGAAATCAGCCGGTGCGCCCATGAAGTCTCGTCGGTCCCTCTGTCCGCCGTCGAACCAAATCAGGCTCCGACTAGACACAAACGTGCCAAGGCCTGGCTTGTTGCCGCGCTTGCTACGCTAGAAATAGGCGGGCGCGTCGCGTCGCGCCAGCGGCCATGTCCAGATCGAAGCGAAACTGCGAACCCTTGTCGCTAAAGGTGCGTTCTATGGCGTGCAACGGGGGCGTTGCTCTAAAAGGCGCGCATGGTCTCCAATTTGGTCAATCGCCGGGCGGCGCTGGGCGGTCTTTCAGTGTCGGCGGTTCTCGCCATGGCCCCCCGTCTGGCCGCGGCGGCGCAGACGCCCGCCGTCGATGATGCGGTGAGCCAGCCGTTCTCCATTGAGGCGCTGCGTGACAGGGCCCGCGCCCTGGCCGCCGTCCCGTACGTCAAGGCGTCCGCGCGGCCGGCCCTGACCGGTCTGTCCTACGACGAATACTTCCGCATCCGCTTCCGGTCGGAGGCCGACCTCTGGAAGGATCGCCGGCCGGCGTTCCGGGCCGAATTCTTTCCGCCCGCCTATCTCTACCCGCGTCCGCTGCCGATCTTTGAGGTGGCGGCCGGCCTGGCGCGGCCAATCGCCTTCGATCCGGCGATGTTCGACATTCCCGGCGAGCACGCCGACGTGGCCAAGGATTGGAATGGGTTTTCCGGCTTTCGCCTGCTGTGGCCGCTGAACCAAGCCGACAAGCTGGACGAGATCGCCGTGTTCCAGGGCGCCAGCTATTTCCGCAGCCTGGGCCGGGGTCAGCGCTACGGCCTGTCGGCGCGAGGCCTGGCGATCGGAGCGGGGGAGCCGAACGAGGAATTCCCCGACTTCACCAGCTTCTGGCTCGAACGTCCGGCCATCGACGGCGATGCGGTGGTGGTTCACGCCCTGATGGACAGCCCCAGCTGCGCGGGCGTCTATAGTTTCACGATCCGCCCTGGCGAGGACGTGGTTTTCGAGGTCGCCGCCAGCGTCTTCCCGCGCACAACCATGACCAAGACAGGCGTGGCGGCCATGAGCAGCATGTTCCTGTTCAACGTCGCCGATCCCTCGCCGACCCAGGATTTCCGCACCGCCGTGCACGACAGCGACGGCCTGGCGATCTGGACGGGGGAGGGCGAGCACATCTGGCGGCCGCTGCAGAACCCTCGCGCCCACCGGCTGAGCAACTTCCCGGACGAGAATCCCAAGGGCTTCGGCCTGGTGCAGCGAGCCCGGGCTCTGGAGGACTTCGGCGACCTGCAAGCTCGCTACGACCTGCGGCCCAGCCTTTGGGTCGAGCCGCTGGACGCCTGGGGCGAGGGCGCGGTGCACCTGGCCGAACTGGCCACCACCAAGGAGAGCGACGACAACATCGCCATCTTCTGGCGGCCCAAGGCGCCCTGGAAACCCGGGACCCAGGTCGACCTGCGCTATCGCCTGCATTGGGGCCAGGAGCGCTTCGCCAGTCCCGACGCCCGGGTGTTCCGCACCCGCAACGGCGCCGACGCCCAGGCCGGGCTGCGCCTGTTCACCATCGACCTGCAGGGCGGCGCCCTTGCCGAGGGGTTGGACGGCGTGGCGATGGATCTCCAGGCCCAGGGCGGCGAGATCGTCTGGCGCGACCTGTCGCCCTATCCCGACGAGGCCGCGGCCCGCGTCGCGTTCGGCGTGCGGCCCAAGGCGGCGAACATCGACCTGTCGCTGCGTCTGATACGAGGCGACCAGACGATTTCCGAGACCTGGCGCTATCTCTGGACGGCGTAGGGGCTGGCCGATGCTCGCAGCGATCCGGCGGCTCACATCATCAGCATCCACACCGCCATGACGATCATCATCAGGTTCTCGGTCAGGGAAACAAAGCCCAGGGGCACGTTCGAAGACCCGCCGACGCAGGCGCATTTCAGGTCCCGCTTGTCGATGTAGACGGCCTTGAAGACCGACACCGCCCCGACCCCGCCGATGAACAGCGCGACGGGGGCCGACAGCCAGGTGAGCACGCCGGCGATCATCAGAAGGCCCGCCGCCGCTTCCGCGAAAGGATAGATGTAGCCGTACCGGACCCATCGCCTGGCGAGCAGGTCGTAGTTCAGGAACATGGTGGAGAACTTCTCGATATCCTGCAGCTTCAGCATCGCCAGCACGACCATGCTGAAGCCGATGAACCATTCGCCAGCCCGCATCGTCAGCGCCGAACCGAACACTGCGTAGCTGGCGGCGAGCGCCATCAGCGCGGTCATGGCGAAGACAGCGATCACCGGCCGGTAGCTGGTCGCTCCAGGTTCGGCGACCTTCTGGCCGAAGTGCCGCCGCAGGTCGTCGTAACCGCCGATCCGCCGGCCATCGATGAACACCTGCGGCGTCGTCTTCACGCCATGCTCGGCCTTGAACGCGTCGGTTTGCTCGCGGGTTGTGAGGGCATGATCCTCGACACGGAAGCCCTCGCGCCGCAGCAGGTCCAACGCCTTGAGGCCGTAGGGGCAGGTGTGCTCAGGCATCACCATGCGGTGCAGCTGGGCGGTCTTGGTCGAAGTTGTCATCTCAGCACTCGCTTGCTGGCCATTCACTTCACCCTATATGGTTCCGTACCATGGTACGGAGACAAGGCCATGAGCAGCATGACCATCGCAGCACTGGCAAAGGCCGGCGGCGTTGGCGTCGAGACGGTCCGATACTACCAGCGCAGGGGGCTGATACCTGAGCCGCCGCGTCCTGAAGGGCCGGGCCTCGGCGGCCGGGTGCGCCGCTACGGCGACGACGAGGTTCGCCGGCTTCGCTTCATCAGGTCGGCGCAGACGGCGGGCTTCACCCTGGAAGAGATCGGCGAACTGCTCGCCCTTGACGCCACTGACGAGCGGGCCCGGGCGAGAGAACTTGCGAACGCCCGAATGGCTGCCCTTGACGCGAAGATCGCGGAGCTGACCGCCGCTCGAGCCGCCTTGGGACGCCTCGCCCACGACTGCGCGTCGGGAACAGCCGGGCCTTGCCCGATCATCAAGGCGTTCGAACCTTAGGCGCCGGTGGCAAACATTGCGCCGTGTCCTGAGTTTCTCTCGCCCGCGCACTGAACCTGAGTGGCGACGCCTATCGCCGCGATAGGAACAATCAATTTTACCTATCGCCGGATGAGGGATGACTTGGCCTCCTGGGGCGTCGAGAGCCACAAGCCAACCGGAGGAACAGCGATGGATGGGAATGTCGAGAGCGGCGTTCAAGGTCAGTGCCCCGTGGGGCGCGGCGGCGGTCGAAGGAACCGCGACTGGTGGCCGCAGAACCTTAGTCTCGAAAGCCTCAACCAGCATTCGCCGCGGTCCGATCCGATGGGCGAGACGTTCAACTACGCCGAGGAATTCAAGAGCCTCGACCTGAACGCCGTGATCGCCGACCTGCACGCGCTGATGACCGACTCCCAGGATTGGTGGCCCGCCGACTTCGGCCACTATGGCGGCCTGTTCATCCGCCTGGCCTGGCACAGCGCCGGCACTTACCGCATCAGCGACGGACGGGGCGGCGCGGGCGGCGGGCAGCAGCGCTTCGCCCCGCTCAACAGCTGGCCGGACAACGCCAATCTCGACAAGGCGCGCCGGCTGCTCTGGCCGATCAAGCAGAAATACGGCCGCAAGATTTCGTGGGCCGACCTCTATGTGCTGGTCGGCAATGTCGCCCTGGAGTCGATGGGCTTCAAGACCTTCGGCTTCGGCGGCGGCCGGGCCGACACCTGGGAGCCGGAAGAGCTGTATTGGGGCCCTGAAGGCTCCTGGCTCGGGGACGAGCGCTATAGCGGCGAGCGCCAGCTGCATCCGGCCTTGGGCGCGGTCCAGATGGGGCTGATCTATGTCAATCCCGAAGGGCCCAACGGCAATCCCGATCCCGTCGCTTCGGCGCGAGACATCCGCGACACCTTCGCCCGGATGGCCATGAACGACGAGGAGACCGTCGCCCTGATCGCCGGCGGCCACACCTTCGGCAAGACCCACGGCGCGGGCGACCCGTCGTTCGTGGGCGTCGAACCCGCGGGCGGCGAAATCGAGGACCAGGGCCTGGGCTGGCGCAGCAAGCACGGAACCGGCATCGGCGCCGACGCCATCACCGGGGGCCCAGAGGTTATCTGGACCCAGACGCCGACCAAGTGGAGCAACCACTTCTTCGAGAACCTGTTCAAGTTCGAATGGGAGCTGCACCACAGTCCGGCCGGCGCCAAGCAGTGGCGGGCCAAGAACGCGCCGGCTGATATTCCCGACGCCTATGACCCGTCCAAGAAGCACGTGCCGCGGATGCTGACCACGGACCTCGCCCTGAGGTTCGACCCCGCCTACGAGAAGATCTCGCGCCGCTTCCTCGAGCATCCTGACCAGTTCGCCGACGCCTTCGCCCGCGCCTGGTTCAAGCTGACCCACCGGGACATGGGTCCCAAGCCGCGCTATCTCGGCCCCCTGGTGCCGCGGGAGACCCTGATCTGGCAGGACCCGATCCCGGCCGTGGACCATCCGCTGGTCGATGCCCAGGACGTCGCCGCGCTGAAGGCCAAGATCCTGGCTTCGGGCCTTTCGGTGTCCGAGCTGGTGTCGACCGCCTGGGCCTCGGCCTCGACCTGGCGCGGCTCGGACAGGCGCGGCGGCGCCAACGGCGCGCGCATCCGCCTCGCGCCGCAAAAGGACTGGGAGGTCAACGACCCGCCCGTCCTGGCCAAGGTGCTGAACACGCTGGAAGGCGTCCAGAAGGACTTCAACGGCTCGGCGGCCGGCGGCAAGAGGATCTCCCTGGCCGACCTGATCGTGCTGGGCGGCGCCGCGGCGGTCGAGAAGGCGGCCAAGGACGGCGGGACGCCGGTGACGGTTCCCTTCACACCCGGACGCGCGGACGCCTCGGCCGAGCAGACCGACGCCGATTCCTTCGCGCCGCTCGAGCCTCTGTCCGACGGCTTCCGCAACTATCGCCGCGAGGGCGTGCAGTTCATGGCTCCCGAGGAGGCCCTGGTCGATCGGGCCCAGCTTCTCCGCCTGTCCGGACCGGAGTTGACGGTGCTGGTCGGCGGGCTGCGGGTGCTGGGCGCCAACGCCGGCGGCTCCAAGGCCGGCGTGTTCACCGACCGCCCGGGCGTGTTGACGAACGACTTCTTCGTCAATCTCCTCAATATGGGCACCACATGGAGCCCGACGGCGGTCAACGCCTTCTCAGGCCATGACCGCAAGAGCAGTCAGGCCCGCTGGACCGCCACGCGCGTTGACCTGATCTTCGGCTCGCACGCTGAACTGCGGGCCTTCGCCGAGGTCTATGCCTGCGCGGACGCGGGGGAGAAGTTCGCCAAGGACTTCGTCAAGGCCTGGAACAAGGTCATGAACGCCGATCGCTTGGACCTGAACTGACGGTCGACGATCACCGTCGCCGTTGAAAGCGTGGGGCGCCGTTGGAAGACGGCGCCCTGACGTTTTGGGCGTGCAGGCTGGCCGCCGCCGTCGCTCGTTCGATCGAGGCCGCACTTCAAGCTCGGTTAACAGAATCCAGTCACCGCTGTTGGCCAATGGATTTCTGTGACTCGGGGCCTGCCGCATGAGCGCCAAACACCAGCTCGACCAACGTCTGAGCTTCATGCGGTTTGACCAAGGGGCGCGATCGGCGCTGCAGGCGGCCAAGCCGGCGCTGGACGAAGCGATCCCGGGGGCGCTGGACAGCTTCTATGAACAATTGGGCGGCTTCGCCGAGACGCGCGCCCTGATCAAGGATGGCCGCAGCGAGGGCGCTCACGCCCGACAGGTCGCGCACTGGCGGCGAATGCTGTCGGGCGACCAGGGCGCCGACTATCTGGCGGCGGTGGAGCGCATCGGCCAGTCCAACGCGCGCGCCGGCCTGGAGCCGCGCTGGTCGATCGGCGGCTACGCCCTGGTGCTGGACAAGCTGATCCACGCGGTGCTGGGCAAGTCGTCCAAGCGCGGCCCTTTCGGTGGCGGCAAGACCGACAGCGGTTCGGCCGAACAGGTCTCGGCCCTGGCCAAGGCGGTGTTCCTGGACATGGATCTGGTCGTCTCGGCCTATTTCGCGGTCCTGCTGGAAGAGCGTGACCGCCTGGAGGCCGAGCGTGAAGCGGCCGAACAGCAGCAGGCCGCCGCCATCGCGGCCCTGGGCGTGGCCCTGTCGCGACTGGCGGCCGGCGATCTTTCGGTCCGCATCGAGGGCGCGCTGTCGCCCGAGTTCGACCGCCTGAAGACCGATTTCGACAATGCCGCCGCAGCGCTGGACAAGGCGATGAGCGCGGTGTCGCGAGCGGCCCTCGGCATCCGGGCCGGAACCGACGACATCGCCCGCGCCGCCGACGACATGGCCGAGCGCACCGAGCAACAGGCCGCGACCCTGCAACAGACCGCCGCGGCCGTCGAGCAACTGACCGCCACGGTCGAGCAAACCGCCAAGAGCGCTAAGGCCGTCTCGGCCCAGGTCAGGGAAGCCGCCGACGACGCCCAGGCCTCGGGCGTGGTGGTGACCCGCGCCGCCGAGGCCATGACCCAGATCGAGGCTTCCTCGACCAAGGTCTCGCAGATCCTGGGCGTGATCGACGAGATCGCCTTCCAAACCAACCTGCTGGCCCTGAACGCCGGCGTCGAAGCGGCTCGCGCCGGCGACGCCGGCCGCGGCTTCGCGGTGGTCGCCCAGGAAGTCCGGGCCCTGGCCCAGCGCTCGGCCGACGCCGCCAAGGAGATCAAGACCCTGATCGCCGATTCCAGCCGCCAGGTGGGCGAGGGCGTGGATCTGGTGGGCCAGACGGGCAAGGCCCTGCGCGGCATAGTCGAGAAGGTCGGCGTCATCGACAGCCTGGTCGACGAGATCGCCGCCTCGGCCAATGAGCAGGCCTCGGCGCTCGGTCAGGTCAATGTGGCCGTCAATCAGCTCGACCAGGTCACCCAGCGCAACAGCGCCATGGTCCAGCAATCGACCGAGGCCACTCACGCCCTGCGCACCGAAGCCGCCGACCTGTCCAACCATGTGGGCGGATTCCGCACGGGTTCGACGGGGGGCGAGCATCGGGCTCGCGAGCGCGTGGCGGCTTTCGCCCGGGCGGGACGCTAGCCAAGATCGATTGGGGACAGGCGCAGGCGCCGGTCCCCAGCGGCCGCTCACCCCTTGGGGGGCGCCGTCGAGGCCCGATGGATCAGGGTGAAGGGCAGCAGTTCGTCACGCGGGCGCTGCCCGGATTCCGAATGGCGGGCCACGCCGTTGATCAGCATCTTGGTCGCCAGGGTCGACATCTCCACCAACGGCTGGCGGATGGTGGTCAGCTGCGGCCGGCTGAGGCGCGAGACAGGGCTGTCGTCAAAGCCCGCGACCGAGACGTCGCCGGGGCATGAGAGGTCGGCCTCCGCCGTCGCCGCCAAGGCGCCCAGGGCCATTTCGTCCGAGCTGGCGAAGATCGCCGTCGGCCGCTCGCCCAGCGCCAGCAGATCCCGGGCGGCGGTGTGGCCGGACTCGAAGGTGAAGTCGCCCTCGCGGATCCAGGCCTTGTCGACCTTCAGGCCGCGAGCCTTCATCGCCGTCTCATAGCCTTCGCGCCGCGCCTGGCTGGCGCCGTAACGTCTGTCGCCGGTGATGAAGCCGATGCGCTTGTGGCCCAAGTCAATCAGATGCTCGGTCATCTCGCGGGCGGCGGCGACGTCGTCCATATGCACGCGCGGGCCCAGGCCCTCGGGCTTTTCCGGACCCAACCGCACATAGGGCGTGCGGGCCTTGTCGAGCAGCTCCAGAACCACGTCGTTGTCGCAGGACGGCGGGGTCAGGATCACGCCGTCGGGCTTGAGCGCGGCCAGCAAGGCGCCGACCTCCTGGCGCACGCGCGGGCCGTCGTGGTCGATCAGTTCGACCAGCAGGTGGTAGCCGGCCGTGCGGGTCTCGACGGTCGCGCCCAGCTGGATGCGCTGCAGATAGTCCGAGCCGCGTTCGCTGCGCCAGTGGTCCAGGGTCAGGGAGGCGTCGACGAAGACGGCGATCACGAACGAGCGCGAACCGGCCAGGCTGCGGGCCGACAGGTTGGGCGCATAGCCCAGGGCCCCGGCCGCCTCGAGCACGCGCTCGCGCATCTGCGGCCGCACGTTGGGTTCGTTGTTCATTACGCGGGAGACAGTCTTGATCGACACATCGGCGCGCGCCGCCACGTCATAGATCGTCACCGACGCCATGGGCCCGCCTGGTTGCTGGGGTCCTGATTGATTGGACTCATCCTCATCTGGCCAGCCTAGAGCAACTGGGCGGCATAAGGCGACGCTCCCGATTCAAAAAAGCACGGTCCAAAGCCGCGTCACGAGCTTTGCCGCCTCTGACGGCTTGTGTCCCTCGATGCGGAAGGCCAGTGTCCGAGCCAATCACGGCGAAGACCGCGTGTGTGACGGGGAGGCGTGATGACGACGGCGGAGGCGATCGGAATCGACAGGGCAAGGCCGACCGTTCCCGTGAAGCCCAGCTTCATCGGCGCCTTCACCCTGGCCCAGATCGGGGCCTATGTCAGTTTCATGCCCCTGATCCAGGTGCTGCTGCCCCTGAAGGCCGAGGCCATCGATGCGGGCAACAAGGCCGTGGTGCTCAGCCAGGTGGCGGTTCTCGGCGCGATCACCGCCAGCTTCGCCAACCTGCTGGCCGGCGCGATCAGCGACCGGACGACGTCGCGCTTCGGCCGTCGGCGTCCGTGGATGGTGGTTGGCGCGCTGGGCACTGTCGCTTCGTACTTCCTGATCATGATGGCCCAGAGCACGGCCCATCTGATGGTCGGGATCGTCTGTTTCCAGCTGGCTTTCAACATGCTGTTCTCGGCCCTGCTGGCGGTGCTGCCGGACCGGGTGCCCGACGCCCAGAAGGGCAGGGTGGCGGCCTTCCTCAGCCTGGGTCATCCGATCGGCGCCATGGCCGGGGCCATACTGGTCGGCGGCATGCTGGTCAGCGAGGCCTCGCGCTATTTCGCCATCGGCGTGGCGCTGCTGGTGGCGATCGCCCCGTTCGCCCTGGGCCTGAACGACCCGCCGTTGCCGCGCGGCGAGCGGTCGCCGTTCGCCTGGCGCAACTTCCTGGCGGGGTTCTGGATCAATCCGCGGGCCCATCCCGATTTCGCCCTGGCCTGGGTCAGCCGGTTCATGGTGCTGGTCGCGATCACCCTGACCCAGTGCTACATGCTGTTCTACCTGCAGGACGCGCTGCACTATTCGGACCTGTTCCCAGGTCGCCGCGCCGAGCAGGGCATGGCCTTGCTGACCACCGTGGCCACCTGCGCCAACGTCACCTGCGGCATGCTGGGCGGCATGCTTTCCGACCGCCTCCGGCGCCGCAAATTGTTCGCGGCCGGCTCGGCCCTGGTGCTGGCGGGGGCGATGGTCGTCTTCTCGCTGGTGCCCGGCTGGCCGATCGTGGTGGTCGGTTTCGTGATCTTCGGCTGCGCGGTGGGCTGCTACTACGCGGTCGACATCGCCCTGGTCAGCCAGGTGCTGCCCTCGCAGTTGAACGCCGGCAAGGACCTGGGCGTGATCAACCTGGCCAACACCTTGCCCCAGGCCATGGCGCCGATCCTGGCGATGTGGGTGCTGGGGCCGGCCCACGTCAATTATCACGCCCTTTATCTGGTGGCCGCGGGCCTGGCCGCGGCTGGCGGTCTGGCCATCCTTCCGATACGGGGCGTGCGGTAAGTCCCTTTTCGCCGAGGCCACGTGCCAAACCTGATCCCCATCGACGATCCGAACGATCCGCGCGTGGCGGCCTATCGCGACATCAAGGAGCGCGACCTGGTCGGCCGCCAGGGGCTGTTCATCGCCGAGGGGGAGACGGTGCTGCGGGCCTTCGTCCGTGACGCGCCCGAACGCGTCCAATCGCTGCTGATCGACGGCAAGCGCGCCGACAAGCTGGACGAGGTGTTCGCGGGGCTGCCGGCGGGCGTTCCCGTCTATGTCGTCGGCCAGGCCGTGCTGGACGCCATCGCCGGCTTCCACCTGCATCGCGGAGTCCTGGCCGTGGGCGCCAAGCCCCAGCCGCTGTCGGCCGACGCACTTCTCGCCGAGGCCGGCGAGCGCGCGGTGGTCTTGGTGCTGATGGGCATCGCCAACCACGACAATCTGGGGGGCATCTTCCGCAACGCCGCGGCGTTCGGGGTCGATGGGGTGATCCTGGACGGCGACTGTTGCGATCCCTTCTATCGCAAGGCCATCCGGGTCTCGATCGGCGCCACGCTCAGCGTGCCGACCGCCTGGCTGGCGCCGGGTCAGGACGTGGTCGCGCTGCTGGAGCGCCACGACTTCCAGGGCCTGGCCCTGAGCCCGGCGGCCGATCAGATCCTGGCGCGGCTCGACCCGCCGGCCCGCGCCGCCGTGCTGCTGGGAGCGGAGGGACCGGGTCTGGCCCAGGCCGTCATGGACCGCGTGCGCACCGTCGGCATCCCGATGGCGGGCGGCTTCGACTCGCTCAACGTGGCCACGACCAGCGGGATCGTGCTGCATCACCTGAGGTTCGCGCGGACCTGATCCTGCGACCGATGACACCGGTGACTTGCCGTGGCCGGAACCCCGCCATAGGGTCCGTTCGCGTCGCTTTGGGAGGTCGTATGTTCAATCGTCGGGGAACCCTGGCCACCTTGACGGGCGGGCTGCTGACATCGCTGCTGGCGAGCGCCGCCCAGGCCAGGCCGGCCCAGTCCGTGAAGGTTCCGATGGATCCGACAGAAGTCCTGCCCCTGTGGCCTGGCGACCCGCCCGGCTCGGCCGGCGTCACGGCGGTCGAGACCCTGGTCGATCGCACCGTCGCCGGCGGCCTGCGCGACCGCGCCACCACCCACACCCGCAAGCCGACCCTGACCGTCTTCCGTCCGCCCCAGGCCAACGGCGCGGCCGTGGTGCTGATGCCCGGCGGCGGCTACGAGCGCGTGGTCAGCGACAAGGAGGGCTTCGAGACCGCCCGCTGGCTGGCCGACCGCGGCTACACCTGTTTCGTCCTGCTCTACCGCCTGCCCGGCGACCAATGGGGCGCGGGCCCGGACGCCCCGCTGCAGGACGCCCAACGCGCCGTGCGCCTGGTCCGCTCGAAGGCCGCGGCGATGAAGTTCGACCCCGCGCGGGTGTCGATCATGGGGTTCTCGGCCGGCGGGCATCTGGCCGCCAGCCTGACCACCCGCTTCGACGCCAAGGTCTATGACCGGGTCGACGCCGCCGACGACCTGTCAGCCCGACCCGACCTGTCGGCCCTGATCTATCCGGTGGTGTCGATGGTCGACGGGCCGGTCCACGGCGGTTCACGCAAGCAGTTGCTGGGCCTGACGCCGACCCCCGAACAGATCGCGCTCTATTCGCCCGAACAGAACGTCACCGACCGGGTCCCGCCGGTGTTCCTGCTGCACGCGGCCGACGACAAGACCGTGCCGGTGGCCAACAGCCTGATGATGTTCACGGCCCTGAAGGCCAAGGCGATCCCCGCCGAGCTGCACGTGTTCGAGGAGGGCGGCCACGGCTTTGGCCTGCGCGGCATCGTCGATAAGCCGGTCGCCGCCTGGCCGGGCCTGTTCGAAGCCTTCGCCAAGCGGCACGGGATCTGAGGGGCTGCCGACCTCTAGTCGCCTTGCGTGGTCCTCGTCCTTCGACAAGCTCAGGATGAGGACCAATGCAGGCTCGGGGGCATTCGAAAACCTCATCCTGAGC
>NZ_JBAPVS010000039.1:0-1619 GCF_049283275.1 Caulobacter sp. | reverse complement strand
ATAATAGAGACGTTCAAAAAGCCGGGGACAGGCGCGGGCGCCTGTCCCCCAGTCTCCTCCGAGGCGGGAGGTTAGTGCGCCGCCGCCACTTCGGACGCCGCCGGCGTCTTGGCGATCTGAACGGGGTTGCACGCGGCCAGTTCGGCCTCCGACAGGCTCACGCCGCGATAGCCGAAGCCGGTGATCGTCCCCAGCTCGCGGGCCAGCCGCTTGCAGCTGCGCAAAGGCGGCAGCGACTTGACCTTGGTCGAGCGGCAGACATCGGCCTTGCAGCGCCAGAGCGCGCCGTCGAACACGACATGGTCCTGGGTGGTGGGGGCGCTGAGCGTCAGCCAGCCGTTCTGGGCCTTGGTTTCGGCCATGGCGGGGCCGCCCGTCGCGGCCAGGGCCGCGACGGCGATGATCAGATTACGCATGGGAGAACTCCGGGGAGGAGGTTGGAGGGAGGTACGCTTACTGGCGCCCTGTCAGGCCGCGGCCTTGAACAGGGTGAACTCTTCGTCGAAGGCCCGGGCCACCGAGGGCCGGGTCTGCAGGCGGTCGCGATAGGCGGCCAGGGCCGGATAGGGCGTGAAGTCGATCGCCAGGTAGCGGGCCCAGGTCAGCATCACGAACAGATAGGCGTCGGCGACGCTGAACCGCCCGGCCAGGAACTCGCGGCCCTTCAGGTGGGCGTCCAGATGGGTCAGGCGCTCGGCCAGCCGCTCGTGGGCGAAGATCTTGGCCCCGTCCGGCGCCGTCGGCCGCAGCAGGACGGTGAACGCCCCGATGTGAAGCTCAGAGCCGATGAAGCCGAGCCAGCTCTGCACCTTGCGGCGCTGGGGCCCGTCGGCGGGGATCAGGCCGGAGGCCGGGAAGCGGTCGGCGAGATACTGCAGGATCACCGCGTTCTCGACGATCAGCTCGCCGTCGTCGGTGCGCAGCACGGGCACCTGGCCCATGGGGTTGATGGCCAGGAACGCCGTGCCGTCCTCCACCACCTTGGGCCGCGCCTTGGTGTCGACCTTGAGGAAATTGACGTCCGCGCCCGCCTCGTAGGCCGCGATCCGGGTCGCCATCGAACAGGCCATCGGGGAGAAGTAGAGGTCCATCGAACGCTCCATTGCTTTTTCATACTGTTTCGCATAAAAATAACGGTGGTCAAGGAATAAACTGCGAAACGGTACAAAAAGAAGAGTCCGGGCCAGGAGAGTCAGATGTCCGAAACCCCCGTAAAGCGCCGGGGTCGCCCCCGCGCCTATGATCCCGATGTCGCCCTGGCCAAGGCCACGGATATCTTCTGGTCCCAGGGTTTCGCCGGCGCTTCGCTGGACGACCTGAGCGCCGCCACGGGCATGAACCGGCCCAGCCTGTACGGCGCGTTCGGCGACAAGCAGACGCTCTTCAGGTCGGCGCTGGACCGCTACATGGACAGCTCGCGCGCGGCGATGACCCAGGCGTTCCGCAGCGGCGGTTCGCTGCGCGAGATCCTGACGCGGGTCTATCACACGGCCCTGGGCTTCTATCTGTCGGACGACGTGGGCGGGCGGGGCTGCTTCCTGGCCAGCGCGGGCCTGGGCCAGGCGCTGGTCGACGACGAGGTGCGCCAGACCGTGGCCGACGGCCTGCACGAGCTGGAC
>NZ_JBAPVS010000038.1:0-14223 GCF_049283275.1 Caulobacter sp. | reverse complement strand
GGCGGGGGCGGCGGCGAGCCGAAGGTGTAGCGGATACCCAGCGTCACCGAGGTGTCCTTGTACTTACCTTCGAACGTGCCGACGTCAGTCACCGCGCCGAAGCGGCCCGGACCGCCGGTGTTGGTGGTCACCGAACCCCATTGCAGGTCGTCCGTCTGCAGATAACGGCCGGTCAGGTCCAGCGACCAGTTCGGCGCGAAGTCCCAGGCGACGCCCAGGATGCCTTGCCAGGCCAGGGCCTGATCGACGTCGTCGATGCTGGTGTTCTGGTAGGCGGCGGCGCCGGCGGGAACGCTCGCCTGTTGGCCGTAGACCTTGTTGTGCACCCAGGCGGTGCCGATACCGCCACCGATGAACGGGTTGATCGAGGAGCCCGGGGCGAAGTCATAGATGATGTTGGCCATCAGGGTGGTGGCCTTCAGCTCGCCGTCGACCGGACCGCAGGTCGGGGCGGCGGTCGAGCGCGCAACACCGGGGGTGCAGAGACCCGCGGGAACGCCGTCGCCGCGAACGCTGGCGATGTCGCCGGGGCGATAGCCGTATTCGCCTTCAACGCGCCAGTTCGGGGTGAGCTTGTAGCCGAGACGGCCAAAGCCAGCCCAGTCGTCGTCGGCCGAGAACGACCAATCCGAACCAACGGTGGACGAAGTGGCCTTGACGCCGTCGGGCCAGTGGTACCCGACGTCGCCGGCGACGTACCATCCGCTCAACGCCGTTTGGGCGGAGGCGCCCGACGCGGCGCAAAGCGCAAGCGTCGCGACACCAGCCAGCAACCGGATTTTCATGATGTAACCCTCTACGTGAATGTCTTGAGGCTGGATTGTGACCAACCTCAGGACGACAAACGCGCAAGTCCTGAATTCAGGTGTGGCCAAGGCGCCACAATCGCGTCATTTCGTCGAAAAACCGACGCAAGGCCCCGGAACGCGGGCTTGGCCTATTTCGGAATAAGGCTGCGCTTTGAGGGAACCACCCGGGTTTGCGCGCACGCGCCGGCCATGAGGATAAGGAAAGCCGGGCTGGCGCCGCGGTTGGAACCAACCGCCTTGAGCCGTCGCGGCGCCGTCCCGGACCTGCGGACGCGACGCGGCGCCGGCGCCACACGCCACGATGACGCTCAAGCGGCATTGGATGGGGTGGACCTGATTTCACGGGGAAGGAATGGTGGACGCGACAGGGATTGAACCTGTGACCCCCTCGATGTCAACGAGGTGCTCTCCCGCTGAGCTACGCGTCCGCCAAAGCGGCCTGGAAACGCTTATTAAAGCGTCCCGGGCGGGAAGGTGTGGGGGTATAGCGGCGGCTCAGCCGTCGCGCAACCCGCCTTTGGGCCGGTCCTGAAAAATTTAGGCGGCCATCATCTTTTCGACTTCGGAGACAAGGTCGCGCAGGTGAACGGGCTTGGACAGCACCTTGGCGCCGGCCGGGGCGCGGTCCTGAGCCGACAGGGCCACGGCGGCGAAGCCGGTGATGAACATGATGCGCAGGGAGGGGTCGCGGGCGGCGGCTTGGCGAGCCACCTCGATGCCATCCATGCCGGGCATGACGATGTCGGTCAGCAGCAGGTCCCAAGGGGTGTCCAGGTGCTGAACGGCCTCTTCGCCGTCGGCGCAGGCGGTCACCTCGAAGCCGGCGCGCTCCAGCGCCCGGGCCAAGAACCCGCGGAGGGAGTCATCGTCTTCTGCGAGGAGGATGCGAGCCATGCGGTCAGTTTCCAGGCGATAGGCGGAATTGGAAAGCGGGAATCTAGCCAAGGACGGTAAATCGCGGATGAACCCGGTCCGTACTGTCCACAGCTAACGCTTGGGCGTCGGCTTCCGTCTCTTATAGCGCGAGCCGTTGGCGTTTGACCCGGAACCGTCGGACCGCGACAATAAGTCCATGACCGCATGGGAGCCGATCGCTTCGGAAACGCCGGCGACGGCGGAGCACGGCTTTTCGCCGGCCTTCGAGGTCGCGCGGGCTCAAGTCGAGGACCAACCGCCCCCCACGCCGCTGGTGTTCGCCTCGCCTCATTCCGGGCGGCTGTACCCTCCCGACATGATGGCCGCCGCACGGCTGACCGCCCAGGACCTGCGCGGCTCCGAGGACGCTTTCGTCGACGACCTGATCGCCGGCGCGACCGCCCAGGGCGTCTGCGTGATCCGCGCCCGGCTGGCCCGAGCCTATATCGACCTCAATCGCGACGCCTGGGAGCTGGATCCGGCGATGTTCGAGGACGCCCTGCCCGACTTCGTCCAGGCCCGCACGGCGCGGGTGGCGGCGGGGCTGGGCGCGATCGCCCGGGTGGCCGGCGAAGGTCGCCCGATCTACGCCCGCAAGCTGACCTTCGCCGAGGCCAAGATTCGGATCGAGACCGCCCACCGGCCTTATCATGATGCACTCGACCGCCTGCTGGCCCAGGCGCGCAACGCCCATGGCCTGGCGATCCTGGTCGACTGGCATTCGATGCCTGCGGCGGCGGCGCGTGGCCACCGGGCGCGCGGCGGCGGGCCGTGCGACATCGTGCTGGGCGACCGCTTCGGCGCGGCCTGTGGACCCAAGCTGACCGCACTGATGGAAAAGACCCTGGAGGGACTGGGCTATCGCGTGGCCCGCAACGCCCCCTACGCCGGCGGCTACACCACCGAATATTACGGCCGCCCGACCCGGCGCACCCACGCCATCCAGGTCGAGATCAACCGCGCGCTCTATATGAACGAGACGACTCGCGAACCAGCTGAAGGTTTCGAGCGGCTGAAGGCGGACATCGAATCGGTGACGGCGCGCCTGGTCCAGACCGACTGGGCCGAACTGCTCTAGGGCCGCGCCGTCCCCGCGCCCTTCATCCTCGGGCCTGTTCCGAGCCCCTCGGTTCGCCCCTGCATCGACAAGGATTTGAGCCGCGGCCTCACCGCGTCACGGATCAGCCTTTTTCGCGAGTGAAACAGGCCCTTCGAACAAGTTCGAGGATGAGGGGCGTTGAGGGAGCGGACGAAAACCGCCTCCAGGACACCTGGCCAAAAAAAAGCCCGGCTCGAAAGCCGGGCAGTTCATTAGGGAGGAAACGCCCAGGAAGGGCAGAGGCGGCAGCGCCGCCTCACAGGTTGTTTATAGGGTGCGGTGCGAAATGCATCAAGCGAAAACTTCGACAACGTTGTCGTTTTTTGTCGCACCCACCGACTGAAACCCTTTGTAACACAAGGGCCAGAGAACGCTGCTCCCTAAGCTTGACCGGTTTTCCGGTTAATGCTGCGCTGCACAATTGGTTGCCGAAGAAACGACATCCGCCCGCAACTTTCGCAAACCCCATAAAATTAAGGGGTTTGCGGCTGACACCGGTTTCCTGGCTAATCTCTTGCGCAGGGGTGGGGTGGATAAACGTCGCGCAGTCGCGTAAAAGCCGCGCGCCTGACGCGCGCAGCGTCAAACCCCATTGTTCCTCCCGAAAGTTCGCCTTCTCCATGTCCATGCGAAACATCGCCATCATCGCGCACGTCGATCATGGCAAGACCACACTCGTCGATCAGCTTCTGGCCCAGTCGGGCGTGTTCCGCGCCAACGAGGCGACGACCGAACGCGCCATGGACTCCAACGACCAGGAGCGCGAACGCGGCATTACGATTCTGGCCAAGTGCACCAGCGTCCTGTGGAACGGTGAAGCGGGCGAAACCCGCATCAACATCATCGACACCCCCGGCCACGCCGACTTCGGCGGTGAAGTCGAGCGCATCCTGGGCATGGTGGACGGCTGCGTCCTGCTGGTCGACGCCGAGGAAGGCGTCATGCCGCAAACCAAGTTCGTGCTGACCAAGGCGCTGAAGATGGGCCTCAAGCCGATCCTCTGCATCAACAAGGTCGACCGCGCTCACGCCGATCCGGACAAGGTCCACAACGCCGCGTTCGACCTGTTCGCCGCCATCGGCGCCACGGACGAACAGCTGGACTTCCCGCACATCTACGCCTCGGGCCGCGCCGGCTGGGCCACGCTCGACATGAACGTGCCCAACGACAACCTGGCCCCGCTGTTCGACCTGATCGTCCGCCACGTGCCGGAGCCGAAGCAGATCGCCAAGAAGGACGAGCCGTTCCAGATCCTGAACGTGCTGATCGAAAGCGATCCGTTCCTGGGCCGCCTGCTGACCGGCCGCATCGAGAGCGGCAAGGCCGTTCCCGGCATGGCCATCCACGCCCTCGACCGCGACGGCAAGGAAATCGAGCGCGGCCGCATCACCAAGGTGCTGGCCTTCCGCGGCCTGAAGCGTTCGCCCGTCGATGAGGGCGCCGAGGCGGGTGACATCGTCGCCATCGCCGGCATGTCCAAGGCCACCGTCGCCGACACCCTGTGCGCGATGGAAGTCACCGAGGCCCTGCCCGCCCAGCCGATCGATCCGCCGACCATCTCGATGACCGTCTCGGTCAACGACAGCCCGCTGGCCGGCAAGGAAGGCGACAAGGTTCAAAGCCGCGTCATCCGCGACCGTCTGCTGAAGGAAGCCGAATCGAACGTCGCCATCAAGGTCGTCGAGACCAGCGAAGGCGACGCCTATGAAGTGTCGGGCCGCGGCGAACTGCAGCTGGGCGTCCTGATCGAGAACATGCGCCGCGAAGGCTTCGAAGTGTCGATCAGCCGTCCGCGCGTCGTGTTCCAGACCGATCCGGAAACCGGCAAGCGCATGGAGCCGATGGAAGACGTCATGATCGACGTCGACGACGAATATTCGGGCATCGTCATCGAGAAGCTCTCGCTGCGTAAGGCCGAGCTGAAGGACATGGGCTCGTCGGGCGCGGGCAAGACCCGCATCCAACTGGTCGCTCCTTCGCGCTCGCTGATCGGCTATCAGGGCGAGTTCCTGACCGACACGCGCGGTTCGGGCGTGCTGAACCGCGTGTTCAGCCACTATGAGCCCTACAAGGGCGCCTTCGACCAGCAGCGCAAGGGCGTGCTGATCAGCAACTCGGACGGTGAAACCGCGGCCTACGCGCTGTGGAACCTGGAAGAGCGCGGCACCATGTTCGTCGGCGCCAACGAGAAGTGCTATCTGGGCATGATCATCGGCGAGAACGCCCGTCAGGACGACCTCGACGTCAACCCGATGAAGGCCAAGCAGCTGACCAACGTCCGCGCCTCGGGCAAGGACGAGTCGATCCGCCTGACCCCGCCGCGCCGCATGACCCTCGAACAGGCCATCGCCTATATCGAGGAAGATGAGCTGGTCGAGGTGACCCCGAAGAGCATCCGCCTGCGCAAGCAGATCCTGAACCCGTCGTTCCGCAAGCGTCGCGTCAAGGAAGAATAGTCGGCTCCCGGAGCTTCCGGGACGGACCGAGAAGAAGCCCGCCGCCCTTTCGGGACGGCGGGCTTTTTCGTGGGCGTCAGACTCGGTTGCGACCCTTGAACAGGCCGAGGAGGAACAGCAGCAGGATCGCGCCGATCGTCGAGATGATCAGGCTGCCGACCCACCCCATGAAGTGGATGCCCAGGGCGCCGGCCACGAACGCGCCGATCAGCGCGCCGACCAGGCCCACGATCAGGTTGGTGATCAGGCCGTGCTTGCGACCCATGATCTGCTCGGCGATCCATCCGGCGAAGATGCCGATGATGATCGCGCCAATGAAGCCCACACCGTTCATGTCGTTGTTTCCTGCAGCCAAGATTGCTGGGGAAATGCCCGGTGGAAAGAATGGTTGCGGCGAAAGACGCCCCTTCCGTCACGATGCGTCCGCATCGCGCGGGCTCAGTGCGAAGTGTCGATCCGGGCCACCACGCTCATCCCCGGCCGCAGACGGGCGACATCGTCCTGGTTCGGATCCAGCACGATGCGGGTCGGCAGCCGCTGGACCACCTTGGTGAAGTTGCCCGTGGCGTTGTCGGGCTTGATGACCGCGAACTCCGAGCCCGTCGCCGGCCCCAGCCGCTCGACGTGGCCGCGCAGTTTCAGCCCTCCCAGGGCGTCGACTTGGACCACCGCCGGCTGGCCCACCCGGATGCGGGCGGTCTGGGTCTCCTTGAAGTTGGCCGTCACCCAGGTCTGGCGCGGCACCACGCCCATCAGCTGGGTTCCAACGGCGACATATTGGCCGAGCTTGACCCCCACCTCGCCCACCGCCCCGTCCTCGGGGGCGCGGATGGTGGTGTTGGCCAGGTCGATGCGGGCCAGCTCGACGGCGGCGCGGGCGTTGGCCAGGGCCGCCTCCAGTCCCTCGCGATTGACCCTGGTGGTGGCCAAGGCCTGGCGGGAGATGTCGATATTGGCCGCCGTTTGGGCGACGCCGGCCGTCGCCTGGCGCTGGGCCACCTGCAGGACGTCGCGCTGACTGGGGGCCAGCCAGCCCTGGGCCAGCAGCGGTTCGGCCCGCTTGACGTCGACCTGGCTCTTGGCCAGGGCCGCCTGGCTGCTGCTGGCCTGGGCCTGGGCCAGGCGGATCTGGGCGGCGTTGGCGGTCTGGGCCTGACTGTTGGCGTTCAGGGCCGCCTGGGCCGACTGCACCGACGCCTCCGCCTGGGCCAGCTTCTGGCGATAGATGCGGTCGTCGATCTGGACCAGCATCTGGCCCGCCTTCACGGCCTGGAAGTCCGTGACCGCCACCGCCGTCACATAGCCGTCGACCTTGGGGGCCAGCAGGGTGACATAACCGCGGACATAGGCGTTCTCGGTGCTCTGGATCGTGCTGGTGAACGGCGGCAGCCTCCAGGCGTAGAGCACCAGCAACACCCCGCCCAGGCCGGCGACGATCACCGGAACAGCCCCCCGCGACCACATGCGCTTCGGCGAAGGCGGCGGTGCGGGTGGCGGGGTTTGCGGGTCGGACATCAGGCGGCCTCCACGGGCGTCAGCCGGGCCGCTCGCCGTTGGCGCAGATCGGTCCGGACACGCAGGAACAACAGATAGAGGAAGACCATCACGGCCATCACGGCCACGGTGGCGAACACGTCGTCATAGGCCAGCACCGTGGCCTCGCGAGTCGCCTGCTGGGCCAGCAGGGCCGCGCCCTCGCCGCTTCGCAGGGCCGGGTCGGTCAACACGCCCGCGTAGGAGCCCTGAAGCTGCTTCACGCGCAGGGCCACCTGCGGATCGGCCAGGCTCAGCCGGCTGACGATGGCGTCTGAATGCACCCGCTCGCGGATGGTCATCAGCGTGCCCAGGAACGCCGAGCCGCCCAAGGCCCCGACCACCTGGCCGGTCGAGAACAGCACGATGAAGCTGACGATGTACTCCTGGCCCATCCTGAGGGCGCGGGGAAAGCCGGCCAGCAGGGCGGCGGGCAGGAACAGCGCCCCTGCGAAGGCCATCATCCCCTGGCTCAGATACATCTGCTCGGGCCGGGTCAGGCTGGTCGACTGGCTATCCATCCAGGCGGCGACGGCCACCATCAGCAGGGCGATCAGGGCCGGGGTGCTGACACGCTCGGGATTGATCGTGAAGGCCACGATGACCATGCCGGCCAGGGTGGCGAAGAACATCACCCATGACAGCCCCGCCATCTGGTCGTTGTTCATGCCCAGGGTCTGCAACAGGCCGAACGCGCCCACGCCCTGTTCGGACAGCACGATGCGGAACAGCAAAATGATCACCAGCAGGCGCAGCAAGTCGGCGGTGGTCAGCCAGCGCAGATGGATCAGCGGCTTCCTGCGATGCAGCTCGACCAGGGCCGAGGCGACCAGCAGCACGATGGCGGCGGCCAGACACCAGCCGATCCAGGCGGTGTCGAACCACCAGACATACCGCCCCTGCCCCAGCACCACGCACAGCAGGGCGATGCCCGGCGCGAACAGGGCGAAGGTGAGGAAGTCGCGCCACTCGAACATCGCCACGCGCGGTATCGGCGGCAGGCGCAGCAGATTAACCGCCGACAGGCAGACGACGCTCAGCCCGATCTCGGCCAGGTACAGCCCGTGCCACTCGCCGGTGTCGAGCAGGTCGGAGGACACCAGCCGCGACAAAGGCACGGCCAGCTGGGCCCAGCCGATCCCCAGGGCCAGGCCGACGATCCGCTTCTGGGGCGGCGCGGCCTCGACCATGTAGAGCAGGGTCAGGGTCGACAGGGCCGAAGCCGCCATGCCCGCCGCCGCCCGCACGGCGATGGCCGAGCGCAGGTCGTTGGTCAGCAGGTGGGCCAGGCCGACGACCACGAACAGGCCCAGGCCGATGTCGGCGAATAGCCGCAGCCCGTACTGGAAGCGGAATTTGACGGCCAGCAGGGCGATCGTGGCGTTGGTGGCCGTGTAGGCGATCGTCAGCCAGGCCGCCTCGTTGGTGTAGGCCCCCAGCGAGCCTTGCACCCAGGGGAGGTTGTTGTTGACCAGATTGGCGCCCAGTCCTTGGGTCAGACCCAGCAGCATCGACACCGCGCCGTAGGCCAGCCCGTGCGACCAAGTCCAGGGCGGCGAAGGCGGCGGGGCTGGAACGGCGCTGTCGGTCACTCCAGAAGCAGCTCCGCCTTCGGGAATCGTCGCACATCGACGATCCGCATGACGTCAGCCTATCATCCAGCGACCTATGCTAGGCAAGCTCTCAAGGAGTCCGCCGCCATGGTTCACCCGGTATATGCCCATCTGCCCATCACCATCTTCGAGGAGATGAGCAGCCTGGCCCGCCAGACCGGGGCGATCAATCTGGGCCAGGGTTTTCCCGACGACGCCGGGCCGATGGCGTTACGCCGCAAGGCCGGCGAAGCACTGCTGACCGGCACGAACCAGTATCCGCCGATGCGCGGCCTGCCCGCCCTGCGCCAGGCCGTGGCGACGCACTACGCCCGCACCCAGGGGCTGGACCTGGACTGGGAGCGCGAGATCGTCGTCACCTCCGGCGCGACCGAGGCCCTGGCGGCGGCGTTCCTGAGCCTGATCTCGCCCGGCGACGAGGTGGTGCTGTTTCAGCCGCTGTACGACGCCTATCTGCCGATGGTGAAGCGGGCCGGCGGCGTGCCCAAACTGGTAAGACTTACGCCGCCGCACTGGCGGTTCGACCGGGCGATGCTGGCGGCGGCGTTCAGCGACAAGACCCGGATGGTGGTGCTGAACACCCCGCTCAATCCGGCCGGCGTGGTCACCCCCGACGAGGACCTGGCCCTGCTGGCCGAGTTCTGCGTCAAGCACGACGCCATCGCCGTCTGCGACGAGGTCTGGGAGGCGGTGGTGTTCGACGGCCGCCGGCACCGGCCGTTGATCGGCTATCCAGGCATGCGCGAGCGCGCCGTGAAGATCGGCTCGGCGGGCAAGATGTTCGGCATGACGGGGTGGAAGGTCGGTTTCCTCTGCGCCGCCCCCGCCCTGACCAAGGCCCTGGCCGGCGCCCACCAGTTCCTGACCTTCACCACCCCGCCCAACCTGCAGGAGGCGGTGGCATTCGGCCTGCAGGAACCCGGCGACTGGTTCCAGGCCATGCCCGCCGGCCTGCAGCGCTCGCGCGACCGTTTGGCGGCGGGCCTGCGCGACGCCGGCTTCGTCGTGCTCGACAGCGGCGGCACCTATTTCCTCAATGTCGACCTGAAGGCCTCGGGGATCGACGAGGACGACCGGACCTTCGCCCTGCGGGTCGTGCGCGACCACGGCGTGGCCAGCATCCCGGTCTCGGCGTTTTACGCGGAAGACCCGGTGCGCCATATCCTGCGCCTGTGCTTCGCCAAGGCGGATGAGACGCTGGATGAGGCGGTAAGGCGATTGGCGGAGGCGCGGGATTAACAAGCCCTCCCCCTGGGGGAGGATCTACGCAGGCTAGGAAGCCTCGGCCTTGGGCAAGCGGAAGTTGATGGCCAGGTTCAGGCTCTGGGCGATGCGGGCCGCCTTGGTTTGCATCTCCACGGCGATCGGCGGCGACACCATCTCGTCGGTCGTCCGGGCCCAGATCGCCAGCCAGCGCTCGAACATCTCCGGGTGAATCCGGGGGCCGTGCTGCATGTGGGCCAGCATCGGATTGCCCTTGTAGCGGCCGCTGGCCAGCATCACCGACGACCAGAAGTCGGCCAGGACGCCCAGGTGATGATCCCAGTCGCCGATCGCATCGTTGAACACCGGACCCAGGTCTTGGTCGGCCCGGACGCGGGCGTAGAAGCGCTCCAGCAAGGCCGGAAGGACGGCTTGGATCTCGGCGGCTTGGGTGGCGTCCATGGGAGCGGGTTTCGGCCGGATGATGCTTCGAAACACGCACCTAGTAAGACCCGGGCGGCCGCGCAATGAAAATGCCGGTTCTAGGTAGTCGCCCTTAGGGGCGGCGCCGGGCCCTAGATGGTGGCGCCGCCGTCCACCACCAGGGCCTGTCCGGTCATGAAGCTGCCCGCCTTCGAGGCCAGGTAGACGGCCGCCCCGGCCAGTTCGTCGGGCTCGCCGATCCGCCGCAGGGGCACGCCCTTGGTTGACCGCTCCAGGGTCTCGGGGTTGTCCCACAACGCCTTGGCGAAGTCGGTCTTGATCAGGCCCGGCGCGATGCAGTTGACCCGCACATTGTCGGGACCGAACTCGTGGGCCAGGTTGCGGGCCAGCTGGAAGTCGGCGGCCTTGGAGATGTTGTACGCGCCGATCACCGCGTTGCCGCGCAGCCCGCCGATCGAGCTGACGATGATGATCGCCCCGTCCTTCCGGGCGCGCATCTCCGGGGCGACCATCGAAATCAGCCAGTGATTGCTGATGATGTTGTTGTCCAGGATCTTGCGGAACTGGTCGTCGGCGATGTCGGCCAGCGGCCCGTAATAGGGATTGGACGCGGCGTTGCAGACGCAGATGTCGACCTTGCCGAACGCCGCGCGGGTCTCGTCGACCAAGCGCTGCAGGTCCTCCTTGGAGGCGATGTTGGCCGGGACCGCGATGGCCGTCCCCTCGCCGTACTTGGCGTTGATCTCGGCGGCGACCTCCTCGCAAGGTCCGGCCTTGCGCGACGAGATCACCACCTTGGCCCCGTGCTCGGCCATGCGCTGGGCGATGGCCTTGCCGATGCCGCGCGAGCTGCCGGTGATGATCGCCACCTTGCCGGTAAGGTCGAAGAGGGTCATGGCCAGCTCGCTAAACGTTTGTTTGAATTGAAGGCACAATGAAACGCGATGGAGATGGGGTCAAGTCGCGCCCACGCCACGCGGATTGACCTGGATCATGGCGACAGCCTGGCGACGCGCGATCGTCGCGAACCCTCGCATCCCGGAGAGCTCTCATGGAACTGACATCCAGACACGAGATCGTCCAGATTCTGGACGCCGCTGACGACCTGACGCTGGCCACCCTGCAGGACGACGGCGCACCCCAGACCACCACCGTGAGCTTCGTCAATGACGGCTTGGCGATCTATTTCGGTTGCTGGGGCGCGTCCCAAAAGGCCCGCAATCTCGCGCGGGATCCGCGCGTGGCCCTGACCGTCAACCTGCCCTATCGAGACTGGAGCGAAATTCGCGGCCTGTCGATCAGCGGTCGGGCCGACAGGATCGTCGCCCCGCATGAGGTGCTCGAGATCGGGCGACTGTTTCTCGACAAGTTCCCGCAGCTTGGACAGATGGACGCGTCCGATGGTGGGTTGGCCCTGTTCTGCATCACCCCGCAGCGGGTCTCGATCCTCGACTATCGCCAGGGCTTTGGCCACACGACCTATGTCCAGGCTGGCGAGCTCGAGGAGGTTCCAGGCTAGAAAGCGCCGAAAGGCCGCGCGAGGCTTGTCGGAACGCCGGGTGGTCGGTCGTCCTTGAGGCGACAGACCACTCGATCCGACAGGAGACGACCATGCCCCTCGCCACCCTCGGCGCCGACCGCGAACTGGTGCTGACCCGCGTCATCGACGTTCCCGCCGACAAGCTGTTCAAGTGCTGGACCACGCCGGAGCTGCTGCCCCAGTGGTTCTGCCCGCCGCCCTGGCGCGTGTCGCGCGCCGAGATGGACGTGCGGACCGGCGGCGCCAGCCTGATCGTCATGACCGGGCCCAACGGAGAGGAGGCGCCCAATCCGGGCGTCTATCTCGAGGTCGTCCCGAACAAACGGCTGGTCTTCACCGACGCCTTCACCTCGGCCTGGGCGCCCTCGGAAAAGCCGTTCATGGTCGGCGACATCACGTTCGAAGACCTCGGCGACGGCACGACCCGCTACACCGCCATCGCTCGCCACTGGAGCGTCGAGGACCGTCAGGCCCACGAACGGATGGGCTTCCACGAAGGCTGGGGCGTCGCCGCCGACCAGATGACCGCCCTGGCCAAGACGCTGTGAGCACCGGAGGGCCGGCGCAAGCGCCGGTCCCCTTTAGGCGCAGATGCGCCACCCCTGCACTTCCAGATGAAAATGATCGCGGTGGGCGGCGTTGTAGTCCGGGCCCAGAACGGTTCCGAACACCCGACAGGCGCCGTTGCGCGCGGCCTGGACGAACCGGCCCTCCTCGCTGTCGGCTTGGAAGTCAGCCGCCACCGTGGCCCGGCGGCCGTCGGCGAAGCGGAAGCCGGCGACGTCCAGGGCCTGGGCGCGGGCATGGGCGCTGGGCCGCTCGCCGGGCCGGCCGTAGATCGTGCGGCAGGCATAGGTCCCGTAGTGGTCCACCCCGGTCAGCCGGCTGCTCATGATCTCGCGCGCCGCCGGGGCCAGGACCTGGCGCTCCCATAGCGCGTAGCCCAGAGCCAGCGGGCAGGTCATGACCGGCGCGGCGGGGGACAGCCGGCTGGACGCCCGCACGGTGTTCCGCGTCGAGCAGTAGCCGGTCTCCCGCGTCTCGCCCTCCGTGAACCGCACCCCGCCCTCGCGCAGGGCCGCGCGGCAGGCGGCCGGATCGGCGCCGACCCGCGCCAGCTTGCCGGCCGTGGCCAGGCCGATCGGCTGGTTCAACGAGAACGGCTTCCAGGGCAGGTCCTGCGGCGGCGCCAGGCGGTCGACCAGGGCGAACACCAGCAGACCGGCCAGCAACAGGTCCAGCAGGAAGCCCGCCGCGCTCGCCAGCGCCCGGACTTCGGCAGAGGGTTCGCGCAGGATCAGCTTCACACCTCATCCAACGGCGACGAGGCGGCGAAGTTCACCGTCAAGGCTTGGCTTGGCGAGTGTGAAGAGGCATCAAGCGCGTCCCTGGAGACGCCCATGACCCCTTCGAACAGCTGGCGCGGCCTGCTCAACGCCGAACTGGCCCCGCGCTTCGCCCTGCTGTGCCTGGGCATCTGGCTGAACGCCGCCGACACCCTGGTGACGGTGACGATCATGCCCAGCGTCGCCAAGGAGATCGGCGGCTGGCAGTATTTCGGCTGGTCGATCGCCGCCTTCCTGTTGGGCTCGATCCTGGCGGGCGCTTGCGCGGGCAAGCTGTCGATCCGCTTCGGCCTGAGACGCGCCACCGCCCTGGCGGGGGTGGTCTACGCCGTCGGCTGCGCCATGGGCGCCTTGGCGCCGGACTTCCTGACCTTCGTGGCCGGCCGGCTGGTCCAGGGCCTGGGCGCGGGGGCGATCGTCTCCCTCTGCTACGTCGCCATCAGCGCCATGTTCCCCGAAAGCCTGTGGCCGCGCGTCTACGGCGCGATCGCCGGGGTCTGGGGCGCGGCGACCCTGCTGGGCCCGCTGTGCGGCGGCCTGTTCGCCGAGGCCGGCTTCTGGCGTGGGGCGTTCTGGTTCTTCGTGGTCCAGGCCGTGATCTTCGTCGGGGCGGTGCTGGTCATGGTGCCCTCGGCGCCCAAGGCCCCGGAGGGCGGACGCATCCCCAAACGCCAGTTGGCCCTGCTGACCCTGGGCGTGACCCTGATCGCCGCCGCCGGCGTCGTGCCGGGCGGACTGGCGGCGGCCGTGTGCGCGGTGTTCGGGACCCTGGCCATGGCGGCCATGATGCTGGTCAACGGCCGCACGAGCGACCGCCTGCTGCCGCGCTCGGCCTCCGACCTGGCCACCGCCACCGGCCTTGGCCTGGCGGTGATCTTCTTCTGCGAGGCCGCCACGGTCGGCTTCTCGGTCTATGGCCCGACCTTCATCCAGGTGCTGCACGGCGCCGATCCGCTGCTGAGCGGCTATGTGATCGGCGGCATCGCGGCGGGCTGGACGGCCTTCTCGTTCGTGGTCGCGGGGCTGAAGCCCAAGCACGAGGGTCTGGCGATCCGCCTCGGCGCCGTGGTCATCGTCGCAGGCGTGTCCTGGGGCGCCTACGAGATGGTCCATGGCGGCCTGGTCGGCATCACCCTGTCGATGATCACGCTCGGCAGCGGCTTCGGGATCTGCTGGGCGTTCCTGGCCAAGCGGGTGATCGGCGGCGCGCCGCTGGACGAACAGCCCCTGGCCTCCGCCGCCGTGCCCACCACCCAGCTGATCGG
>NZ_JBAPVS010000037.1:0-4002 GCF_049283275.1 Caulobacter sp. | reverse complement strand
GCCCCACGCCCATCCGCTCGGCCTCGAAGGCAAGGGCCGAGGCGCCGCGCGCCACGCCGCGCCGCGAGGCGACATAGCCGCCGTCCTTGTTGCTGTCGGAATAGCCGAGCATGATCTCCTGCACCGGCCGGTCGCCCAGGATGGTGCGCGACAGCGGCAGCGCCAGCCATTGGCGCAGAACGCCGGGGCCATTCTCCAGGTCGCCGATGGTCTCGAACAGCGGGCTGATCTTGACCGAAGCCCGCGGCGCGGCGCCGCCCCAGACCAGGCCCACCTGCTTGAGCAGGACCAGGGGCTCGAGGATGTCCGACAGGGTCGCTGACTTGGAGATCACATAGGCGCCAATACAGCCGTGACCGTAGTCGCGGACCATCTGGGCGGCGGCCTCCATGGTGGCCAGCTCCCGCGTCGTCTCCTCGCCATAGGCGGTGAACGGCGAGACCAGGGGCCGCTGGTGCGACAGCTCGTCGATCAGCAGCTTGGAGCGGGCCTCCTCGTCGAGGTCCAGATATTTCACCCCGGAGCCGGCCCGCTGGAACAGTTCGTGCAGCGTCCGCTCGTGGACGTCGGCGTTCTGGCGCAGGTCCAGGCTCATCAGGTGGAAGCCGCAGGCCTGGGCCACCTCGATCAGAGTGCGCAGGGCCGAGCCGACCAGGCGCTCGCCGCCCTGGCGCTCGAGGCTGTCGACGACGATCTTCAGGTCGGCGACGAAGGCGTCCGGATGGCCGTAGGGCTCGACGTCGGTGCGGCTGGTGGCGAAGGCCACCCACTGGTTGGTGAGCTTTTGGGACACCGCCGAAAGACGGTCGAAGATCAGTTCCAGCGCCAGGCGATAGGGCTCGTCCAGGCGGTGGACCGACGGGTCCCTGGCCTGGGCGGCCAGCGCCAGGAGCTCCTCGGACACCGGCGCATAGGCGGTCGAGACCGCCAGGTTGGACCACAACTTGCGCACCTCGCCGGCGTACCAGTCCAGGATCACCCGGGCCTGGGAGGCCAGGGCCAGCTTCAGGGTGTCGCCGTTGACGCCCGGGTGCCCGTCGCGGTCGCCGCCCAGCCACGAGCCCATCTTCAACAGCGGGGCCATCTGGCCGTGCTCTCCGATCGCCTGCGACCAGTCGCCATAGAGGTCGATGATCGCCGGCAGGATCGAGGTGCGGACGATCGACAGGGCGTTGCGGATCTCGTCCTTCACGGTGATCCGCTCGGGGCGATAGAGCCGTGTGCGCCACATCAGGGCGATCTCGCGGAACAGACGCTCGCGGATGTCGGCGTCCATGGCCGGCGGCAGGTGGTGGCGGCGCAGAGCCATCAAGCGCGAGATTTCGGTCTCGCGGTCGACCATGCTTCGGCGGCGCACCTCGGTCGGATGGGCGGTCAGCACCGGCACCACGTTCATGGCGGCCAGGACCTTGGTCAGCTCGGCCGGCGACTTGCCGTCGGCGACCAGCGCCTTGACCGCGTCCACCAGGGTGCGGGGACGCTCGTCGCCCGGCTGGGCGTCGACCTCGGCATGGCGGCGGCGACCGGCGACGTCCTCACCGATATTGGCCAGCATCGAGTGGCTGGCCAGGGCGCGAGCCAGGAAGATGGCCTGATCGCTCGACAGGTCAGCGAACAGGCGGTCCAGCACCGGGGCGTCGCCGTTGGCCACGTCCTCGATCGAAGCGGCCCTGCGGGCCTTGGCCACCATCTGGGCGGCCTCATCGCCGTCCAGATAGGCGATGGCCTCGTTCAGCAGGTCGCTGAGCAGGTTGGCGTTCTGTCGGACGTGACGGCTGGTGGGACGATCGCCGCCAAGAGACAGGGGATTACGCATGCGCGAAGCTCCGCGACCACCGCGACGCCGCGACGGTTCATCAGGAAAGAAACGTACGAAACGTCGGCCGGCCCACAGCGCTTGTCGGTGACCCTTGCTGACGCAGCGGCGCCCTTACCGCGCTTTGCCGACCGCGAAAAGGAGCGCGGCGCAATGGTTGCGGTACCAAATTCGCCTTTGCGCAGATTTCTGCCTCTAGCGCGCCAGCCAACCGCCATCCACGGGCAAGGTAATGCCCTGAACATAGTCGGCGGCCTGCGAGGCCAGGAACACGGCGGCCCCGCCCAGGTCGCCCGGTTGGCCCCAGCGGCCAGCCGGAATGCGGGCCAGGATCGAGGCGTTGCGGTCGGCGTCGTTGCGCAGGGCTTCGGTGTTGTTGGTGTCGAAATAGCCGGGCGCGATGGCGTTGACGTTGATGCCCTTCGAAGCCCACTCATTGGCCAGGATCTTGGTCAGACCCGCCAGGCCGCTCTTGCTGGCCGTGTAGGACGGCACGCGGATGCCGCCCTGGAAGGACAGCAGGCTGGCGATGTTGATGATCTTGCCGATGCTGCCCCCCCCAAGGTCATTGTCGCCGCCTTGCTTGAGCACCTGCTTGGCGAACGCCTGGGTCAGGAAGAAAACGACCTTGAGGTTGGTGTCCATCACCGCGTCCCAATCGGCCTCGGAGAACTCGATGCTGTCGGCGCGACGGATGATGCCTGCGTTGTTGACCAGGATGTCGACCTTGCCGAACGCGGCGACGGTCTCGTCGACCACGCGCTGGACGGGTTCGATCGAGCCGAAGTCGGCCTTGATCGACAGGAATTTGCGACCGGTCGCCTCGACGAGACCTTGCGTCTCGGTCGGGGCGCTGCGGCCTGCGGCGGCGATGTCAGCGCCGGCTTGCGCCAGGGCCACGGCCACGGCCTGACCCAGACCGGTGTTGGCGCCGGTGACGAGGGCGACCTTGCCTTCGAGGCTGAACGGATTGGCCATGTTGCGTGCTTCCTGATCCTGAATCTTGTCATCCCGGACGGCCTGAAAGGCCGATCCGGGACCGCCGCGAACGTTTGCGCTTACGACGGTCCCGGCTCTTGCCTTCGCGACGGCCGGGATGTCAGCCGAAGAGAAGTGGAGCGGTTCGCGCTCCTACTTCAGCTGGCAGATGTCCAGCACGTTCATGTCGGTGTAGTCGAGGTTCTCCCCGCCCATCGCCCAGATGAAGGTGTAGTTCGAGGTGCCCGAGCCCATGTGGATCGACCACGGCGGGCTCATCACGGCTTCCTCGTTGGCGATCACGATGTGACGCATCTCGTCCGGCTCGCCCATGTAGTGGAAGACGCGATCGTTCTCGCCCAGGCCGAAGTAGAAATAGGCTTCCGAGCGGCGGTCATGCAGGTGGGGCGGCATGGTGTTCCAGACGCTGCCCGGCTTCAGGACGGTCATGCCCAGCAGCAGTTGCGCCGACTTGCAGGTGGTCGGCACGATGTACTGGTAGATGGTGCGCTCGTTGGAGGTCTCCAGCGCGCCGCGCTCCAGCGGGACGGCGTTGGCGAATTCCAGCTTCTTGGTCTCGAACGCGGCATGGGCCGGCAGGCTGGTCAGGTAGAAGCGGGCCGGGTTGGCGGCGTCGACGCTTTCGAACACCACGTCCTTGGAGCCCATGGTCACGTAGATGCCGTCGCGCGGCTCGATGTCGTAGACGACGCCATCGACCGTGACCTTGCCCTTGCCGCCGCCGACATTGATCGCGCCCAGCTCGCGACGCTCCAGGAACGGGTGGCCGGCGGCCGAGGCGGGTTCGGTCTGGTCAGGCAGTTTGACGCCCTTCGAGACGGGCGCGGCGCCGCCGACCACGAAACGTTCGGCGTGGTTGTAATGCAGCACGATATCGTCGGCGGTGAACAGGCCGTCCATCAGGTAGCGATCGCGCAGGTCGTCGTTACCGACTGCGAACATCATGTCCGGATGGGTGGCGTGATAGGTCTTGGTGAACATCTGGAAGCTCCGGAAAATCTATTCAGCGGCGTGTTTGGCGGGCGCGACCGATCGGGCCCATTGGGGCCGTTGGTCGAGCTTGTAGGCTTTCTTGGGCAGGGTGTAGGTGAGGTCGACGATCAGTTCGGCGGCCTCGACCTCGTCCATGCGGTGCTCGGCGACCATGCGGGCGAGGTACGCGCTGTCGACGCGGCGGGCCACGTCGT
>NZ_JBAPVS010000036.1:0-10795 GCF_049283275.1 Caulobacter sp. | reverse complement strand
CTGCCCGCCGGCGCGATCGCCGCGGCCAAGGCCCCGGCCGCCCGCGGCAAGGCCTATGACCTGGTCGGCGGCGAGACCCTGACCTACCGCGTGATGGCCGAGCGGATCTATGCGGGCCTGGGCCGTCGACCGGCGATCCTGTCCCTGCCGGCCTGGCTGTTTCGCCTGCTGCTGACCCTGGCCAAGCCGTTCTATCCCGGCGCCACGGCGACCATGGGCGACCGCATGGCCCAGAACCTGACCTTCGACGACGCCCCGGCGCGAGCCGACTTCGGCTGGAGCCCCAGGGCGTTTCGGCCGAAGTTCTGAGAGGGGCGGCTAGGTTCAGCGCTTCGGGCTGCTCGGCCGATCCTCTAACTCTCTACATTCGTCATTCCCGCCCCTAAGCGTCGCTCAGCACCATGGCGAACGGGACCCTGTGGCCGTCCTTGTCGACATAGCCGCTGACCAGCTTGTGGTCGGGATTGAGCACGCCCAGGTCGACGTCCTCGGTGGGGAACATCACCACCCGGCGGTCGCCGATGCAGATCAGCAGCTCGTAGCCGTCATAGGCCCGCTGCGACATGGCCTTGAGGCGTGAATAATAGGGCTCGCGCTTCCACGAGGCCGGCTTGCCCGGATCGACCACCACGTTCAGCCGCTTGCCGTCGCGGTCGGGATACATCAGGAAGCCGGCCTTGTCGGGCCGCCAGGCGCCGTCCAGCTTTTCCGAGGTCAGCCACAGGCAATGGAAGCTTCGACAGGCCTGGGGGCGGCCGTCGTAGTCGCCGCAGCCCGAGCCTTTGCGGAACACCCCGCACCACTGGCCGGCCGGCTTGGCCAGTTCGCTGATGTGCAGGACCTTGCAGCACATGCCGCAGTCGCCGCACGACTTGGAGGGGGCGGGGGAAAGAACAGGGGCGGGGGCTGCTTCGCTCATGCCGGGATCTCGCGCACCAGGCCGTAATCGACGTCGCGGTCGGGCAGGATCTCCCAGCCGCGCCCGCCGACCAGGACGTTGAGGGTCAGGCCCTTGTCCGCGCCGCGCGCCGCCGAGGCCTTGAAGGTGTCGTAGTACGGCGCGCGCCGCCAGGCGTCGGGCGAGGCCGGATCGACCTCGACCACCAGGGTCTGGCCGCCGTTCTCACGGTGCAGGACGAAGCGCGCGCGGTCGGGCCGCCAACGGTCGTCGAGATTAGGCGCGTCCAGCCAGTAGCAGGCATAATCGGCGCAGGCCTTGGGCCGGTCGGCGTAGATCCCGCAGCCCGCGCCCTTGCGGAAATGGCCGCACCAGACGTGCGGGGCCTTGTCGATGGCGGCCACGCCCATCAGCTTGCAGCACATCCCGCAGTCGCCGCAGGTTCTTGCCTGGTCCACCGTCCGCCGCCCTGTAAATCGTCCGGAGACGGATTTATCGCGGTTTCGTGACGGTTTTTCTGTCGGGCTGCCGGGGACAGGCCCTTGCGGCGTGTCCCCGTCGGCAGGCTCGGCGCTTGAACATGGGGACACGCCGCAAGGGCCTGTCCCCGGCCGCGCCTAGCCTTCGCTCCACACCGCCAGCTCGTTGCCGGACGGATCGGTGAAGTGGAAGCGGCGGCCGCCGGGGAAGCTGAAGATCGGCCTGGTGACCACGCCCTTGGCCGCCGTCACCTTGGCCAGCATGGCCTCGATGTCGTGGGCGTAGAGCACCACCAGCGGCCGGTCGGTCGAGCCTTCCTGCGGCGTGGCGAACCCGCCGTCGGCGCCCTGGCCCTCGAAGGCCGCGTAGTCAGGGCCGTAGTCCGTGAAGGCCCAGCCGAACGCGGCTGTGTAGAAGGCCTTGGTGGCCGGCAGGTCGCCTGCGGGCCACTCGATATAGTCGATCTTGCCGTCTTCGCGCATGGTTGCGCCTCCGAAGTTGTTCTCTTTATGTTCTAGATGGCCGTCACGGCAGAGTCCAGACGCTGGTGCGCTTGACGGCCATGTCCTCCAGCTCCCGCGTGGTGGGCACCTGGTATTCGGCCAGCTTCACCAGCCCGTCCTTGGGGAAGTAGGTGCGGCCCGGATCGCCGATCAGCACGCTGGCCCCCGCCGCGCGGCCCTGACCCAGCCAGGCCATGACGGCCTGCGCCATCGGGCGCTCGTAGCAGATGTCGCCGGCCAGCAGCACGTCGGCGGCCGGCGGCGGGGCGTCCAGCAGATCGACTTCGGTGAAGGTGATCGACACCCCGTTGGCCGCCGCGTTCAGGCCGATCGCCGCCTCGCAGAACACGTCGATGTCGGCCGCCAGCACGCTGGCCGCGCCGGCCTTCATGGCGGCGATCGCCACCAGGCCCGAACCGCTGGCGAAGTCGATGACCCGCTTGCCCGCGACGATCTCGGGGTTGTCGAGGACGTAGCGCGCCAGGGCCTGGCCGCCCGCCCAGGCGAAGGCCCAGAACGGCGGCGGCAGGCCGATCTCGGCCAGGGCCTCCTCGGTCAGCTTCCAGATCGGCGTGATTTCGTCGGCCAGATGCAGCGCAAGCTCCGGCGTGTGCGGCGGGGCCTGCAGCCGGGTGTTCTCCAGGATGAAGGCGCGGCGGCCGGTCAGGGAGGCTTCGATCATGGCCGCCTTAGAGCACGGCCCGGCGTCGGTCCCTAGGCCGGGACGCGGCTGGACGCCGCCTTCAGCACAGACAGATAGCCCGGGGCGGTCAGCATGCCGTCCGTCCGGCCCTTGGCGACCAGCAGCCGATGCGCCTTGGGCAGGTTCCAGCACGGCATGTGCATGAACAGGTGGTGCTCGGCGTGGAAATTGACGTGATAGGGCGCGATCAGAGCCCGCTCGATCCAGTTGGCCCGGGTGGTCCGCGCATGACGGAACGGGTCGGGCTCGTCCTTGGCCACCAGGGCGTGCTCGGCGATGTTGCGCAGCCGGGTGACCAGCGGAAACCAGGTCGCCATCGGCACGATCCACAGCGCCAGCCAGGCCCACCACAGGCCCATGGCGCTGAGCACGACCAGCAGGCCCAGGTTCCACAGCAGGAAGGGCTTTTGCCGCGCGACCTCGCCGCTGAAGACGCGGTGGGGCTGGTCCGCCCTCAGCTTGCCCAGCAGCGGGCCGAACCTCTGCTTGAAGAAGGTCTGGCCGGTCAGGTCGCGGACGATCTTGCGGCGCAAGCTGGCGCGGGTGGTGGGGAACGGCGCCGACAGCACCAGGTCCGGATCCTCGGCCTGCTGGGCGTATTTGTGGTGGGTCAGGTGATAGGGCCGGTACTTGGCCAGGGACGCGCCGGTCGGGGCGGCGCACAGCCATTCGCCGACCCAGTCGTTGACCTTGAGATTGGGATGCAGCCCCCCGTGCGCGGCCTCGTGCATCAGGATGGCCAGGCCCAGCTGGCGCGCGCCGATCAGCATCACCGCCAGGATGTAGGTCAGCGGGTTGGGCCAGATCACGAACATCGCGCCGGCCGCGATGATCACCGCCCAGGCGTGGGCGACCATCGCCAGGCCTTTCCAGGACGAGCGCGCCGACAGCGGCGCCCACTCCTGGGGCGTGAACAGTTCCTGAGGCTTGATGCGAGACGCGACGGCCATGGAACCCATCATGCCACATTCAGCTTCCGGCTTACAGAATGACCCGACGTCACGCCCCCTTGGAGACCACCATGCGCCTGCTCCTGACCGCCCTCGCCCTGACCTTCGCCGTCCCCGTGGCCGCTCAAGCCGCCAGCTACGACTGCGCCAAGGCCCGCGCTCCGGACGAGAAGGCGATCTGCGCCAACCTGGCCCTGAACGACAAGGACGTGCGGATGGCGCTGCTCTACGACATCAACAAGCACACCCTGGCCATGGGCGGCCGTGGCGCGCTGATGGACGATCAGCAACAGTGGTTGCGCGATCGCCGAAAGTGCGGGGCCAACCGCTCTTGCCTGAACCGCGCCTACGACCGCCGGCTGGGCGAACTGGAGCGGAGCATGGAGCGGATCTATCGCAACGGGCCGTTCTAATCCTCCCCCTCTGGGGGAGGTGGCCCGAAGGGCCGGAGGGGGCCTAAAGCCCCGGCGGCTTCCACATCCCCGCCGCCAGCGCCAGGAACAGCACCGCGCCGGCCTGGGTGTTGGACTTGAACAGGGCCAGAGCCCCGGCCGGATCGTCGATCCGCAAGGCCGCCGCCTGGCGCGACAGGTGGACGGCGAACAGGGCGGCCAGGGGCAGGAACAGCGGTCCCAGCCCGCCGACCCAGGCCGCCGCGATCGCCAGCGCGAAACAGGCGACATAGAAGGCCAGCACGCCGACCTGCGTATGCTGACCCAGCCGCCGGGCCGACGATTTCACCCCGGCCAGGGCGTCGTCCTCGATATCCTGGATGGCGTAGATCGTGTCGTAGCCCAGGGTCCAGAACAGGCCCGAGGCGTAGAGCAGCACGGCCGCCCCATCCAGCCGATGGGTGGCGGCCGCATAGCCCAGCAGCGCGCCCCAGTTGAAGGTCAGGCCCAGCCAGGCCTGCGGCCACCAGGTGATGCGCTTCATGAACGGGTAGGCCGCGACCAGGGCCAGGGAGGCCACGCCCAGGCCGATGGCCAGCCAGCCCAGGCACACCAGGATCCCGAAGCTGACCAGGCAGCAGCCGACGACGAACGCCCAGGCCTGCTTGACGCTGATCAGGCCGGCCGGGATCGGGCGCAGGGCCGTGCGGCTGACCTGGGCGTCGAAGTCGCGGTCGACGATGTCGTTGAAGGCGCAGCCGGCCGCCCGCATCAGGGCCGCCCCGGCGAAGAAGGCGATCAGCAGCCAGGGATTGGGCCACTGCCCCTGCCCTGCCGCCGCCAGGGCGATGCCCTGCCAGCCCGGCAGCATCAGCAGCCAGATTCCCGTCGGCCGGTCGAAACGGCCCAGCTTCAGCCACGGCCGCAGGGCCGGCGGCGCATGGCGGTCGACCCAGTTGCCGGCGGCGGCGTCCGGCAGGACGGCGGTGGACGTGTCGTTCATGGGCAAGGCTTAGCCCTCGCCTCCCGCCTCGCGCAACCGTGTCGAACCGAGACCATAGAGTTATCCGATCTCGGTCCGAAAAAGGATCAATTGGATTGATCGGTCGCCGAGGCCCAGGGTGACCTCCGCACCGCGCTTCGAAAGGTTTCCGCCATGCCCCGCCCGCCCATCGCTCTTCTGGTCGATCGCCTGGAAGCCTGGACCTTGCTGGCCCTGGGCCTGGCCGCCGGGATCGTGCTGCCGCACCCGGTCACCACCGTGTTGTGGACCGCCGCGGCGCGAGCCTTCGAGCGGGCCGGAGATGTCGGCATGGTGGCGCGGCTGACCTCGCTGACGAAGTTCGGCGGCCGCATCGACGCCAGGCTGCACGGCGACACGCTGGGCCACTTGCGGTTCGCCTAGGGTCCTGGGCCTGGCTGCGCACCGCGCGGGCGCCAGGCCACGCCCTCCCCTGTGGCAGGGCTTTCCGAAACGGCCCTTCCCGTGCGGGGTTTCATCCCCCACATTCGCACCGCATGACCGATGCTCCCCGCCCGCCCCGCAAGCGCCTGTCCCGTCCGGCCCACTGGGCGCTGGACAGCCTGGGCGCGGCGCTGTTCGCCACCGGAACGGTCGGCCTGTTCGTGCCGTACATGCCGACCACGGTGTTCTGGATCGGGGCGGTGATGTGCTTCCTGAAGACCCGGCCCCACGCGGTGCGGCCGTTACTGCGCACCCCGATCATCGGGCCGGCCATCCGCTGGTACCTGCGCTGGCGGCCGTTCGGCGGATCGCGGCGCCGAGGCAACAGATCGCGCAAGCCCTAGACCGAGGCTGAACCTCGGCTCGCCTCGAGGACGCAGAGCGCCTATCTACCCTGCATCATGACCGACCACATCGACGAGGATGACCACGGCGAACGCCGCCGCGCCCTGAGCAACGCCAGGGTGATGGGCTTCATCGCGCGCTTCTGGCTGCGCCGCAAAGGCCTGTTCTTCGCGGGCGTCGGCCTCACCCTGCTGGCCATCGGCTTCGACGTGGCCCTGCCGCAGGTCTCGGGCTGGCTGGTCGACGCGATCGGCCAAGGCCCATCGGCCGTCGACACGGTCTGGAAAGCCTGGGCGGCCTTCGTCGGGGTCTATCTGGGCTTCTCGCTGATCCGCAACCTGGCCATGCGGTTCTGGATCCCGCTGGCCGCGCGCAACATGGAGGAGATGACCAACGAGGGTTACGCCCGCGTCCAGGCTTTCTCGTCCGACTGGCACGCCGACAGCTTCGCCGGCGCCACGGTGCGCAAGCTGACCCGGGCCATGTGGGGCTATGACAGCGTCACCGACGCGGTGACCATCTGGCTGGCTCCCAGCGTGATCGTGCTGGTCGGCCTGTCGGTGATGCTGATGGTTCGCCAGCCCCTGGCCGGCGCCGTCGCCCTGGCGGTGGTCGTCGCCTATATCGCCGTCAATGTGGTGGTCACCACCCGCTATGTCCGCCCCGCCAACCTGAAGTCCAACGCCCTGGATTCCAGGATGGGCGCCAGCCTCGCCGATGCGGTGACCTCCAACCCCACCGTCAAGAGCTTCGGCGCCGAGGCCCGCGAAAGCGCCCAGGTCGCCCTGGTCACCGCCGCCTGGCGCGAGGCGGTGATGGTCACCTGGCACAAGTTCACCAATGTCTGGCTGGGCCAGAACCTGCTGCTGGTGGTGCTGCAAGGCGGGCTGACGGCGGCGATGATCCACGCCTGGTCCAAGGGAACCGCCACGCCCGGCGACGTGGTCGTGGCCATCACCTCGTTCATGCTGATGAGCGGCTATCTGCGCAACATGGGCGAGAACATCCGCATGCTGCAGAAGGGCCTGGACGACACCGAGGACCTGGCCGCCTGGCAGGACCTGACGCCGCAGATCGCCGACCTGCCGAACGCGCCCGACTTCGTCCGCGGTCCGGGGAAGATCGTCTTCGAGGACGTGACTTTCCGCTACAAGTCGGCCGGGGCTGCGCTGTACGACCACTTCTCGCTGACCATCGCGCCGGGCGAGCGCGTGGCCCTGGTCGGGCCGACGGGCTCGGGCAAGTCGACCTTCGTCAAGCTGGTCCAGCGCCTGCACGACCTGCAGGGCGGACGGATCGTCATCGACGGCCAGGACGTCGCCCAGGTGACCCAAGGCTCGCTGCGCCGGGCCATCGCCGTGGTGCCGCAGGACCCTGCCCTGTTCCACCGCACCCTGCGCGAGAACATCGCCTACGGCCGCCCCGACGCCACCGAGGAAGAGATCGTCGAGGCGGCGAAGAAGGCCCGCGCCCACGACTTCATCCTGCGCCTGCCCCGGGGCTACGACACCCTGGTCGGCGAGCGCGGGATCAAGCTGTCGGGCGGCGAGCGCCAGCGCGTGGCCATCGCCCGCGCCTTCCTGACCGACGCGCCGATCCTGGTGATGGACGAGGCCACCTCCTCGCTCGACGTCGAGACCGAGGGCCAGGTCCAGGAAGCCGCCGAGGCCCTGATGCACGGCCGCACGACCATCGTCATCGCCCACCGCCTGTCGACCGTGCGCGGCGCCGACCGCATCCTGGTCTTCCAGAACGGCCGGGTGGTCGAGGAGGGCCGGCATGGGGAGCTGAAGGCGGCGGGCGGGGTCTATGCGCGGCTCAATGCGGTGAGCGAAGGGGTGGGTTAGGGCTTGGCGTGGAGTACGACCACCTCGTCCGTCTCCCCGCCCTTGGCGCAGGACGGCGAAGGATCGATTCTCATCCGCTTGCCGCCGATGACCAGGTCCTGGGCCGGCGGGGACGGGGCGACATGGACGTCTCCGGCCTCCAGCGCCTTGTCGACATCCCCGCAGAACGCGGTGGTCTCGGCCGTCTTGGTCCAGACGCCGGCCGCATCGGCCTTGAAGATGTCGAAGGTCCGGCCGTAGGACAGTAGCACCTCGGCCACGCCGTCGCCGTCGGTGTCGGCCAACACCGCCTCGCACTCCGCGTAGCCCGGAAGGCAGTTGGGTTCGTCCTCGGCGTTCCAGGCCTGATCGACGAAGCTTTTGGGCAAGGCCTGGCCCTTCGGATAGACCTTGGTCTTCGTGAAGCGATCGGGGCGCGCGGTCTGCACCGGCTGATAAGGCCTGCTGTCGAGCCTCGCGACCCAGACCGCCTTTCCCTTGATGACGGGATTGGGATCGCGCTGGAGGACGTCCAGGGCTTGGTGACCGAAAAGGCCGTCATCGAAGCGCAGGGCGAGGTAGTCAAACGCCTCGGCTGAAACCTTGCCGCCATGCAGCCGCTTCATCTGATCACCCACCGACAACCGCCTCGGATCAGCAACCGGCGTGCACAGCGCCAGCAGCACCACGATCACCGCGAAGGCCATGGCGATGTTGGTGACCTCCAGGGCCTTCATCCAGGCGCCCGGCCGCACGGCGGCTACCGTGTAGCCGAGCGCGTATCCCGCCGCGACCAGCACGCAGGCGCCGGCGATGATCCGGTCGGGGCTGAGTCCGTACTGGCCAATGCGCAGGGAGAGGCCATAGGCGGCCAGCACCGTGATCGGGACCAGCAGCACGCCCGCCAGCCGCGCGGCCCATTTCAGCACCACGGCGGTCTTCTCGGTCCCGTCCTGATAGGCGGCGTTGGCCAGCAGGATCAGGAAGGCGTCGGCGGTCAGCAGGATGGCCGTGGCGCTGCGGGTCTTCCACAGCGGCTCCAGGCCGGTGAACGGCAGGGTCAGCAGGAAGCCCGCGGCGATCAAAGCCATCAGCGGCAGCAGCCAGGCAAGCAAGGTCAGGGCCACGGTGCGAACCCCGCGCACCAGATTGGTCTGCACGTCGGTCAGTTGGACGGCGGCGGCGAACATCACGCAGGTGGCGGGGAAGGCGAAGGCCTCGTGCTTGATCAGCCGGTCGATGGCGTCGACGCCGATCAGCTTGAACAGGGCCGCGGCCAGGAACAGCAGCAGCCAGAACGCCCCGGTGAAGCCCAGCGACAGCACCGCCTGCACGCCGTGCTTCCAGGTGACGTCGAAATAGGTCGCGAAGCGCGCGATCCGCCGCCGCTCCATGTCGGCCGGCTGGACCAGGTGATGGCCGATGAAGATCAGGGCGGCGACGGCCAGGACGGTCTGCGGTCCCATGCCGTCGACGCCCCGGGCGGCGGGGTCGCCGCTCCACACGCCATAGGCGCCCAGGCCGGCGGCGACGATCACGGCCACGGCCTTCCAGACCGCCAGGGTGCGAAAACGCAGGGCCGAGACCCCGGCCAGCACGACGAACGGCGTGAACAGGAAGACCAGCAGCAGGGCCGCGAACAGCTCCCGCGAAGTGGCCGGCCAGACCTTGGACTTGTCGGCCTGATAGAGGCCGTACAGCAGCAGGCCCTGGATCAGGCCCGTGGCCAGGCGCAGGATCGTCGCGCGGCGGACGACGCGGGGATCGGCGGGGGCGGCGTCGGTCATCTTGCTGCAAACTCGAATGTCATGGGGCCAGAGATCACGCCGAGGGCGCGGCGCCTAGGTCGAAGCTTTTCGGCGCGACCTTGCCGGAGCGGGAGGCGGCCTCTAGGTTCCGCCGCGTTCAGGAGTTCCCCGGCATGGCCTATCGCTCGCTTCGCGAATTCATCGACGTCCTCGAGGCGAAGGGCGAACTGGTGCGGGTGACCGAGCCGGTCTCGACCGTGCTGGAGATGACCGAGATCCAGACGCGCCTGCTGGCCACGGGCGGGCCGGCGGTGCTGTTCGAGAATGTGATCCTGCCCGACGGCAGCCGCTCGCCGATGCCGGCCCTGGCCAACCTGTTCGGCACGGTCAAGCGCGTGGCCATGGGCGTCACCCTGGGCGGCGAGCCGCGCACCACCGCCGGCGAGCTGCGCGAGGTCGGCGAACTGCTGGCCTTCCTGCGCCAGCCCCAGCCGCCCAAGGGGCTGAAGGACGCCTGGGACATGCTCCCGCTCGCCAAGACTGTGATGGCCATGCGGCCGGGCACGGTGAAGAAGGCGCCCGTGCAGGAAGTGGTCCTGACTGGCGACGACATCGACCTGACCAAGCTGCCGGTCCAGACCTGCTGGCCGGGCGAGCCGGCGCCGCTGATCACCTGGCCGCTGGTGGTCACCAAGGGTCCCGGCAAGGACCGCGAGGACGACTTCAACCTGGGCATCTATCGCATGCAGGTGCTGGGCAAGGACCGCTGCATCATGCGCTGGCTGGCCCATCGCGGTGGAGCGCAACACTACGCCCGCCATAAGCGGGCCGGGAAAAGAGAGCCCCTGCCCGCCTGCGCCGTGCTGGGCGCGGATCCCGGCACCATCCTGGCCGCCGTGACGCCGGTGCCCGACACTCTGAGCGAATATCAGTTCGCCGGCCTGCTGCGCGGCGCCAAGGTCGATCTGGTGCCTGCCAAGACCGTGCCGCTGATGGTGCCGGCCCACGCCGAGATCGTCATCGAGGGCCACGTCCTGCTCGACGAATACGAGGACGAAGGCCCCTACGGCGACCACACCGGCTACTACAACAGCGTCGAGAAGTTCCCGGTCTTCCAGGTGACGGCGATCACCATGCGCAAGAACCCGATCTACCTGACCACCTTCACCGGCCGGCCGCCGGATGAGCCGTCCGTGCTGGGAGAAGCGCTGAACGAGGTGTTCATCCCGCTGATCCGCCAGCAGTTCCCCGAGATCGTCGACTTCTGGCTGCCGCCCGAGGGCTGTTCCTACCGCATCGCCGTGGTGTCGATGAAGAAGGCCTATCCGGGCCACGCCAAGCGGGTGATGCTGGGCGTCTGGAGCTATCTGCGCCAGTTCATGTACACCAAGTGGGTGATCGTCGTGGACCACGACATCAACGCCCGCGACTGGAAGGACGTGATGTGGGCGATCAGCACCAAGATGGACCCGGCCCGGGACATCA
>NZ_JBAPVS010000035.1:0-3776 GCF_049283275.1 Caulobacter sp. | reverse complement strand
GCGGCGGCGGTTTCCGCGGTCCGCGCCCCGGCCAAGGCCAGGTCCGGGTTTCGCTCTACCACACCTGGAAACTGAAGGACGAGATCACCATCCGAGACGGCCTGCCGATCATCGACCGTCTGAACGGCGGTTCGGGCGCCGGCCCGGAACACGAGATCCAGCTCCAGGCGGGCCTCTTCAAGAGCGGCATGGGCGCGTTCCTGAACGGCAGCTGGCGCAGCGGTTATCGCCTGAACGGCAGGACCGCGGACAGCAACCTGTATTTCGGGGACCTGTCGACGGTAAGCCTGAACCTGTTCGCGGACCTGTCGTCGCGCCCCGACCTCCTGCGGGCCCATCCGTGGCTGCGCGGCACGCGGGTGCAGCTGCAGGCCCAGAACCTGTTCGACACCCGCGAGGACGTGCACGACGGCCAGGGCTTCACCCCCCAGGCCTATCAGCCGGACTATCGCGATCCCATCGGCCGGACGGTGCGGATCAGCTTCCGCAAGCTGATCGGTCCGGCCCGGCCCGTGCAGCCGCCCAGCCAACGCCCGCCCGCGGTTCCGACCCCGCCGCCCGCGCAGGCCGCGCAGCCGTCGCGCTAGGCGCAAAGAAAAAGGGGCGCTCCGGCCGGATGCGCCCCTCGTGTTTCAGCACTCGCGAAGCGATCAGCCCCGGCCGCGATAGGGCGCGACGCCCTGGTCGGGAACCCACAGCCCTTCGGGCGCCGGGCCGGTCTGCCAGAACACGTCGATCGGGATGCCGCCGCGCGGATACCAATAGCCGCCGATGCGCAGCCAGCGCGGCTGGGCGATCTCGACGATCTTGCGGCCGATCTTGACCGTGCAGTCCTCGTGGAACGAGCCGTGATTGCGGAAGCTGGTCAGATACAGCTTCAGCGACTTGCTCTCGATCAGCCAGTCGCCGGGGGCGTAGTCGATCACCAGGTGCGCGAAGTCGGGCTGGCCGGTCACCGGGCATAGCGAGGTGAATTCCGGAGCCACGAAGCGCGCCAGATAGGTCACGTCGCTCTGCGGATTGGGCACGCGCTCGAGGACGGCCTGATCGGGGCTGGCGGCAGGCTCCACCACCTGGCCCAGCTGGGTCACATGAAGTTCGGTCATGGGCGGTCATCTAGGCCTCGCGCCCCGGCGAGACAAGCGCGCGTGGCGTCGCTATCGTCGCGCAAACAAGCGTTGGGACAGGAAACGACGATGAGCGGACGCGATTTCGACGGCTATACGGTGGTGGTCACCGGCGCCTCCACCGGGCTTGGCCGGGCCATGGCGGTGGAGACCGCGCGACGCGGCGCCGGCCTGGTGGTCGTCAACTTCGCCAGCAGCGCGCAAGAAGCCGAGGAAACCGCGCGGCTGATCGCGGCCGAGGGCTCCAAGGCCGTCCTGGTCCAGGGCGACGTGGCCCAGGATGCGGACTGCCGCCGGATCGCCCAGGCAGCGGCCGGCACGGGCCGGATCGACGCCCTGTTCAACAACGCCGGCGTCACCAAGTTCGCGCCCAACCATGCCGATCTCGATGCGGTCGACGCCGAGGATTTCCTGCGGCTCTACGCGGTCAATGTGGTGGGCGCCTTCCAGATGGTCCGCGCCGCCCGCAGCCTGCTGGAGGCCGCGCCGCAGCCGGGCGCCGTGGTCAACACCGCTTCGATCGCCGGGGTGGTCGGCAACGGCTCGTCGGTGCCCTATGCCGCCTCCAAAGGCGCGCTAACCACCATGACCCTGTCGCTGGCCAGGGCCCTGGCGCCGCGGATCCGGGTCAACGCCGTCTGCCCCGGCTTCATCGACACGCCTTGGTTCGGCAAGGCCATGGACGAAGAGCGCGTCGATCGCCTGCGGGCCGGCGCGGCCGCCGCTACGCCGCTGAAGGTCGCCTCGACCGCCGAGGACATCGCCGGCTCCGCCGTGTTCCTGGCCTCCCCCGCCTCGCGGCACATCACCGGCGAAACCTTGCTGGTGGATGCGGGCCTCCACTTGGGCGGGGCGAGTCTGGCGATGCGCTAAAGCCGCAGGTAAAGCCCAAACAACGAATCTTTTGACACTGTGGCGCCCGCAGCCACTTCTGAAGCAAAATCGTCACACTTCGCTCAAACTTTGCGCCCTTACGGTCGTTTCTGCTGGTGCTTTAACCACTGCGATTGCAACTAGGGCTAAGCCGTCAACTATGTCTGTTGTGCCCAAACACGCTTGCAGGCGTCTCTGGACGACGAAGGCTCCATGCTCTTCGGTCGGCAAAATGAAATAAGGGGATAGAACACATGAAGTTTCTGAAACTGGCGCTAGTCGCCGCCGCTGCTTCGGTCGCCATGAGCGGCGCCGCCATGGCTGAAGAACTGAAGCTCTCGTACAACGTTGGCGTGGCCAGCGACTACGTGTTCCGCGGCGTTAGCCAAACCCAAGAAGATCCGCAGGTTTTTGGCGGCATCGACCTGACCTACGGCCTCGGCTATGCTGGCGTCTGGGCTTCGAACGTCGACTTCGGCCCTAGCGACCCGACCGCTGAAATCGACCTGTATGCCGGCCTGAAGCCGACCTACGGCGACACCAGCTTCGACCTCGGCGTGCTCTACTACAGCTACATCGACGACAAGGCTCCGCCGACCCCGGCTGGCCAGGCTCCCGTCGCGTCGCCCGGCTCGTACAGCTACCTGGAATTCAAGGCCGCGGTTTCGCGTCCGATCGGTCCGGCGACCGCCGGCCTCGCCGTCTATTATTCGCCGCAGTATCCGCTGACCAAGGGCGGTTCGATGTACTACGAGCTCAACGCCGCGATGCCGGTCGTCGAAAAGCTGACCCTGAGCGGCGCCATCGGCGAACAGCAGATCGACCAAGGTTCGGAATATGCGACCTGGAACATCGGTCTGAACTACGCCCTGACCGACAAGATTTCGGCCGATCTGCGCTACTCGGACACCGACGAGCACGATCTGGGCAAAATCTATGGCGAGCGCGTCGTTGTCGGCCTGAAGGCCGCGTTCTAAGCCAAGTCTTGAGCTAACGAACAAGGGCCGTCCCGATTTCGATCGGGGCGGCCTTTTCTTTGCGTGAAGCCCGGAAGTCGAGTTCAGAAACCTAGGGACGGGATCTGGGCGGACGCATGAACAGCGCGGCCACGAACACCAGCGCCGTGATCGCTGCGAACAGCTGGAAGGCCGGTGTGAACGAGCCGACGCGGTCGCGAACGGCGCCGCCGATGAACGGCCCCGCCGCCGACACCGCCCCGATCAGGCAGGTCAGGGAGAACAGCTCGACATTGTTGCGGCGGCCAAAATAGTTCAGCAGCAGCAGGCTGACGGCCAGCACGGTCAGGCCGAATCCGGCGCCCACGCCGACCGCGTACAGCGTCAGCAGCCACGGCGTCGTGGCGCGCGACAGGGCCAGCAGGCCGACCACCAGCAATCCCTGAGCGAACACCAGCAGCCAGCGCGGATCGACCCGGTCGCCGACGGCGCCTCCGCCCAGGCGGGCCACGACCTGCATGCCGCCTTCCAGGCTGAGCATGCCCGCCGCCACAGCGCCGGCCACGCCCAGCTGGGTCAGGTGGGCCTGGGTCAGGCTGGCGGCGCTGATGCCCGCCAGCAGATGGCTGAAATAGGCGGCCAGCAGCACGTAGAACTGCGGGGTGCGAACCGCGTCGCGGACGCTCCATTCGTGGTCGGTGTGATAGACGCCCTTAGGGGTGACGCCCGCCTTGGCCTCGGCGTCCAGCTGGCGGTCCAGCGCCGCGCCGGCCTGCTCCAGCCAGCGCGCGCCGCCCACGGCGACGGCGCAGACCAGGCC
>NZ_JBAPVS010000034.1:0-14776 GCF_049283275.1 Caulobacter sp. | reverse complement strand
GTCTTCTTCATCGTGAGTACCCCCATCGTCGGCGCGGCCGTTGACGGGGCCGTTCGCACGTGATTTCACGCGTCGGGGCATAAATTCGCCATCATCTTGGGGCTAGTGATGTTTACTCGACATTTTTGTTTCACTTTTGCGACGGCAATGGGAATTTCTCTCCTTCTTGCTGGCTGCAAGCCCGTTGATCCCGAGGCGAAGTCGGACTCCGCCAAGATGGCGGTCGGCGTGGGGACGCCGGTTCCGGCGGCGGGGGAGACCCAATCCGTCGCCACACAGCGCGCCGACGCAGCAGACGACCCGGAAATCTGGGTGGATCCCAAGGACGCCTCGCGCGTCGTGATCTTCGGCACCGACAAGCAAGCTGGTCTGTACACGTACGATCTCAAGGGCGCCGTGACCGGCTTCATCCCTGACGGCAAGCTTAACAATGTGGACCTGCGTGACGGATTGGCCACGGCGAGGGGCGAGCGCGTGCTGGTCGCGGCCAGCGATCGCGGGCGGATCGGCGCGGCCCTCTACCTGATGGATCCCGCCACCCTGAAGGTCGAGCCCTGGGGCTTGGCGCCGCTCGACCTGACCGAACCCTATGGCCTGTGCATGGGCCGGCGGGGCGAGCGCTTCATCGTCATCGTCAACGGCACGGACGGCCAGGTGCGGCAACTCCGCGTCGCCGTGGGGGGCGACGGCAAGCCCGTGGCGACCGAGGAGCAGCGCTTCGCGGTCGGCAGCCAGACCGAAGGCTGCGTCGTCGATGACGCCAAGGGGGTGCTTTATATCGGCGAGGAGGCCAAGGGGATCTGGCGCTACGATCTGGATCCCGCCAAGGGCGCGGCCCGCACCCTGGTGGCCGGCGCGCCTTCGGACAGGCTGAAGCCGGACGTCGAGGGCCTGACCCTGCTGCGCGAGGGCCGGAAGACCTGGCTGATCGCCTCCAGCCAGGGCGACAGCGCCTTCGCGGTGTGGCGGGTCGACGGCGCGCAGGCCGCCTATGCCGGGCGCTTCTCGGTGATCGCCGCCAACGGCGTCGACGGGGTGACCGGCACCGACGGCGTCGCGGCGATGGGCGGCGCGGTCGGGCCCTACGCCCAGGGGCTGGTGGTCATGCAGGACGATGTCGACGTTGAGGGCGAGACGCCATCGACGGCCCGCGAACGCCAGAACTTCAAGCTGGTGGACTGGCGGGCGGTGAAGGCGGCGCTGAAGTTGGAGGCGCGCTAGCGCGTGGTCCGCGCCAACCAGCGGCGCAGGGCGGCGTTGACCGCCTCCGGCGCTTCCATTGGCGTCATGTGGCCGGCGTCGGGGATCACCACCATGTGCGTGCAGCCGATGGCGCGGGCCATCTCGTGCTGGCCGGCCAGCGGGGTGATCGCGTCGTGCTCGCCGCAGATGATCACGACCGGGCAGCGCAGGGCTCGCAGCGCCGCTGCGCCGTCCTCGCGGGGCAGGCCGTTCTGGCGCAGAAAGACCTCGCGGCCCAGCCGCTGGGTCATGGCCTGGATGCGACCGGTCAGGTCCTTGTCGTCCAGGCGCGAGGCGTCGACATAGCTGGCCATCAGCCGGTCGGCGACGCCCAGGAATGCGCCCTTATGGCGGGCGGCGGCGTTGACGGCGCGGCGCTGGGCGGCGCGTTCGGGAGTGTCGGCGCGGATGGCGGTGTCGATCAGGGCCAGGCGCTCGATGCGTTCGGGCGCGATCCGGGCGATCTCCTGGGCCACGTAGCCGCCCATCGAGAACCCGGCCAGGGCGAAGGTCGGCTCGGCGTCGGCCAGCACCTGCTCGGCCAGCTCGCGCAGGCTCTCGCCGCGCGTCAGGTCGGGGACCTTGCAACGCGCCACGTCGGCCAGGCCGCTGATCTGATCGCGCCAAAGCTCGGCGTCGTTAAGCAGGCCGGGCAGCAGGATCAGTTGGGGAAGAGCAGCAGTCATGAAAAACGCCCCGGACCTTGCGATCCGGGGCGCTCCGTTCTTCAGGTCTGCGCCTTCTTAGGCTTCGACCATGTTCTTGGCGATGGCGGCTTCGCGCATCGACTTCTGCAGCTTCTCGAACGCGCGGACCTCGATCTGGCGAACCCGCTCGCGGCTGACGCCGTATTGCGAGGCCAGGTCTTCCAGGGTGGTCGGGTCGTCCTTCAGGCGCCGCTCGGTGAGGATGTGGCGTTCACGATCGGTGAGTTCGACCATGGCCTCCTCGAGCAGGCTCATCCGCAGCGACTTTTCCTGGTTCTCGGCGACCACGGTCTCTTGCGAAACCTGGTCCTCGTCGGCCAGCCAGTCCTGCCACTCGCTTTCGCCGTCGGCGCGCAGCGGCGCGTTCAGCGAGGCGTCGGGACCGCCCAGACGGCGGTTCATCGAGATGACCTCGCTGTCCAGCACGCCCAGCTTGGTGGCGATGGCGCTGACCTGGTCGGGCCGCAGATCGCCGTCCTGGAAGGCCTCGATCTGGCTCTTGGCCTTGCGCAGGTTGAAGAACAGCTTCTTCTGCGCGGCGGTCGTGCCCATCTTCACCAGCGACCACGAGCGCAGGATATATTCCTGGATCGAGGCGCGGATCCACCACATGGCGTAGGTGGCCAGGCGGAAGCCCTTGTCGGGCTCGAACTTCTTGACGGCCTGCATCAGGCCGACATTGCCCTCGGAGATCACCTCGCCGATCGGCAGGCCGTAGCCGCGATAGCCCATGGCGATCTTGGCCACGAGACGCAGGTGGCTGGTGACCATCTTGTGGGCGGCTTCGCTGTCCTGATGCTCTTTCCAGCGTTGGGCGAGCATGAACTCCTCGTCCTTGGCCAGCATCGGGAACTTGCGGATCTCGGTGAGGTAACGTGAAAGGCCGCCGTCCGGCGACATCACCGATAGTGAATTCACGGCCATGGAAAACTATCCCCTTGGTGCGGACCCGCCCGTCGACCGCGCGCCATCATCCCCACCAGAATGGGTCAAATAGGAAGGCGTTGCGGTCAAGGTAAGGTCGATAACGTAATTGTAATGTCCGACACCCGGACTCGGGTATTGGCGCTTCGAAAGTGAGAATGAACGTTCATTCTCACTTTTTCAAGCGCAAAATATCCCGGCGACGCGACGTCACCTTCCACCGGCGTTTCCCAGGGGGGTTTTTCAGAGCCGTCCCACGGAAAGCTCGGCCCGCACGCCGGGATTGTTGTCGTGGTAGGTCAGCACCCCGCCCATCTGGCGCACCAGGGCGTCCATCATCTTGCTGCCGAAGCCCACGCGCGGACCCTGTTTGCCGCCGCCCTGGTCCGCGACGATCAGCAGGATCCTATCGCCGTCCTCGACCAGGCCGATGTCCAGCCGGCCCGGCTTTCCGCGATAGGCGTACTTGACCGCGTTGATGAACAGTTCGGTGACCACAAGACCGATGATCACCGCCTTGTCGGTGGGCACCGTCACCGGCGCGGCGTCCACGCGCAGGCAGCGACCCCAATCCTCATCCAGCGTGCCGACCATCTCTTCAGCCAGCTCGGCCAGATATCTGTCCAGGGCCACCGTCTCCAGCTGGTCGCCGCGATAGAGCCGGCGGTGGACCAGGCCCACGGCGGTCAGGCGGCGGCTGGCTTCTTCCAGGGGCGCGCGGGCGATCGGGTCCTCGAGGGTCTTCATCTGGATCGTCAGGAAGCTGGCCGCCAGGGCCAGGCTGTTCTGCACCCGGTGGTTCACCTCGCGCAGCAGGAAGTCCTTCTGCCGCAGCAGTTCATCCTTGTCCTGCAAGGTGGCGCGCAGGTGGCCGTTCAGCTCGGAGGCTCGGCGTGCGCGGCGCAGCTCGACCAGATCGTCGCGCAGCCGCAGGACAGCGCTGGTCTGGGCGACGGTCCAAGGGCGCGACCGGCCGCGCACCGTCTGGGTCCAGGCGTCGAATGAGGCGCGCGGTGTCAGCACGCCGTCCGCCGTGGTCGCCTTCACCGGTTCGCCCGCCCAGCGCACCGTCTCGACCTGTTCGGCCCGGGTCCACAGAACGGCCAGCAGAGGCGAGCGCTCGACCACCACGCCCATCAGGCCGGAGGCCAGGGCGCGAAACGAGACGGCTTCGGGGACGTCGGCGGCCGCCTGGTCGGTGGCTGCAACCCCGTTGCCGCCGGCCGCCGAGGCGGTCTCCACCACCCAGTCGCGCAGCATCGCCAGCGCCAAGTGGGGCGGCAGCTTGCCCGCCACCTCGATGTGGTCGTCGCGGAACACCGCCACCCCGTCGGCGTCGGCAAGACGCCTCAGGTCGCGCAGATGCTCTTCCAGGGCCAGGTCGCCGTTGTCGGCGCGCGCCAGGGCGTCGACGATGTCGTCGCCGAGCAAGCGCAGGCTCAGACGCGCGCGATAGGCCTCGGCGTCCTCCTTGGCCTTGATCTGACGGGCCAGACCCCCGGCCAGGGCGCGGCAGGCGGCGCGGATGTCGTAGGGCAGCAGGCGCGGCGTCTCGTGATGGCAGGCGATCAGCCCCCACAGCCGTCCATCCTTGACGATCGACACCGAGGCCGAGGCGGTGACGTCCATGTTGCGCAGATATTGCAGGTGCACCGGCGAGACGCTGCGCAACGCGCAGTCGCTCATGTCCAGCAAGGGCTCCATCGGCGGCAGCAACGGGGCGGGCGCATAGCCGGCGTCGGGGATCACCCGCACCAGGTTGCGCATGTAGAGGGCGCGGGCTTGCTTGGGGATGTCCGAGGCTGGGAAGCGGTGGTTGAGGAAGGCCTGGACATGAGGCGCGCGACTTTCGGCCACCACCTCGCCGGCGTCGTCCTCGCCGAAGCGATAGACCATCACCCGGTCGAAACCGGTCAGGTGGCGAAACTCCAACGCCGCGCGATCGTACAAGGTCTTCAGGCCCGGGCAGCGCTCGAAGGCCGCCGCGGCGGTCTCCAGCTGGGCCAGGATCTGAGCGCCGGTCAGGGCCTGCTCCAGGCCCGGTTCGATCTCGACCAGCACCTTGTCGGCCTGAAAGGTGGCGCTGACATCGAAGGCGCGATCGGCGGCCCGCAAGGCGCCCACAAAGCCCCCGCCGCTGCCAGAGGCGGTGACGGCGGCGATGCGTCGGGCGAGGGCGTCGCCCAGCACGGCGCCGGCGGCGGTCCCGATCCAGGTCTCCACGCCAAGCAGCCCGGCCACGTCGCCGGCCGCGTGGCGGATCTCCAGGGTGTCGCGGTCCAGCACCAGCAGCACGCCATGCGGTTGGATGGCGCCGGGAATATGGATCGGCTCGCGGTCGCAGGATGCGATCTGCTCCGCCATGGGGCCCGCCGTGGAGCTGAGGGTGGAACCGGACGCGATCATGCCGGGACCCCGCACATCCAGGCTTCCATCTGGGTGAAGGCCGACCGTGCGCCGCGGGCCGCGGCCGCCTTGTCGTCAGCGCGTTCCAGCACGGCGCAGAACGCCCTCCAGCGCGCGCCGGTCGCCTCGCCATAACCCTGGAAGAAGCTCAGACCCTCGGACGACAGGCCGCGCAGGCGAAGCTGCTTGTCGATGACCCGCCCCCCCAGGGTCGAGCCCTCCAGCACGTAAAGGAAGCCCAGGGCTTCGCAGCGTCCCGCCGGCGGGCTGATCGGGGCGTCGGCGGGCGGCGCGGTGTTCAGGGTCTTCAGGTCGCGTTCCAGGGCCGGCGTCTTGCGGCGCGCCTCGAACTCCAGATCCGGTTCTTGGGACAGCAGCCGCGCCAGGGCCGCCTCGGCCGGACGGTAGAAAGCCAGGAAACGACCGACCATTTCCCGGCGCCGGGCGGGATCGGCGACCCGTGCGAACACGTCCAGCCGCGCCTCCAAGCCATCGTGCAGATCACGGGTGGTCGAGCGCAGGTGATCCAGGGTCGGCGATGTCATCAGGCGATAGTATTCCCGTGGCCAGGGCCGAGCTGCGCATCATAGCCATCAACGCGGATGTTCATTGTCGGCTAGGCGACGCAAAGCCGAGCGACGGCTTGCTGGGGCAAGGCGAATGCACATCTAATGGTCGCGCTTCGCCGCCAAGGAGACTTCCCGTGACGCGCTTCATCATTCGCGCCCTCATCGCCGCCCTGGGCCTGTGGCTGGCGTCCGAGATCGTGCCGGGCATCGCCGTGCCCGGCGGGTGGACCAGCCTGCTGATCGCCGCCGTGCTGCTGGGCTTGGTCAACGCCATCGTCCGGCCGGTGGTCTTCGTGCTCACCCTGCCGATCACTGTTTTGACGCTGGGCCTGTTCCTGCTGGTCGTGAACGCCGCGATGCTGGGCCTAGTCGGTCTGATGCTGAAAGGCTTCGTCGTCGACGGCCTATGGGCGGGGATTTTCGGTTCGCTGGTGGTCGGCGTGGTCAGCTGGGCGGGCCACCTGCTGATCGGGGACGGGCGCGAGAGGGTTTAGCGGGATCATCCCACCGCCGCCGCCGCCAGATCACGCCAGCCGCGGGCCTCCTTGCGGAAGTGCGAGTGGGTCTTGGCCAGGCGCTTGTCGATCTCGGCCAGGGTCTCGCGGGCCTGATCCTCGCGGCCGGTTCGCGCCAGGAACACCGCGTAGCGCGCCATCCCCTCGAAGCCCGGCAGATGAGCCGCCGCCCAGCGCAGGGCCGTATCGGCTTCGGCGTCCCGGCCCAGGGCGTGGTAGGCGCGGCCCATGGCCAGGGCGACGTTCGGCGTGCGTGCGGCGGGCGACTGGGCGCTCAGGCTCTCCAGCAGCGGCAAGGCCTCGGCGGCGCGGTCCAGTTCGATCAAGGCGTTGGCGCGGCCCAGCAGCAGCTGCGGGTCGTCGGCGTACAGGCCCTGCAGGGCCTCGGCATACAAGCGCTCGGCCTCGGCGTGCTTGCCCAGACCGCTGGCGGCGACGGCCAGGCGGGTGCGGTTCGTGACGGTCGGGGCGTCCTCGACGGCCTTGCCGGCCTCGCGGTACTCGCGTTGCGGGTCCAGAACCTGCCGTGCGGTCTGCCGGGCCTTCTGGGCCTTGGCCCCGCCCAGGAACGCCGGCGCGATGATGGCGATCAGATAGACCAGCCCGCCCAGCGGCTGGAACAGCAGGATGATCATCAGCCAATACATCTGCTGGCCCGTGCGCACCACATGGACGCAAAGGGCGATCGAGAAGATCAGCGACAGGCCTACGAGGATCATCGGAAGAAGGGCTCCAAGCTCAGCCAGGGTATGTGTGGATTGGGGGCCGCGCCGTCAATCGCGGTCTAGTCGGCCTGCCGCGCGGCTTTTTTGGGGTCGGCCTTGGGCGCGGGGGCCAGGCGCAGCACCTCGGCCTGGTAGCGCTCGTCGTCGCCGGCCGCCGCGAAGGGCAGGGCGTCGGCCAGGGCGTCCAGCATCGGGTCCAGCCACTGGTGCTCGATCTTGTGAAAGTCGCCCAGCACGTAGTGCATCACCGCGTCCTTGTGGCCCGGATGGCCCACCCCGATCCGACCGCGACGGAACCCATCCCCGATCTGGCTGGTGATGGAGCGCACGCCGTTGTTGCCCGCCGCCCCGCCACCGGCCTTCATCCGGAAACGGCCCGGAGCCATGTCGATCTCGTCGTGGAAGACGATCACGTCGCTCGGCGCCAGTTTGAAGAACTTCATCGCCTCGCCTACGGCGCGGCCGCTCTCATTGTAGAAGGTCTTGGGCTTGAGCAGCAGCAGCTTGACCGGGCCGTTCGGGGTCGTGACCTGGCCCTCGCAGGCCAGGCCCTGAAAGCGCGAACGCCACGGCGCCGTGCCCCATTTGCGGGCCAGGGCGTCGATCGCCATGAACCCGACATTGTGCCGGTTCTTCTCGTATTTCGGCTCGGGATTGCCGAGGCCGGCGAGGATCAGCATCGCTTAAGACCCAGAATGGACGCCCAAGGTGAAGAACGGGCAACGAAAAACGGGCGGGCCGTGAAGCCCGCCCGTTCTCGATATCAGATCGGAAACCCGACCGCTTGAGCCTTAGGCTTCGGCGGTGGTGGTGTCGCCTTCGTTCGATTGCGAAGCGGCCGAGGCCTTCAGGTTGGCGATCACGAAGTCGCGGTCCATGGCCGGACGCACGCCTTCCGGCAGCTTGATTTCCGAGATGCGGATGACGTCGCCGATGTCGTGCGAGGCCAGGTCGATGACCAGCTCTTCGGGGATCTTGTCGGCCGGGCAGGCCAGCTCGACGGTGTGACGGATGACTTCCAGCGTGCCGCCCTTCTTCAGGCCGACCGAGGTTTCGTGGTTCTTGAAGTGCACCGGCACTTCGATCTTGATCAGCTGGTGCTCGCCGACGCGGTACAGGTCGAAGTGCAGCGGCTCGTCGGTGACGGGGTGGAATTGCACGGCCTTGGCGATGACCGATTGCTTCTCGTCGCCGTGTTGCAGGGTCACCAGGTGGCCCAGCAGCTTGCCGGTGAAGAGCGCCTTGCGGAATTCGTTGCCCTTGACGGCGATGTTCACCGGGGCCTTGGCGCCGCCGTACAGCACGCCGGGGATCTTGCCTTGGCGGCGGGTTTCGCGCGAACCGCCGGTGCCGGCGCGGTCACGAATTTCGACGTTGAGAATGATCTCGGCCATGTCTTGTCTCTCTGGAGAGCCCCATGCTCTCGAAATGCGAAGCCGCCGCACAAGACTGGATTGCCTCGCCCGGTCGACGTTTTTGGGTCGCGCCTCATACACAGAACGGCCGCCCGATGCAACGGGCGGCCGCCTGGAGTGCGACGAAAGGGCAGGCTGTAGAGCCGCTTAGCTCTTCTTCTTGGTCGCGGCGGGCTTCTTGGCCGGGACCGCTTTCTTCTTGGTGACCGCAGGGACCGGCTTGGGCGGCGGCGGTTCGTAAGGCATCTCGGCGCCGGAGGCCTTGATCACGCACATGCCGGTGTCCATCAGGATATGCTGGCCCAGGCAGAACACGTCCTCGTAGTGCGGCTTGGCGACGGCCAGGCACTGGTAGAGGTTCAGCTTGCCCATGTTCAGGCACATGGCGCTGGCCGGTTCGGCCATCACCGCGTCGATCAGGGTCAACTTGTCGTCGCCCGCGTAGCCCAAAGCGGCCAGGGCCGCGACGGCCAGACCGCGGATGACCAGCGGCTTGTAGGGCGGCGGAGCCGCGCGGGACATGGCGGCCAGAGGCGCGCCGCCGGTCGAGGCTACCCGCAGGGCGGCCATGTCGGCGCTGTCGGCCAGGCCGGGCGTCGCCGACATGGTCTTGGCGTAGGCCAGACGGCCGTCGCGGTCCGCGACCGACTGCATCGACCATTTCGCGCGCTGGACGTCATAGGCCGCCTGCTTCACGGCCTTGCCGGCGGTGTAGACCTTCAGGCCCTCGGCGCCGAGGGTGTCGATGATCAGGCCGGCGGCGGTGTCGCTGCCCTTGAAGCCGACGGCATAGGCCGGGTCGGCGATGAGCTGGTTGATGACCTGCTGGCGCTGGGTCGGATCGGGGGCGAACGCGCGCACCGAGGCCACATAGGTCGGATCCTGCAGGGCCAGGACGGCGGCGTAGGCCGTGGCGCCCGACAGGAACTGTTTGGGTTCATAGGCGACGCCGACCTTCAGCGAGTCCTGGATCTGGTCGCCGTTCTGGAAGGTGGCGCCGATCGCGCCGGCCCGCTGCATGTAGCCGCGGAAGGCGCTGGCCTTTTCGACGATGCTCGAGGACAGGGTGATCGGCGGCGGGGCGGGCGGGGCGGCGACAACGGGCGGCGGCGGTGTTCCGCAGCTGGCCAGCACGGCGGCGGCGGCCACGGCGATGGCTGTCAGTGCAGCTCGCGTGCGCGTGGTGAAAGGCATCCCGAGAACATCCCCAATGGCTTGGAACGCCAGCGCATAGCACTGGCGAGCGGGCGAGATTGTGACACTCGGCCCGTTCACCCTGTCTTGACAAGCAGAGCCGTGGAAAAGCGTTCGAAGTCGCGGACGGTTCCCCCGGAGGTGTTCTCCGACGCGTTTTAGTCAAACAGCTTGGAGACCGATTCCTCGTTGGCGATCCGACGGATGGCCTCGCCGATCAGCGGCGCGCAGGAGACGTAGCGAATCTTCTTGCAGGCCTTGACGGTGTCCGAAGCCTCGATCGAGTCGGTGACCACCAGCTCGGTCAGCACCGAATTGGCCACCCGCTCGGCGGCCGCGCCCGACAGCACCCCGTGGGTGACATAGGCCGAGACCGACTTGGCTCCCTGGGCCATCAGGGCGGCGGCGGCGTTGCACAGGGTGCCGGCCGAATCGACGATGTCGTCGAACAGGATGCAGCGACGGTCCTTCACGTCGCCGATGATGTTCATGACTTCGCTTTCGCCGGGGGCCGAGCGGCGCTTGTCGACGATGGCCAGGTCCGCGTCGTTCAGGCGCTTGGCCAGGGCCCGGGCCCGCACCACGCCGCCGACGTCGGGCGAGACGACCATCAGGTCGTCGCCCAGCTTGTAGCGCTTGTGAATGTCGTCGGCGAGCAGGCGCGAGGGCAGAAGATTGTCGGTCGGGATGTCGAAGAAGCCCTGGATCTGGCCGGCGTGCAGATCCATCGTCAACACGCGGTCGGCGCCCGAGCGGGTGATCAGATTGGCCACCAGCTTGGCCGAGATCGGCGTGCGGCCGCCGGTCTTCCGGTCCTGGCGCGCATAGCCGAAATAGGGAAGCACGGCCGTGATCCGCTTGCCCGACGCGCGCTTGAGGGCGTCGATGCAGATCAGCAGCTCCATCAGGTTGTCATTGGCCGGATAGCTGGTCGACTGGATGACGAAGACGTCCTCGCCCCGCACGTTCTCGTCGATGGTGACGAACACTTCGAGGTCGGCGAACCGGCGCACCTGGGCGCGGGTCAGCGGCATGTCGAGATACTCCGCGATGGCCTGGGCCAGGGTGCGGTTCGAGTTGCCGGACAGCAGCTTCATGATTTTATCTCGGGAAGGGGTGTCGCCGTTGCGGGGGCTTCTAGCAGTCCCGGGCGTGGGAACAACCCCGAGTCTCGACGGAATCTTTTTATTCGGCTCTTCGTCCTGAGGGCTCATGCCTCGATCGCGATCGCCGAGAGAAGCCGTCCGTAGTCGGACTCCCCGTCCAGGAAGGCCCTGCGGTTCGAAAAGAACAGATCCGCCTCGGTTCGCGTGTCGCGGCCCACCCACTCGCTTTGTCCCACCCCGGCGGTCTCCAGACGGTCCAGAACGAAGGCCGGCAGGTCGAACAGGCGCTTGTCGTCGGTCTCGCCCGGCGAAAAGAATCGGCCGGAGCCGGGGCTGTCGGCCTCGAAGCGGTGCAGGAATTCCAGCCCCACCTCGTAGGACCGGGGCCCGATGCAGGGGCCGACGGCCGCAACCATGCGCGCGGGCTCGGCCCCCAACGCCGTCATCTGGTCGACCGCGGCCTGGACGACGCCGTCCAGCGCCCCGCGCCAGCCGGCATGGGCGGCGGCGACGATCCGGGCGACAGGATCGGCGATCAGCACGGGCGCGCAGTCGGCGTGCAGGGCCCCGCAGACCACGCCCGGGGTCTTGGTGACCACCGCGTCGCCTTCCGGGCGGACCTCGCCCCACGAGCCGTCGGCGACGATGGCGATGGTCGAATGGATCTGGAAACAGGTGTTGAGGTCTTCCGGCGCGGCCCCGAACCAGGCCGCGGCCCGAGCGCGGTTCTCGGCCACGTCGGCCGGCTCGTCCTTGCTGCCCCGCCCGACGTTGAGGCTGGCGTAAAGTCCGGTCGACACCCCGCCCTGGCGCGTGAAGAAGGCGTGCCGGACCCCCGCGACGGCGGCCAGCAGCGGCGATTGGACGGTGGGCAGGTCGTGGATGGTCATCACGCGTCCTCGAACAGGGGAGGGACCAGGCCGGGCGCCGACAGGCAGACGACCTTGAACAGCTCGCCCATCTGCGCCGCTCCGGTCAGGCGATCAAGCTGCCGGGTCAGCTTTTCCGCCTGGTCGGGGCGCGAGTCGGCCAGGGTCTGGGCCCGCGCCTCGATCCCCAGGCCTTGCAGGAACGCGCCCTGGGTCAGGATAGGTCCGGTCGCGGCCCCGGCCTGAGCGGCGGCGGTCAGCACGGCGGGAAAGTCGGCCCAGACGGTCAGGTCGGCCTGACCCGGCTGCGCCAGCGGCGAGACCTTGGCGTGAGCTTTCAGGGCCTGCAGCGTGTCGCCGGCGCCGGGTGCGTCGCGGCCGTAGTCGATCAACAAGGCCGCCCCGCCGTCTCGCGCGACGCGGTGGCCGATCTCGGACCCCAGGGCGGCCTGGGCGGGGGAGGATTCGACGACGATTCCGACGGCTAGGTCCTCCCCCTGTGGGGGAGGTGTCGCCCCCTGGGCGACGGAGGGGAGAGGGCCTAGGGCCTTCAGGCCGAACGCCAGGTTTCCGGCTTCATCCAGCCCGACCATCCGCTCCGCCCAGCCGGTCTCGGTCCGCACGAACTGATGGGCCGGCAGGCAGTCCAGCACCTCGTTGGCGACCAAGATCAGCGGCGCGCCGGCCGGCACGGCGTCCAGGCGGTCGACCCAACGGGGCGTCAGGGGCGCCAGCTTCGCCGCCTGGACCTGGCGCAGCGGCGGCGACACCTCGACCAGCCACAGGTCGGCGGCCTCCAGGAACTCGGGCAGCAGCCGGGCCGCGCGCAGGATGTCGCAGATCAGCGTGCCGTCGCCAGGGCCCATCTCGACCAGCCGCACGGGCGAGGGCCGGCCCATGCGGGTCCAGGTCTCCAGCATCCACAGGCCGATCAGCTCGCCGAACATCTGGCTGACGCCCGGCGCGGTCAGGAAGTCACCCTCCTCGCCGAGCGCTGGGCGGGTCGCATAGTAGCCGTCGCGCGGGTCATGCAGGCAGCGGGTGAAGTATTCGGCGACGCTGATCGGGCCGTCCTGGGCGATCTGGGCCCGCAGGCGGTCAAGCAGGCTCATGGTCTTCCGAGACAGGGGTGGGAACGGGCTCGCGCAAGGCGCGCCACAGCAGCCAGATCCCGACCAGCAGCATCGGGATCGACAGGATCATCCCCATGGTCAGGCCCAGCGGGAAGTCGGGCATGCCGTGGTCGGGGTTGCGCACGTTCTCGAGCAGGGCCCGAAACAGGCCGTAGCAGATCAGGAAGGTCGCCACGAGCGCGCCCCGACGCTGCAGCCACTTCAGCTTGTGGGCCGCGAAGTTGAGGATCAGGAACAGCACCAGACCCTCCAGCGCGGCCTCGTACAGCTGGCTGGGATGGCGTGGCAGGTCGCCGGCGGGGCAGACGCCGTCGCGGCTGGCCGCCCGGATCGTGTCGTTGCAGAACACCATGCCGAACGGGTGGTCGGTGACCCGGCCCCACAGCTCGCCGTTGATGAAGTTGGCGCAGCGACCGAAGAACAGGCCGATCGGCGCGACCGGGGCGATCAGGTCGCCCAGCTTCAGCATGTCGATCTTCTGCTGGCGGGCGAACAGCGCGATCGCCGCGCACACCCCCACGAAGCCCCCGTGGAAGGACATGCCGCCCTCCCAGATCTTGAAGACGGCCATCGGGTTCTCGGCCAGGCCGCCCCGCTGCTGGTCATTAAGCAGCATGTAGAACAGCACGTAGCCGATCCGTCCGCCCAGGATGATGCCCAGGGTGATCCACAGCACCAGGTCGTCGATCTGGGCCGGCGTGGCGGTGGGCTTTTGGCCGCCCCACAGCTTGGCGTCGCGGACCAGCCGGATCGCGTACTGCCAACCCAGCAGGATGCCGGCGACGTAGGCCAGGGCGTACCAGCGCAGGGCCAGGGGTCCCCATTGCAGCGCCCAGGGGCCGATGTGAACGATGGGGTCGATGTCAGGGAAGATCACGCCGCGAGCGCTCCGGTCGGACAAGTGGTCGCAGGCATAGCGTGCTTCCGCTTCGCTTTCATCCTTCGTTTCCCATATAAGAGCCGCGACCAACCGCCCGCGCCCTGGAATCTCGATGCACAGCCAAAACCCCTTCCTCGACGAATTCGCCAAGCTGACCCAGGCCGCCATGGGCATCGCCCAGACCGCCGGTGAGGAAGCCAAGACCGCGATGCGGGCCCAGGCCGACCGCCTGGCCGCCGAGTTCGACCTGATCCGGCGCGACGATTTCGAGGCCCTGAAGGCCGAGGTCGCGGCGTTGCGCGCGGAGGTCGCGGCCCTGAAGGCCCCCAAGGCCGCGGCAAAAGCGCCGGCCAAGAAGGCCGAATAGGCGAGTTTCGTTCCCTTTCGACGTGAAGGCGGTTGTGACGCCGCCCGCGAAGCAGATTAGACTCCCTGGAGTGGGTGATTTGGTCGGGTCCCACGACCCGTCTCTCCCCGGGGGCCAAAGGTTCTTATGGACACCCAACCGGAAGAAGACGACGTCCTGCTGGCGATGGATCCGCTCGAAGTCATCGAACACGTCCTGGCCGCCGAAAACCTGACGTTCGACCGCACCGAAGACGGCGATCTGGCCTTCGCCCTGACCGGCGACTGGAAAGATTACGAGCTGTGGTTCGCCTGGCGGCCCGAGGCCGACTGCCTGCAGCTGTGCCTGTCGCTGGACCTGCGCGCCGCCAAGACCAAACGCCCCAGCGCCTATGAGCTGCTGTCGATGATCAATCAGCGCGTCTGGCTGGGCCATTTCGAGGTCTGGACCGACGATGGCGAGGTCGTGTTCCGCCATGCCCTGGCCCTGCCGGCCGGCGAGCGCCCGACCATGGCCCAGGCCGCCTCGATGATCGACGCCGCCGTCGAAGCCGCCGACCGCTTCTATCCGGCCTTCGATTTCCTGCTGCACGGCGCCAAGACCCCGGACGAGGCCATGGCCGCCTGCATGTTCGAGACCGTCGGCCAGGCTTAAGACTACGGCCGGGGACATGCCCTTGCGGTGTGTCCCCACTCCAGACCCCGTGCGCCGGATGGGGACACGCCGCAAGGGCATGTCCCCGGCG
>NZ_JBAPVS010000033.1:0-2598 GCF_049283275.1 Caulobacter sp. | reverse complement strand
GCCCTGTCCGATCCCAACCGCCCCGCCGCCGACATGGTCCGCGACGACGCGCGCCTGCCGGGCCAGACCCTCGCCTTCGCCGGCGTCAGGCCGGGCGCCAAGGTCGCCGACCTGATCCCCGGCGGCGGCTATTTCACCCGGATCTTGTCCAAGGCCGTCGGGCCGCGCGGCCGTGTCTACGCCTATGTGCCTGACGAACTGACCAAGCTGGCCAAGCGCGAGCCCGCGGTGACGGCCATCGCCGCCGATCCCGCTTACAGGAACGTGTCGGTGATCCTTAACACCCTGCCGAACTTCGGCGCCTCGGAGAAGCTGGACCTGGTGTTCACCGCCCAGAACTATCACGACATGCACAACAAGTTCATGGGCCCGGCGGACCTGTCGGTGGTCAACCGCCAGATCTTCAAGGCCCTGAAGCCGGGCGGCGTGTTCCTGGTGCTGGACCACTCGGCCGAGCCGGGCTCGGGCCTGCGCGACACCGAGACCCTGCACCGCATCGACGCCGAGACGGTCAAGCGCGAGGTCACCGCCGCCGGCTTCATCTTCGAGGGCGAAAGCCGCGTGCTGCGTGATCCGTCCGACACCCGCAAGCTCAGCGTCTTCGACCCGTCTATCCGCGGCAAGACCGACCAGTTCATCTACAAGTTCCGCAAGCCGTCGCGATAAGCTTCCGGCCGGCTAAAACTCAACGATAAGAGCCGCGCCCATGAGGCGCGGTTCGCATTTTCAGGGAGCAACCGGGATGACCCACATCGCCTTCATCGGCCTGGGCAACATGGGCGGCGGCATGGCCGCCAACCAGGCCAAGGCCCAGCATCAGGTCAGCGCCTTCGACCTGTCGGCGGCGGCGCTGGAGAGGGCCGTGGCGGCCGGTTGCCACGCGGCGGGTTCGGTGGCCGAGGCGGTCAAGGACGCGCAGGTGGTGATCACCATGCTGCCGGCCGGACCGCATGTGCGCAGCGTCTATGGCGAGCAGGTGCTGGCCCATGCGCCCAAGTCGGCCTTGCTGATCGACTGCTCGACGATCGACGTCGAAAGCGCCCGGGCCGTGGCCGGACTGGCCAAGGCGGCGGGCTTCCGCTTCGCCGACGCGCCTGTTTCGGGGGGGGTCATGGCCGCCGAGGCCGGGACCCTGGCCTTCATGGTCGGCTGTGACGCGGCGGACTTCGCGGCCGTCGAGGCTGCTCTGGCCCCGATGTCGCGGGCGACCATCCATGCCGGCGACCATGGGGCGGGGCAGGCGGCCAAGATCTGCAACAACATGCTGCTGGGGATCTCGATGCTGGGAACCTGCGAGGCCTTCGCCCTGGCCGAGAAACTGGGCCTGGCCGCCGACCGGTTCTTCGAGATCGCCAGCCAGTCGTCGGGCCAATGCTGGTCGGTCTCGACCTATTGCCCGGTCCCGGGCGTGGGGCCTTCGACCCCGGCCGACCGCAACTACGAGGGCGGGTTCGCCGCGGCGATGATGCTCAAGGACCTCAAACTGGCCCAGGACGCCGCCGCCAAGGCCGGCGCCTCCACGCCCATGGGAGCCCAGGCCGAGGCCCTCTACGCCCTGTTCGACGGCAACGGTTTCGGCGGCAAGGATTTTTCGGCGGTTCTGCAGCTGTTGCGCGGAAAGGTGGCGTCGCTCAATTGACTCGGCTGGCGCGAGAGTGATCTTTAGGGGCGCTGTTCATTCACGAAGGCGACACGTCCGTTCGCGTCTTGGGCTTTCTAGGTAAAAGTCCCTATGTGGACACGGCGCGTCGCTGGTGCGAAAAGCCAAGCCTTGAGTAGGGACCGATAGGACTCGTCGAAGTCCGTCGAGTGAAGATGTCATGGACTACAAAGCCGCGTTCCGCAGTGTCGTCGATCAGATCCGCGACGAAGGCCGCTATCGGGTTTTCGCCGACGTGAAGCGCCACCGCGGCGCCTTTCCGCGCGCCACCTGGACGCGTCCGGACGGCGGCGAGAGCGACATCGTGGTCTGGTGCTCGAACGACTATCTGGGCCAAGGCCAGAACCCCGTGGTGCTGGACGCCATGCACGCGGCGATCGACAACCACGGCTCGGGCTCGGGCGGCACGCGCAACATTTCGGGCACCAACCATCACCATGTCGAGTTGGAGGCCGAGCTGGCCGACCTGCACGGCAAGGAAGCGGCCCTGCTGTTCACCTCGGGCTATGTCTCCAACGAGGCCAGCCTGTCGGCGCTGCAGAAGATTCTGCCGGGCCTGATCATCTTCTCAGACGCCCAGAACCACGCCTCGATGATCGCCGGCATCCGCAACGGCGGCTGCCCGCGTCACATCTTCCGCCACAACGACCTGGCGCACCTTGAGGAACTGCTGATCGCCGCTCCGGCCGACGCGCCCAAGCTGATCGCCTTCGAGAGCGTCTATTCGATGGACGGCGACATCGCCGACATGGCCGGGACCGTGGCCCTGGCCAAGAAGTACGGCGCGATGACCTATCTGGACGAGGTCCACGCCGTGGGCATGTACGGCCCGCGCGGCGGCGGCGTCGCCGAGCGCGACGGCCTGATGGACCAGATCGACATCATCGAGGGCACCCTGGGCAAGGCGTTCGGGGTCATGGGCGGCTACATCACCGGCG
>NZ_JBAPVS010000032.1:0-11059 GCF_049283275.1 Caulobacter sp. | reverse complement strand
GGGCGCCGAGATCCTCCCCCTCTGGGGGAGGTGGCGGCGAAGCCGACGGAGGGGGTCTTCCAGAGCCCTAGTGCACCGACACGCCCAGCCGGTTCCACATGTTGATCATCGCGATCACGCTGGTCAGGGCGCTGGCCTCGACGTCGCTGAAGTGCTCGCGCAGGGCGGCGCGCAGCGGGCCCAGCTCGGTGTGGGTCGGCAGTTGGGTCAGGGCCTCGGTCCAGGCGAGCGCCGCCTTCTCCTTGGCGGTGAAGTCCGACACGTGGCTCCAGACCATCAGCCGGTCCAGCCGCTCGTTGGTCTCGCCGTCGTCGCGGGCCTCCTTGGAATGCATCTTCACGCAGAAGGCGCACTGGTTCAGCTGCGAGGCGCGCAGCTTGACCAGGTGCACCAGGTGCGCGTCGACACCGGCGCCCACGGCCGCGGTCTCGGCGGCGATGAAGGCCTGGTAGACGGCCGGAACATTGATGTCGTGGCGGAAGGGGGCGGTTTCGGCGCTCATGATCTTGTCCTCGATTTGGCCCTTCGGAGGGCTTCGGGAACAAGACGAGGTCAGCCCGTGGGACGTGACATGCCGGCCAAAAATAAATCCCTTCATCCCGACGAAAGTCGGGACCCAAGCTGGGGATCAGGAATGGTTGCGGGCGATCTAGCCGTCTTGGACCGATGTCAGACTCGGCTTGGGTCCCGGCTTTCGCCGGGATGAAGGGAGTAGGATGCTACTGCAGCCCCTCGCGGCCGATCGCGTAGAACCGCGCCGCGCGCTGCTTCTTCAGCTCGACAGCCGACAGCTTCATCAGCGCCTTCAGCTCGTCCTCGACCGCGTCGCCCACGGCTTCGATGGCCGCGGCCGGGTCGGAATGGGCCCCGCCGGCCGGCTCCTCGACGATGCGGTCGACGATCTTCAGCTGGATCAGGTCCTGGGCGGTGATCTTCATGTTGGCGGCCGCGTCCTTGGCCCGGGCGCCGTCGCGCCACAGGATCGAGGCCGCGCCTTCCGGCGAGATCACCGAATAGATCGAGTGCTCCAGGATCAGCACCTTGTTGGCGCCGGCCAGGGCGATGGCCCCGCCGCTGCCGCCCTCGCCGACGATGGTGGCCACCATCGGCGTGCCCAGCACCAGGCCGCGCTCGGTCGAGCGGGCGATGGCCTCGGCCTGGCCGCGCTCCTCGGCGCCCAGGCCCGGATAGGCGCCGGCGGTGTCGACGAAGGTGATGACCGGCAGGTTGAAGCGCTCGGCCATGTCCATCAGGCGCACGGCCTTGCGATAGCCCTCGGGGCGGGCCATGCCGAAATTGTGCTTCAGGCGCGTGGTGGTGTCGTGGCCCTTCTCGTGGCCCATCAACACGACCGGGATGCCGCGAAACCGGCCCAGACCGCCGACGATGGCCTGGTCGTCGGCGAACTTGCGGTCGCCGCGCAGCTCGACGAACTCGTCGATCAGGCCGGCGATGTAGTCTTTCAGGTGCGGGCGCTCGGGGTGGCGGGCGACCATGGTCTTCTGCCAGGCGTCCAGACCCGCATAGGCTTCCTTGCGCATTTGCTGCGCGCGATCACGCAGGGCCTGGATCTCGGTTTCGAACGCGCCCGGGCCCGCCGTCTCGGAAAGCCGCGACAGTTCCTCGATCTTGCTTTCCAGATCGGCGATGGGTCGCTCGAAGTCGAGATAATGCGCGGCCATGGGTCTCTTAACGTCGCCGTTGCGGAAAGGTGGCGAACCTAGAGCGCGATAGCCGAAAACGAAACCGCTTTTGGCGCACCAAGGCCTCGAAATCGCCCCGACACGACCTTAAAGGGCTCGCCAGGTCTGAGATTCCTCGGTCGGCGGCACGGTGGCGGTCCCGAAATCAGGGGGAACCCCCGCGCGTCCTGGGGATTCGACTCCGGGAGGGAATCTGTGAAGAGTCTTGTATAGAAACTCAGGCGCTCTGGTTAATTCTCGGCCTATCGCCTATATCCTTGCTGGTCGGCTTAGAACAAACGCCGACGCCCGCGGCCCCGCCCATCGAAAATGGACCCGGTCCCGCCTGTAGCGAACGGATGTTCCCATGCAGGTGTTCACCTTCTTCTGTGTCGAGTCCGACGGCTCGGTGCCGCGTTTCGATGTCACCCCCTGCCTCGACGACCAGGCCGCGCGCCGTCGCGCCGAAGATCTGGTCGGCCTGCATCGCGGCTGCGACACCGTCGAGGTGTGGCGCGGCGCCACGCGCCTTTTCGAGGTGACTTCGGCCCAACGGGCGGCGGCTTAAGCGCACGAAGATTCAAGCGCCGCCGTTCGCGCGCGCTATAGTTCGGGCTCGCTTGACGGAGTCCGCCCATGACCGCCCCCGCCCGCCCCTCCGCCATCGCCGACGACAGCGGCCACGGCGGCGTGCAGATCCTGATCACCGCCGGCCCCGCCCGCTTCACGGGCGACCTGACGCCGGCCGACGGCGGGCTGGATGTCGGTCCCAATCCCCACGACCTGGTCGCCGCCGGCCTGGCCGCCTGCACCACCCAGACCCTGAGACTCTACGCCAAGCGCAAGGCCTGGGCCCTGGGCGCGGTCCATGTCGAGGTGACATGGCGGCGCGAGCCCGGTTGGCTGCCGGCCGACGTCTTCGAACGCGTGATCACCCTGGGCGGCGACCTGGACGAGGCCCAGCGCGCGCGGCTGATGGAGATCGCCGAGGCCTGCCCCGTGCATAAGATGCTGGTGGCGGGGTCGAAGGTGGAGACGCGGGCGGCTTAGGCGCGGTGAACACTTGCCCCCTACGGACCGCTTCGCGGTCGTCTTCCCCCACAGGGGGAAGAACGCTCCGCCCCCTATGGGGGCGGACAGGCGGCGAAGCCGCCAGGTGGGGGCAAGTCAGTGCGCCTCAGAACCCATAAAGCGCCGCATACTCCGCATCCTTGGCCGCGATCTGCCGGGCGCAATCGACCATGACCTTGGCCTGTTTCCAGGTCGCGTCGTCCTGCATCTTGCCGTCCAGCATCGCCACGCCCGTGCCGTCGGGCATGGCTTCGAGGATGCGCTTGGCGAAGGCCACCTCGTCGGGGGCCGGCGAGAACACCGACTTGGCGATGGCGATCTGGCTGGGGTGCAGGCTCCAGGCCCCGGCGCAGCCCATCAGGAAGGCGTTGCGGAACTGCTGCTCGCAGGCGACCGGGTCGTCGATGGCCCCGAACGGACCGTAGAACGGCTTGATGCCGTGGGCGGCGCAGGCGTCGACCATCTTGGCGAAGGTGTAGTGCCACAGGTCCTGCTGCACCGAGACGCGGGGGCCGCCGTCGGCATGCGGGTCCTCGATCACCCGATAGCCCGGATGGCCGCCGCCGACGCGGGTGGTCTTCATGGCGCGGCTGGCGGCCAGGTCGGCCGGACCCAGGCTGATGCCCTGCATGCGCGAACTGGCGCCGGCGATGGCCTCGACGTTCATCACCCCCTCGGCCGTCTCGAGGATGGCGTGCAGCAGGATCGGCCGGGTGACCCCGTGCTTGGCCTCCAGCGAGGCCAGCAGCTGGTCCATGTAGAAGATGTCCCACGGCCCTTCGACCTTGGGGACCATGATCACGTCGATCTGGTTGCCGGCCTTCTCGACCAGGGTCGCCACCTCGTCCAGATGCCAGGGCGAGTTGAGGCAGTTGATCCGCACCCACAGCCCGACGCCCAGGGCCTTGAAGTCGGTCTCGCGCGCCATGGCGATCGCGCCGGCCAGGGCCGCGCCCTTGGCGTCGGCGGGGATGGCGTCTTCCAGATTGGCCAGGATCACGTCGACGGTGGGGGCGATCTCGGGGACCTTGGCGCGCACCTTGTCCAGATGCGGCGGCACGAAGTGGATCATGCGCTCGACCCGGGCCGGCGGCTCCCGCCACGGGGTCGGCGCCCCGATGGCCAGGGGTTTGAAAAAGCCTCGGGGGGTCTTCATGCGCTCTTCCCAGTTCGTTTCTTATTTCGCAGTTGCGAGAAGATTGCGGCGGCGCGGTAGCGGGGTCAAGACTGACGCGAAGGGAAGCGTCACGCCTTCGCGGGCGCTCCCTGCACCGGCGGCGGCGGCTCCTCGGGATCCTCGCGGTTGAGATCCTCGGCCGCGTCGTTCTTCGAGGCCGCCACGATCTTGGCGCGCGCCTTGCGGCCGGCCCGGGCCTCAAGCCGCAGGGCGGCGCGGGCGTCGTCGCCCTCCTCGCCGAACAGCCCGCGCAGCCGCACGTCGCGTTGCGGATAGGGGATCTCGATCCCGGCCCCGCGCAGGGCGTCGTCGATCGCCCAGGTATAGGCCGCGAAGATCGCCGCCGGACGGCGCACCGCATCGACGGTCGGCCAGACGATCAGCTCGAACTTCAGCGCCGACTCGCCATAGCCGACCAGCCAGACCTGGGCCTTGCGCACCGCGTCGTCGGGGGCGGTGAACGACACCGAGTGGGCCGCCGCCAGCACCGCCTCGCGCACCCTCTCCTTGTCGACCCCGAAGGCGGTGACGAACGGCACATGGATGCGGCGCGTGGTGTGGCCCAGGGTCCAGTTGATCACCGGCTCGTTGACCAGCACTGAATTGGGCACGATCAGGTCGGTGCTGTCATTGGTGCGGATGCGGGTCGAGCGCGGGCCGATCTCGTGCACCACGCCGCGCGCGCCGTTCTGCAGCTCGACAAAGTCGCCCACCGCCACCAGCCGCTCGAACATCAGCGACACGCCCGAGGCGAAGTCCTTGACCAGGCCCTGCAGGCCCAGGCCCACCCCGACGCCCACCGCCCCGGCGAACACCGTCAGCGAGGTCAGGTTCACGCCCATCACCGACAGGGCCACCAGCAGGCCGATGGTCCGCAGGCCGTAGGTGCTGAGCTTCTCGACGATGTACAGCGACGGGGCGCTGCCGGCCGACCGCTCGCGCAGCCGCCTCAGGCCCGCGGCCACCAGGCGCGACAGATAGATCGACGCCACCACGATGACGATCGCCGCCCCAACCCCGCCCAGGGTGATCGTGGTCTTGCCCAGCTTGACCAGCTCGATCGCATCCGGGCGGGTGAAGAGGTTGTCGGCCATGACGGCGAGTGTGGGCTGGGTCTGGGGCGGGGGGCAATACCCTTTAAAACCCTCTCCCAGAGGGAGAGGGAGGGGCCCATGCGCAGCATGGGAGGGTGAGGGGTTTGGACCTCGGACGGCGTGCCGGCAGGGCCTTGCGAGAAATCGGCGAGGGCGTCACCCCTCACCCTCCCACGACTTCGTCGCGGGTCCCTCCCTCTCCCCTCCGGGAGAGGGTTTCCCTCTACCGCCCCACCATCTTCAAGCCGGCCTCGCTGTACCGCGCGCCCTCGATCGCCGTCTCGGGCACCGCCGCGGCGATCTTGGCCAGGTCGGCGGCCGACAGCGCGACGTCCACCGCCCCGACGTTCTCCTCCAGCCGGCTGATCTTGGTCGTGCCGGGGATGGGCGCGATATGATCGCCCTGGTGGAGGATCCAGGCCAGGGCCAGCTGGGCGGGGGTGACGCCCTTGTCGGCGGCGATGCCCGTCAGGGCCTCGACCAGGGACAGGTTCCGGGCCAGGGCCTCGCCCTGGAAGCGCGGCAGGCCGCGGCGGAAATCGTCCTTGGCCAGGGGCGCGTCGGCCTTGATCGCGCCGGTCAGGAAGCCCCGGCCCAGCGGGCTGTAGGGCACCAGGCCGATCCCCAGTTCGGTCAGCACCGGCAGGGTCGCCTTCTCCAGGTCGCGGAACCACAGCGAATACTCGCTCTGCAGGGCCGCCACCGGCTGCACCGCATGGGCCTTGCGGATCGTCTCGGGACCGGCCTCCGACAGGCCGAAGTGCTTGACCTTGCCCTCGGCGATCAGGTCCTTGACCGTCCCGGCCACGTCCTCGATCGGCACGTTCGGGTCGACGCGGTGCTGGTAGAACAGGTCGATCACCTCGACGCCCAGGCGCTTGAGCGAGGCCTCGGCCACCTCGCGGATGTGCGCGGGCCGGCTGTCGGTCCCGCGCATGCGGGAAAAGCCCTCGCCCGCGCCTTCCGGCGCGATGTCGAAGCCGAACTTCGTGGCGATGACCAGCTTGTCGCGGAAGGGCTTGAGGCCTTCGCCGACCAGCACTTCGTTCAGATAGGGGCCGTAGACCTCGGCGGTGTCGAAGAAGGTGACGCCCAGCTCGACCGCGCGGGCCAGCACCTTGAAGGCGTCGGCCTTGTCCAGGGCCGTGCCGTAGACCTGGCCCATCCCCATGCAGCCCAGGCCGATGGCCGAGACTTCCAGCCCGTCGCCGAGTTTGCGCGTCTTCATGGGAAGCTCCTTGTGTTCTGTTTTCGCGTGGGAAGGTCCGCCTTCCGCCTGGAAGATGGGCGCGGGTCGCCGCGACTATAAGATCCCCAAATCGACGGCGCAGGAATGGGCAAGACGTTCGCCGGATCGGGCAAACGTCATGACCAGAGCTGGGCCTGCGCGCCGAGACGGTCACGGCGTTGGGCGACCTAGCCCCGAAGCGTCCGTGCCAGGCTGACTAGAGCTATCGACATTCACGCGCGTTGCGTGGTCCTCGTCCTTCGACAGGCTCAGGATGAGGACCATTTACAGGCCTGAGCGTTAGAAAAACCTCATCCTGAGCTTGTCGCCAAAAAGCACTTGGGGGGACGAGGTTTTCGTCTCAAACGCTGAACGTCGATACGCCCTGGGCGGCCGCTCGCGCGGCGAACCACGGGACGATCCGCCGCAAGGCCTCCTCCACCTCCGCCGTCGAGACCGCGAAGCTGAAGCGGATGAACCGCCGTCCGTCGACCGGGTCGAAATCGACGCCGGGCGCGGTGGCCACGCCGGTGTCGCGCAGCAGGGCCTCGCAGAAGGCCAGGCTGTCGTCGGTCAGATGGCCGATGTCGGCATAGATGTAGAAGGCCCCGTCCGGCGGCGCGATAGACGCCAGGCCCAGGGCCGGCAGGGCGTCCAGCAGCAGGGCGCGGTTGGCGCGATAGACCGTCACATGGCCCTCCAGCTCATCCACGCAGTCCATGGCGACCAGGCCCGCGTGCTGGCTCAGCGACGGCGGGGTCAGGAACAGATTGCCCATGAAGGCCCGGGCCCGCTGGATCTGATCGGCCGGCACGACCACCCAGCCCAATCGCCAGGCGGCCATGCTGAAATATTTGGAGAAGCTGTTGACGATCAGGGCGTCCGGCTCGAACGCCAGCATCGAGCGGGCCGGCTCGCCGTAGCTGAGGCCGTGATAGATCTCGTCGGAGACCACGCGGATCCCGCGCGCGCGGCAGACCCGGGCGATGGCTTCCAGCTCGCTGGCGGGGATGATCGTGCCGGTCGGGTTGGCCGGGCTGGCGATGATCACCCCGGCGGGCGCGGGGTCCAGCGCCGCCAGGTGGGCGGCGGTCAACTGGAAGCGGCTTTCGGCCCCGCAAGCGATCTCGACCGGGACCAGGTTCAGGGCCTTCAGCGTATTGCGATAGGCCACGTAGCCGGGCCGGGCCAGGGCCACCCGGTCGCCCGGCCGGAAGTTGGACGCCAGGGCCAGCACCAGGGCCGGCGAGGCGCCGCAGGTCAGGATGATCCGCTCGGGGTCGACCACCACCCCATCCAGCTCGGCGTAGCGCTTGGCGATCGCCGCCTTCAACAGCGGGCTTTCCCAATAGCCCATGCCGTCGGTGTCCAGCACATGGTGCGCCGTGGCGATGGCGGCCTTGGGCGCGCCGGTCGAGGGCTGGCCGAACTCCATGTGGATGATCGACTGGCCTTGCGCCTTCATCTGGTGGGCCAGACGACTGATGGCGATGGCGTGGAAGGGTTCGATCTCGGAAGCGGCCATGCCAGCGTAACTAGTGCGTGGCGGCGGAGCCGGCAACGCCGGCGTTGGTCGCCGCGACAGGGTGGTTGGTCGAAAAGCCCGCGCCGATGTCGGAACGCACGTGTCTTGATCGTCCTGGGTTCGACAACCGTTCAGCGGAGGACGCCCCATGCAGAAGATCAGCCCGTTCCTGTGGTTCGACACCCAGGCTGAGGAAGCCGCGAACTTCTACGTCTCGCTGTTTCCCAATTCGAAGATCACCAGCGTCGCGCGCTATCCCAGCGACGCCCAGCCGCCGGCGGGACCGCCCGGCAAGGTGATGACCGTCGGTTTCGAGCTGGACGGCCAGGCCTACACCGCCCTGAACGGCGGCCCGCACTTCACCTTCACCGAGGCGGTGTCGTTCGTGGTCCACTGCGCCGACCAGGCCGAGGTCGACCGCTACTGGGACGCGCTCACCGCCGACGGCGGCCAGGAGAGTCAGTGCGGCTGGCTGAAGGACAAGTACGGCCTGTCCTGGCAGATCGTGCCGCAGGCGCTGCTGGACCTCTATTCCAGTCCCGACAAGGCCGCAGTCGGGCGGATGTTCGCGGCGATGATGCAGATGGTGAAGCTGGACATGCCCAAGCTGAAGGCGGCGTTCGAGGGAAACACATAATTTCCGCTCATCCCGGCGAACGCCGGGATGAGCGGCATGTTTGAAAAAGCCTCAAGCCTTCTTCACGAACTCCACCCGCAGCACCAGGCCACGCACCTTCTCGACATTGGCCTCGATCTCGTCGGTGTCGCCGGTCAGGCGGATGTTCTTGACCAGGGTCCCGCGCTTGAGCGTCACCCCGCCCGAGCCCTTGACCTTGAGGTCCTTGATCAGGGTGACGTTGTCGCCGTCGGCCAGGATGTTGCCGTTGCTGTCGCGGGTTTCGTCCGACATCACCAGTCCCTTTCGTCCAAGGGCCTCCTAAATGAAGCCCTTCCAATGGAGGTGGGGCCTAGCATGCGGCGGCCCGGCGCGGAAACCCGTCACGGCGTTCCGGTCGACCACCAGCCCTTGCCGTCGCCGTCGGCGGTCAGGACGCCCGCAATCCCCTGATCTCGCCGGATCAGCGTCAGACGATGGGTCCAGAGCGGCACGACCAGTCGCCCCTCTGCATCGAAATTGCCGCCGCCGCGCCAGATCGTCACCGCCTTGCCGTCCCGCTCGCCGAACACCTTCAGGCGCACGCCCTTCTTGGTGATCTTGTCGAGGGCCAGGGTCAGGGTGACCGGACCCAGCAGGTCGATCGGGCTGACCTCCAGCTTCGGCGGCGCGTCAACCGGGAAACCGCCCGCATCCAGGTCGCCGGCCAGCCAGGATTCGCCCACGGCGTTGACGACCTTGAAGTCGTCGCCCACGGCCTCCACGCAGCCGGTCATGGTGATCTGGCCTTGGATGGAGTTGTTCAGGAACGGTCCGCACCACTGGGTCGAATAGGGCCCGCGCGCCACGGCGTGGAACAGGGCCCCGGCCTCGCCGCGCTTGTTGACGCCCAGCATGTTGGACACCGGATAGTCGGCGGCCAGGCGGGCCGTGGCCAGGTGGCTGGCCGGGATGACCAGGAGGACGCCGCCCTCGTTCGCTGGGCCTTCGGCGAGCTTGGCTTGGGCGAGGTCGAGCACCAGGCCGTCGGTGCTGGCGGGCGTCGAGGGGACTTCCGGCAGGTCCTGGATCTGGGCCTTGGCGGCCTCGATGCGCTGGGCCAGCTCGGTTTGACTCAGGAAGTTGGTGAACCAGGCCTCGCGGGCGGGCTGGCCCTTGGCGCCGCGCAGCGCCGCCTCTTCGGCCGGAGCCAGCGTCACCTTGATGTAGCCTCGCGCCCTCATGCAACGCTCGTAGCCGGCGCGTCGGGCCTTGGCTTCTTCAAGCCCGGCCAGGAATCCGGTGGCCAGGGCCGCTCCCGCCGCGCCAGCGACGCCGCCGGTCGTGACCATGGGCGGCATGCCCGGCGTCGGCACGCCCTTGGCATAGTCCGTACACGTAGTTTCGTCCGCCTGCTGACCCTTCAGGTCCTTGCCGACTTGGACGAACACGCGCGCCGGCTTGGCTGCGTAGGCGACGCTCGGCGCCAAGCCGTATCCGACGACAATCAGGCCCATAACGGCCGTGACGACTGATCTCTTACGCATGAAAACCCCCGTTTACGGGTGATCTATCGCAAGCTTGGCCGGATGGCACAACCTATGGCGCCGAAGCTCAGCCCTTCCGCCCCAGCGGATGCTTGGACTTCACCACCTGGGCCAGATGGTCGCCGGCCACGTGGGTGTAGATTTGCGTCGTGGCGATGTCGGCGTGGCCCAGCAGGGTCTGGATGACGCGCAGGTCGGCGCCGCCTTCCAGCAGGTGGGTGGCGAAGGCGTGGCGCAGGACGTGGGGGCTGACGGTCTGGCGGTCGATGCCGGCGGCGATCGCGGCGTCCTCAAGCAGTTGCGAGACCCGCCGGGCGGTCAGTTTTCCGCCCTTGCCGCGCGACGGGAACAGCCAGGGGCTCTCCTTGAAGCCCTTTGGCAGGAATTGCAGTCTTACCTCTAAATAGGCCTTCACCGCCGTGCGCGCGGCGTCGTTCAGCGGAGCCAGCCGCTCCTTGCCGCCCTTGCCCTTGACCATCAGGAAGGCCGGGTCGCGGGCCAGGGCCGCCAGGGGCAGGTTCAGCAGTTCGGAGATCCGCAGGCCCGAGGCGTAGAGCAGCTCGATCATGCAGGCCAGGCGCAGCCCCTGCCTCCCGTCCTTGGCGGCCGCCGCCGCGATCAGCCGCAGGACCGCCTCGCGCGACAGCACCTTGGGCAGCGGGCGTCCGGCCTTGGGGGCCTCGACCCGGCGCGAGGGATCATCCTCGCGCCAGCCCTCGCCCAGCACGAAGCGGTAGAACTGGCGCAAGGCCGAGCGACGGCGCGCGGCGGTGGCCGGCGACAGGCCGCGCGCGCCGAGATCGGCGAAATAGGCCTCAACCACCTCGGCCGAGGCGCCGTCCAGATCGCCGCGCGAGGCCAGGAACAGCCGGGCGTCGGCCAGGTCCTTCGCATAGGCGGTCAAGGTGTTGCGAGCGGCGGCGCGCTCGACGGCCATCATCTCGAGGAAGGCGTCGATCCAGCCTGCGGCGGCCCTTGAGGTAGAGGGGGGGCTCATTTCAGCTGCAGCGCCAGCAGCCCCTCCACGGCGAAGGCGCGGGCGTCCGCTTCCAGCCCGGCCTTCAGCAAGGCGCGCACCAGCCGGGCGCGGTCGACCGGGCCGGGTCCGGCGGGGCCGGCGTCGGCCGCGATCGACAGGGC
>NZ_JBAPVS010000031.1:0-6103 GCF_049283275.1 Caulobacter sp. | reverse complement strand
AGGCGGTCCGGACGGTCAAGAAGGCGGCGGCCGCCACGGTCGCCGCCGACGCGGCCGCCAGGGCCGACCAGCACGCCGAACGCAAGCGCGCCAAGGTCCCGACCGAGGCCGAGGCCAAGGACAAGCGCGACGCCAAGTACGCGGCGCGCAAGTCGCGTCGCGGATGATGGTCCCCCCTGTGATGGTCCCCCCTGTGATGGCCCCCTTGTGATGGCAAGACGCGCTCCCAGGCCGGAGTCGCCGTTCGGGTCGCAGGACTACGAACTGCTGTGCGACAACCTGGTCACTCTGCGCGAGGCCCATATCCGCTCGCGACACGCCCAGCCGATGCGGGTGGGCGACGTCTGCACGCTCAGCCAGGACGGCGAGGTCTATGAGCTGGTGGTCACCGACTTCACCGATCGTGGCGGCGAGGGCTGGAGCGTCCGCTGCCGCATCGTCGACATGCACCGTCAATGACCGCCTCGGCCGGACGCCGGCGGCGTCGATCCCGCGGCGGTTCCGGTCGAATCGGGTCCAATCACCGAACGGGCGGTCTGGTGCGTTGGCAAGGCGCCTCGCGTCGGGCCGGCGGCGCGCGGCTGGGCCTGGCGTTCATCGGGGGCGTCGCCGTCCTGATGCTGACCCTGGCCCTGATCGCCGCCCGCACCCTGGGCGGGCTGCACTGGGGAAACCTGCTGATGCTGGTCCCGGCCGGGGTGGTGGTCCTGGTGTTCGGGGCCGGTCTGATCGCCATGGTCCGGCGCGCCGTGGCCTGGCTGGCGGGATAGCGGGCGGCCAAGCCCGCCCCTAGCCCACCTTCGCCAACAGCCCCAGCTCCCCCGCCTTCATCACCGCCTCCTGCCGCTTGACCACGCCCAGGCGTTTCTTGGCGGCTTCGATGTGGTGGTGGACGGTGCGGGGCGAGAGGGTGAGGATCGCGCCGATCTCCCAGTCGGTCTTGCCCCGGCTGGCCCAGTACAGGCACTGGGCCTGGCGCTCGGAGATCACGCCGTGATCGGGATTGTCGTCCTGCAGCTCCCAGTGCTTGAGCATGATGGTGCCGAACACCGTGGCCAGGCTCTCGACCACGGCGCGGGCCGTGGGGTCGGTGGTCGTCGCCGCCGTCGCCATGCGGATCAGCACCTCATGGCCGGCCGGGCCGAACACCCGCACCACATAGCCGTCGTTCATGCCGAACTCAGAGGCCTCGCCCCACATGGCCTGGGCGCGGTTGTCGCCCATGGGCTTGGCGTCGGTCCAGGCGAAGGCGCGGTTGGATTTCTTCAGCAGCCTGATGCACGGGTCGTGGACCACATGGCGCTCGCCCCAATACCGGGCGTCCCAGGCGTCGAAGTCGCGGCGCGCCAGGGTGGGCGGCTCGCGGCCCAGCTGCTCGGCGTTGATCAGGGTGGCGCAGAAGCGGTCATAGCCGAACGCGCCGATCGCCCGGCCGAAATGGGCCTCGACCTCGTCGGGCGCGGCGTAGTGCGGCGCCTTGCTGAGAAAGCTCCAGGCTTCTTGTTCGGCCGTGTTCAACACGTGGAGATGCTCGCTGCCTGATTTGGTCAGACTAGGGGAAGGCGCGGAGATGGGCCAGGGGGTGTGGCTCACCCACTTGCCCCCACCTGACGGCTTCGCCGTCTGTCCGCCCCCATAGGGGGCGGAGGACCAAAAGCGCGGCGCCTCTTCCCCCTTTGGGGGAAGACGGTCGCGAAGCGATCCGTAGGGGGAAGTGTTCGCGGGTACTACGCCGCCGGCTTCCTGCGCAGCCGCGCCAGCCGTCGCAGGCGCCGCCAGAACCGGGTCTTTTCCGGCTCGGGATAGGGCTGCAGGTTCTTGTAGAACTCCTCGGCGCAGGCTCGCCACGAGAAGCCCTCGGCGAACTTGCGCACCACCTTATGGTCGATGTCCAGGCAGGCTAGGCACGCCTCGCGCAGGCCCTCGGTCTGGCCGGGGGCCAGGGCGCCGGCGCCCGAGCCGGGGATGATGTCGATCGGCCCGGGGGCCGAGAACGCCGCCACCGGCACGCCGGCGGCCATGGCCTCCAAGATCACCAGGCCGAAGGTGTCGGTCAGGGACGGGAAGCAGAAGACGTCGGCGCAGGCGAAATAGCGGGCCAGCTCCTCGCCGAACTTGGCGCCGGCGAACACCACGTTCGGGTACTTCTCGGCCAGCTCCTCGCGTTGCGGGCCGTCGCCGACGATCACCTTGGTGCCGGGCAGGTCCAGGCTGGCGAAGGCCTCGATGTTCTTCTCGACGGCCACGCGGCCGACATTGAGGAAGATCGGCCGCGCCAGGCCCGCGAACACGTCCGGATCGCCCTTGGCGCGGGGCTTGAACACGTCGGTGTCGACGCCGCGCGTCCAGGGCGAGATGTTGCGGAAGCCGTGGCGGATCAGCTCGTCGCGCATGGTCGGGGTGGCGACCATCAGCCGGCCCGACGGCTTGTGGAACCAGCGCATGTAGGTGTAGCCGGCCGACAGCGGCAGCGGCAGGCGGGCCGAGACGTATTCCGGAAACCGCGTGTGGTAGCTGGTCGTGAACGGCAGCTTCCATTCCAGGCAGATGCGGCGGGCGGCCAGGCCGATCGGGCCCTCGGTGGCGATGTGGATCGCCTCGGGCTCGAACGACTTGAAGCGCTCCATCACCGGCTCATAGGCGCCGATGGCCAGCTTGATCTCCGGATAGGTCGGAAGCGGGAAGGTGGGGAACTGGTCGGGGCTGACGACATCGACCTCATGGCCCATGGCTTTCAGCTCGGCCATCACCTTGGTGAGGGTCCGAACCACGCCGTTGACCTGCGGTTCCCAAGCATCGGTGGCGAGTAGTATCCGCATCAGGCGGCGGCAGGCTCCGCAATGGGGGGCTCGAGGGTGAGCGCCCGTGCCCGATCGATCACCGACCAGGACCTAAGCTTGGACCATTCCAGGATTTCGAGCCGTCCGTCCATATGTTCCACCAGCGCGGTGCAGCTTTCCACCCAGTCGCCGTCGTTCACATAGAGCACGCCGTCGATGTCGCGCATCTCGGCCTTGTGGATGTGGCCGCAGATCACGCCGTCGACGCCCCGCCGACGGGCTTCGTCGGCGACCGCGGCTTCGAAATTCTCGATGAATTGCAGCGCGTTCTTCACCTTGACCTTCAGATAGGCCGAAAGACTCCAGTAGCCGAACCCCAGCCTCCGACGCGCGCGGTTGAGCAAGGTGTTCAGCATCAGGATGGTTCTATAGGACCAATCCCCCAGGAAGGCGAGCCACTTGGCGTGCTGCACGATCCCGTCGAACTCGTCGCCGTGCACCACCAGGTAGCGCTTGCCGTCGGCGGCCTCGTGGATCATGTCGCGGGCCACCACCACACCGCCGAAGTGGACGCCGCAGAAGTCGCGCACCCGGTCGTCGTGGTTGCCGGGCACATAGATCACCTCGACGCCTTTTCGGGCCAGACGCAGGATCTTCTGCACCACGTCGTTGTGGCTCTGGGGCCAGTACCAGCCGCTGCGCAGCTTCCAGCCGTCGATGATGTCGCCCACCAGGTAGAGCTTGTCGCACTCCACATGGCGGATGAAGTCCAGCAGCAGCTCGGCCTGGCAGCCGCGCGTGCCCAGGTGCACGTCGCTGATGAAGATCGAGCGATAGCGGCGGATCGCGATGTCGGTGTCGGTGACCATGTGCCCCTCCAGCGGTTCAGGTCGCCGGTCCCCCCGGGACCAGCCGCGCCCCCTGTGGCGTCCCGTGCGGCGCCGGGGGCGAGTGGTCCGGCGATTAAGCTGATTGCATGTCGCTTTCGTGAAACGGCGTTCCGCACACGGCGCGACGCTGCGCCGCACCAACGCCCGAAATTTCACCATTGGCTAAATCTTGTGGAGCAAGGCAAAGCTTTACGGGCGCTGGACTGTTGCAGCGCAATATCGCTTTGACTAGATCAGGATCATGGACGCCGCACGCCTCGCCAAGGATACGCCCAAGTCGCTGAAGACCCGGGCGCGGATTCTCGACCAGGCGATGCGTCTGATCGCCGAGATCGGCTATCACGCCGCGGCCAATCCGGTGATCGCCGACGCCGCCGGCCTGACGCGCGGGGCGATGCTCTACCACTTCCCCACCCGCGAGGCCCTGGTCGAGGCGGCCGTGGCCCACGTCCAGGCCGCGCGCTCGGCCCTGTTCCGCGCCGCCGCCGAGAACCTGCCGCAGGGCGCCGACGTCACCGAACACGCGATCGACAGCTACTGGGACCTGCTGCACACCGTGCCGTTCCTGGCCTTCGCCGAGCTGGAGGCCGCGGGCCGCACCGACCCGGCCGTCCAGGCCCTGCTGGCCCCGGCCCAGGCCGAGTTCGACCGCGCCCAGGCCGGCGACCACTTCCTGAAGATCCTGCACGCGGGGGCCGGGCCGCGGTTCCAGGCCAGCCGGGACCTGGCGCGGTTCATGCTGGAAGGCCTGGCGCGTGCCTCCCTGACCTATGACGGCGACGGGCGGCGGGACCGGCTGCTGATGCTGATCAAGCGGGCCACGCATATGCTGAACCGCAAGGGCGATGTGCAGGATTTGTGGCCGGATTAGGGGGGAGGCAGCTTTCAAACGCCGAGCCGACGGCCGCTTTCGACCCGTTTCGGACGTCCATGGAACCCCTCTCTCCATGAGAGAGGGGTCCAGGCCGTGCCGGCCAGCATCGTCACCCCGCCCAGCGCCCAGGCGCTAGCGCCTCGCGGGGAAGAACACGCGCCACACCGCCGTCAGCCACCTCAGCACGATCCACTTGGGCGCGGGGTAGCCGGGCGTCTCCGGGCCCGGCTTGGTGTCGGGGATATGGATGGGGCCGCCGGTGTTGATCCCGGCGAGTTGGTAGTAGGCGATGACGCCCATGTAGGTGTTGGCCTCGAAGGCGACCGTCTTGCTGTCGCCCGTCCACTGATGGGGGGTTCCTTTCACCCAGCTCGACAGCCGGTTGCGCTCCCACGACACGAACTTGAGGGTTCCGCTTCCGCCCAGGTTTCCAAGCACGGGCACGGACAGCGTCGGGCGGAACGTCAGCGTCAGGTCGCCTGACACGCTCTCCGGCGGCCCGATCGACCAGGCGCCCAGATGCTGATCGAGGATGATGGTCGGTTGGCCGGCGTCCCAGACGAACGTGTCCAGTTCGACCGGAACCCCGTCGATGTCGGCCTCCGCGATCGGGCAGGTGATGTCCAGGCCGTTGGCCGGGATCTTGGCGGGCTCGACCTGGCCGCCGTTGATCACCGCCACGACGTTTATGCGGGGGCCGCCCTCGCGATTGTATTTCAGGCAAAGGTGGGTGTAGCCGTTCGACGGAATGGGAATGTCGACCTTCAGGTCCGGGCTGTATTCCGCCGGCGCGCTGTGGGCGGGCTCATCATCGAAGCGATAGCTCTGGAGGTTCCCGCCGGCCACGAAGACCTCGGCCGGATAGGCGTCCGTATAGATCTCTTCGTTCTGGGTGAGCGTCTGAAGAATCGCACCCTGACATTCGGGGCAGGCCGACTGGTCCTTCTTCTCGATCTCGGCGACGTAACAGATGGTGTGAAGAACGCCGCCCATGGATCTGCCCCCCGGGGATCAAGCGCGGCGCGATCTTGATCGGTCGGTCGCCGTCGGCTTGCGCGGCGTTAACCTATGGTAAAGTTGATGCGTCCGTAAAGCTTTTACGCGTGCTGTTTCGGCATGGCCTGGGAAGGTTGAGCCAGGACGCCCAGATTCACTTCCTCACAACCGCCCGCGTCGCCCGCCCTTGAGCTTGTCCAGCGCGCGGCGGGCGTGTTCGGCCTGGGCCGCCACCGGCGGCGCGGCCGGCGGGGACATGGAGGCCATCATTTCCTGCACGGTCGCCACGGCTTGAGTGGCGGCCATTCCGGCGGCGGCGGTTTCGGCCACCTTCTGTTTGCCGCGCGGGGTGGGGACCATCAGGGCGACCTTGCGGGCCATGGCGGCTAGGTCGCCGATGGCTTTGGCCTTGTCGCGGGCCGCGCGGATCTCGGCGGGGTCGTGGCTGTGCTCCAGGATCGCCCAGGCCGCGTCGAGGGCGGCCATCAGCTTCTGCTGGAAGGTGAAACACCAGGTGGGGATGTCGGTTTGGGTCATGCCGCTAGTGTGCGGCCGTCCTGGAG
>NZ_JBAPVS010000030.1:0-20122 GCF_049283275.1 Caulobacter sp. | reverse complement strand
CAGTCGCTCCGCGACAGCTCCCCCAGAGGGGGAGCATCTAGAGTGTTCGCCATGCGGCCCTGTGGATAACTTTCGAACTGCTCCCGTCGGTCCCGCCGCCACTTGAACCCCCGCGCCCAATCGCGTTCACATGACCCCGACACGCAGGGGAGACGCCGCGTTTGACCGAAGCTCTGATCGTCCGCGGCCTCGACAAGACCTTCACCAAGCCGGCGGTCATGGACCTGGACCTCACCGTCCACGCCGGCGAGCTGTACGCCCTGCTGGGACCCAACGGCGCGGGCAAGACCACCACCCTGCGGATGGTCGCGGGCCTGACCAAGCCCGACAAGGGCGAGATCAGCATCTTCGGGATCGACGCCCGCGCCGACCCCGCCGCCGCCAAGGCCATCACCGCCTGGGCCCCGGACGAGGCCATGGTCTATGACCGGCTGACGCCGTTGGAATATCTGGAGTTCGTCGCCGGCCTCTGGAACATCGAGCCCAAGGCCGCCAAGGCCTGGGCCGAAGAGCTCCTTTCCAAGCTGGGCCTGGCGGCCGAGGCTCGCACCCGCTGCGAGGCCTTCTCGCGCGGCATGAAGCAGAAGGTGGCCCTGGCCGGCGCTCTGATCCACGACCCTCGCCTGCTGATCCTGGACGAGCCGCTGACTGGCCTGGACGCCGCCGCCGCGCGGTTGGTCAAGGACATGCTGCAGGAGCGGGTCGACGCCGGCGGCACGGTGATCCTGACCACCCACATCCTGGAGGTGGCCGAGCGGATGGCCGACCGCATCGGCATCATCGCCGGCGGGCGTCTGCTGGCCGAGGGCACGCTGGACGCCCTGCGGACCCAGGCGGGCGAAGGAAAAGGCGGCTCCAGCCTGGAGGACGTGTTCCTGCAGTTGACCGCCACCGACGGTTCGACGGGCGGGGTCGCCCAAGGGGTGGTCGCGTGACCCTGATCGCGCCGGGCTCGATCCTCTGGCTTCTGGCCCACGAGATGCGGATCTACTGGCGCAACTTCCGCGCCGGCCGGGCCGGCAAGGGGGCGCGGGGTCTGATCAGCCTGTCCGTCGTTGCGGCGATGCTGGTGGGCGGCGGCGTGCTGATCGCGCTGGGCCTGCATGACGTCCAGGTCCCCATCAACCCGATCTCGATCAGCCTGGCGGCCTTGAGCAGCGCGGTGGTCTTCACCCTGATGCTGTCCCAGACCCTCAGCGCCTCGAGCGAGGCGCTGTACGACCGGGGCGACCTGGACCTGCTGTTCTCCTCGCCGATCGGGCCGGCCAAGGTGCTGTTCGTGCGCTCGCTGGGCGTGGCCGGCGGGGTGGTCGCCATCTTCCTGCTGATCGTCACGCCCCTGCTGGGTCCGTCCGTGATCTACGGACACCCGGGCTGGATCGGGGTGTTCGGGGTGCTGGGCGCCCTGGCCCTGGCCGCGACCGCCGCCGGCCTGATGCTGGCCATGGTCCTGTTCGCCTTGATCGGCCCACGTCGCACCCGCACCGTGGCCCAGGTGCTGGCGGCCCTGGTCGGCGCGGCCTTCTTCCTGGCCAGCCAGGCCCGCACGATCCTGGGCGCGCAGAAGAGCAACAGCCTGTTCGCCGAAATCACCCGCCAGGCCATGGAGGGGCGGCTGCATCCGGCGCCGATCGTCAGCCTGCCGCTGCGGGCCATGCTGGGCGAGCCCTTGCCGCTGTTGGCCCTGCTGGCCGGATCGGCGGGCCTGTTCGCCCTGGCCGCCCTGGCCCTGGGGCGGCGGTTCTCGGACGCGGCCGCCGCCACCCAGGGCAAGACGGGCGCGAAGCCGACCAAGGCCAGCCGCAACGGCGCCCGGCGCGCCTTCGCCGCCGGACCGTTCCTGGCCACCCTGCGCAAGGAGTTGCTGCTGATCGGCCGCGACGCGGCCCTGCTGTCGCAGGTGCTGCTGCGGGTGCTGTACCTGATCCCCACCGCCCTGGTGCTGAGCCGCAACGCGGCCCACGGGACCGGCGCGGCCCTGGCCGGTGGGGCCGGGGTGGTGGCGTTCCTGGCCGGGCAAGTGGCCGGGAGCCTGGCCTGGATCACCCTGTCGGCCGAGGAGGCGCCCGACCTGCTGGCCGTGTCGCCGGCCAAGACCGCCACCCTGCGCCGCGCCAAGCTGGCGGCCGCCCTGATCCCGGTGGCGCTGTTCCTGGTCGTGCCGATCGCCGCCCTGACCTGGTTCATGCCGGCCGCCGGCGCCTGGACGGCCCTGGGCGCGGCCCTGGCGGCCTGGAGCAGCGGCTTGATCAACATCTGGCATCAGCGGCCGGGCAAGCGGTCGGACTTCAAGCGACGCGGCGGCGCCTCGTGGATGGCCACCATCGCCGAGATGCTGGTCTCGGCCCTGGTGGCGGGGGCGACCGGCATCGCCGTCGCGGGCTTCTGGCCCTGGGCCTTGATCCCCTTGGGCCTGGCGGGCGCGGCCTTGCTGAGCCTGCGGCGCAGCGACGCCCAGATCGCCCGCAATCTCCGAGTTCGATAAGGCTTCGCCAGGGTTTTGCCGGATTGCGTCGCCGTCCGGCGCCTCTAGGCTATGCGTCGGACGGAGCATCGTGCCGATCCGAGACTCCCCATGCCCGCCGTGCGCACCACGTTCCGCTCGCAGAACCACCGGGGACGGTCCTGTCGGGACTTCCCGGCCCTGACCGTCACATTCAACGTGCTGCAACTCATGACGATCGCCTTCGTCTGGCTGCTGGCCCTGGTCCCGCTGACCCTGATGGCCCTGGGCGCGACCATGCTCCGCGCCGTAAGGCCCGCAGCCGCCCCCCCCGGCGCCGGTTGATCGCTGAGAGCGACCGCCCCTACCCGTCCAGCCCCGCCTCGATCCGGCACACCACGCCGCCAGGCTGGAAGTCGATATGCGCCTCGCCCGACAGTTCCGCGGCCAGGCCGCGCTCGATCAGCCGCGAGCCGAAGCCGCGCCGGGTCGGCGGCGACACCGGCGGTCCGCCGCTCTCGGTCCAGGTCAGGACCAGGCGGGGATGAGCGCCGCCCATGACCACGCTCCACGAAATCCGCACGTGACCCTGCGGCGCCGACAGCGCCCCGTATTTGACCGCGTTGGTCGCCAGTTCGTGCAGGGCCATCGACAACGACAGGGCCATGCGGGGCGACAGCCGCACCGATCCGCCCTCGGTCGTGAAACGTCCCTGTCCACCGTGCAAATCCTCCAGCCGGCCCAGCAGGTCCAGCAGGTCCGCCCCTTCCCAGTTCTCACGGGTCAGCAGGTCGTGGGCTTCGGCCAGGGCGACGATGCGGGCGGAAAAGGCCTCCTGGGCCTTCGGCAGCGAGCGGGCGGCGTGGAAGGTCTGGGCCGCGATGGCCTGGATCGTGGCCAGCGAGTTCTTCACCCGGTGGTTCAGTTCATTGACCAGCAGCCGCAGATGCAGTTCCGCCTTCTTGCGCTCGGTGATGTCCACCGTGGCGCCGACCACCCGCACCGGCTTGCCGCTCTCGTCGAAGAAGCCCCGGCCCTTGGCCGAAATCCAGCGTTCCCGGCGATCGTCACGGCCGATCGTGCGGTATTCGACGTCGATTTCGGCGCGCTGCTTCGGGTTCATCGCCGCCAGCAGGGCCTCACGCGTGGCCTCACGGTCGTCGGGGTGCATGGCGGCGAAGAAGTCGTCCAGGCCGACATCCGCGCCCGGCGCCATGCCGAACATGTCGGAGGCCCGCTCCGACCAGCGCAGATGACGTTTGCGGACGTCGTAGTCCCAGGTTCCGACATTGCCGGCGTCCAGGGCCAGGGCCATGGTCGCCTCGCGCAACTCGCGGTCGGCATCGGCCTGCTTGCGCTCGGTGACGTCCGAGACCACCCCTACAAAGCGCACGCACTGGCCGTGCTGAAAGAAAGCCCGGCCAAACGCCTCGATCCAGCGCGGGGCGCCGTCCGTGCCGCGGAAGATCCTGTATTCCTGGTTGAACACATGGGTCCCAGGCAGGCCGGCCGGGTCCATCGCGATCCGCATCGCCTCCAGCAGGCGCGGATAGTCGTCTGGATGAACCAGCCGGGCGAAGGTCGTGTTCGAGGCCGCGGTTTCGCCGACCGGCAGGCCGAAGATCTCGCGGCACCGGGGGTCCCAGTACCGTTCACCGGTGGAAGGATTGTTGTCCCAGCGGCCCAGGCCCGCGGCGTCAACGGCGATGCGCAGGTCGGCCTCGGCGGCTTCCAGCGCCTGTTCGATACGCTTGCGCTCAGTGATATCGACCATCACCCCGCGATGGCGGACGGCCCAGCCGTTGGCGTCGCGCTCGACTTGGCCGCGGGTCTGCACCCAGCGGATCGAGCCGTCGGCCTGGATCAACCGGTACTCCTCGTCGAAATCACTGGTGGTCCTCAGATGAGTGCGCCCGGACTCCAGCAGCCGCGCGAAGTCTTCTGGATGCAGGGCCTTGGTGTATTCAGCCAGCGGCGCTCCGGCGGCGGCCCGCTCGGGATCGACGTTGTGAAACATCGCGTAGCGGGCGTCCGCATAGACCTTGTCGGCGACGACGTCCCAGTCCCAGGCGCCCACGCCGCTGGCCGCCCGCAGGGCCAGCTGGTAGCGCTCCTCGCTGGCGCGCAGGGCCTGCTCGGCCTTAACGCGCCTAGTGACGTCGGTCAGGGCGATCAGCACGCCGCCCACCCCGAACGGCGCGGCCGCGTCGGGCATGGGGCTCAGACTGACGTTGAAAAAGCCCTCGGTGGACGAACCGTCCGGATGGACCCTGGTCAGCAGCAGGTCCTCGATGACCGTACCGCCGCTGGCTCCGGTCAGGATCGCCCGCTCGGGTCCCTCGGCGTCTGCGGCCGAGGTCGGCGGCGCCTCGGCGAAGGTCTTGCCCAGCACCAAAGGATGGCGCTCGCCCAGCATGGGCGCATAGGCGTCGTTGTAGATCAGCACCATCTCGGGACCCCAGCGCAGAGCGCTGGGGAACCGGCTGGCGACGATCATGTCGACAGCGAACGTCAGGTTGGGCGACCAGGTCGCGCGCGGTCCAAGCGGCGTCGCCGCCCAGTCGAGCGTGTCGATCCGTTCGCGCATGTCGCCTGGCGCGAATGTCTCCAGAGCGAGCTCCTGATCACGGGTGTCCACCATGCCCGTGTTCCTTCCCGGCCGCGATCAACGGCCAAGGTGCAGCAGACCTCATGGCGGGCGGGGTTTCAAGCCGCGGCGCTGGAACCTGGGACTCTCATCCAATGAAAAACAGCCCGTTCCCGCCTGCCAAGGCGAAAACGGGCGATATTTCATTCAGTTGCGGTCTGCTAGCCGACACTCGCGGCCTTCCGGCCCCCGCTGCGCCAGGCCACCCAGGCCGCGCCCAACAGCACGACGGCGGCGATCATGCCGGACGTCCGCAGGCCGGCGGCGATCCGCTCGGGACCTCCGGCCGCCAGGGCGCCCATCACCGCCACCCCCGCCGCGCCGGCCGCCTGGCGGCAGGCGTTCAGCACGCCCGAGGCCGTACCCGAGAAATGGCGGTCGACGCTGGCCAGCAGGGCGCTGGTCATGGCCGGCACCGCCGTGCCCATGCCGCCGGGGATCAGCAGGAAGCCGGGGATCATCAACCAGAACGGCGTGGTCGGCGCCAGACGGCTGGTCAGGGCGTAGCCGAGGGCCGCCACCAGCACGCCGCCGGCCATGGTCCGGGCCGGGCCGAAGCGGTGGGCGACGCGGCTGCTGAACAGGTTGGAGACGATGAACGTCGCCGTCAGCGGCAGGAAGGCCAGGCCGGCGCGCACGACGTCGTAGCCCGCCGACCGCTGCAGGAAGAGACCCAGCACGAAGATCACGCCGTAATAGGTGAAGTTCACCGCCACCCCGATCACCACCGCCGACCAAACCATGCGGGTCCTGAACACCTCCAAGGGCACGGCTGGATGCGCGCTGCGCTTCTCGACCGCCAGGAAGGCCGCCGCCGCCGCGAGGCCGCCGGTCAAGGCGCCCAGGACCAGCGGGTCGCTCCAGCCGCGATGGCCGCCCTCGATCACCGCCCCGACCAGGCCGGTCAGGGCGAGGAAGCCCAGGACTTGGCCTGGGATGTCCAACGGCCGCTTCTCGCGCGGCGGGATCTCAGGCGCGAAGGCCAGGGTCAGGGCCGCGCCCGCCAGACAGAGCGGCAGGTTGACCAGGAACACCCAGCGCCAGCCCAGGGCGCCGATCAGCAGGCCGCCGATCACCGGTCCGGCGGCGATCGACACCCCGCCGGCCGCCGTCCACCAGCCCACGGCCCAGGCCCGCGCCTTGTCGTCGCCGGCCGCGGCGTGGGTGATCAGGGCCAGGGACGGCGGCACCAGCAGAGCCGCCGCCGCACCTTGGACAGCGCGTGACAAGATCAGCTGCGAGGCGCTTTGGGCCAGCCCACAGGCCGCCGACGAGATCGCGAACAGCACCAGCCCCGTCAGGAAGGCCCGTCGCGGTCCGAACCGGTCGCCCAGCGCGCCCGCCGACAGCAGCAGCGCCGCCAGCAGCAGGGTGTAGGCGTCGACCACCCATTGCAGGCTGGCGGTCGTCGCCCCGAACTCGCGGCCGATGGCGTCCAGGGCCACATTGACGATGGTCACGTCCAGCTGGACGATCGTGAAGCCGAAGCTGGCGGCCACCAGGATCAGCGGCAGGCGGAGCGGAAGGACGGGGGACGCGACTCGGACATTGGTCATGGGGCGATCTAAGCTTGGTTTGGCCCGCGATGTTACAGCGACGGCTGAAGCATCCAGCCTGCCGTTGCCCTATATTATTGCCATGGAAGCCAACATCGCCTCCCCCGCCGCCTTGATCGGCGACCCCAGCCGAGCGGCCATGCTGCAGGCCCTGCAGGACGGGCGGGCCCATCCGGCCGGCGCCCTGGCCTGGGCCGCCGGCCTGACCGCCCAAGCCGCCAGCAATCACCTGGCCAAGCTGGTCGACGGCGGGCTGGTCAGCGTCGAGCGCGAGGGTCGTCACCGCTATTACCGCCTGGCCAACGCCGAGGTCGCCCATGTGCTGGAGGCCCTGGCCGTGCTGGCCGCGCCGGTCCGCTCGCTGGAGCAGCCGCGCTCGCCCCAGGCCCGCGCCCTACGCGACGGCCGCTGCTGCTACGGCCACCTGGCCGGCCGGCTGGGCATCGCGGTGACCGACGCCCTGGCGGCCCAGGACATCATCCGTCCGGTCGACGGCAAGCTCTATGACGTCCCGCCCGCCGGCCGCGCCTGGTTCGAGGACCTGGGCCTGGACCTGGATGCGATGCGCTCCAAGCGCGGCGCCGCCCGCCAGTGCCTGGACTGGACCGAACGCCGCCATCACCTGGCCGGCCCGCTGGGCGTGAGCCTGCTGAGCCGCCTGATCGCCCTGGGCTGGATCGAAAGGCTCGCCGGCAGCCGCGCGGCGCGGCTGACCACGCTGGGGCGCGAAGAGCTGAGGAAGCGGCTGGAGGTGGATCTAGAAGCTCTGGAGGGGCGCGAGGCCGTCTAGGCGCCCAAACTTCCAGCGCGAATACGATTGTCGCCTGATCCCGGAAGATGTCCCGCGCCGAGACACATCTCAGCGTTGATGATGCATCATCACGGGAGCCCCGCCATGCCCGACTTCAAGCTCGCCCTCGCCCCCAGCCAGCTGACCCAGACGATCAATCCGTGGTCCTGGACCTTCGGCAATGTCAGCCTGTTCAGCATCAACCTGGGGACCTCCGGCGCGCCTGGCGTCGAGACCCGGGTGCTGAACGAGGTCGGCAGCTACGGCCGACAGCTGGGCCGGATCGGCGAGGCCCTGGCCGCCGTCGCCGCCTGGGCCGAGAGCCAGGGCATGCCCGAGACCAAGGCGATCCAGGAGCTTCGGCTGCAGCTGGAGCACATCGACATCATCCGTCGCGAAGAAGGCCTGACGGCCGCCCTGCCCGCCGCGACGGCGGCGGTGAAGACCTAGGCCGCCTCGACCCCGAACTGCAGCCGGGCCAGCTTCGCGTACAGCCCGCCCTGGGCCGAGAGTTCGGCATGCGTGCCCTGCTCGACCACGCGGCCGTCCTCCATGACCACGATGCGGTCGGCCTTGAGCACGGTGGCCAGGCGGTGGGCGATGACCAGGGTCGTGCGCTCGCTCATGGCGTCGTGCAGGGCCTTCTGGACCAGGCGCTCGTTCTCGGCGTCCAGGGCGCTGGTGGCTTCGTCCAGCAGCAGGATCGGCGCGTTGCGGACCAGGGCGCGGGCGATGGCCAGGCGTTGACGCTGGCCGCCCGACAGGGTCTTGGCCCGCTCGCCGACCGGGGTGTCGAAGCCCTCCGGCAGGGCGTTGATGAAGGTCGTGGCCTGGGCCGCGTCAGCGGCGGCGCGGGCTTCGGCCTCGGTGGCGTCCTCGCGGCCGAAACGGATATTGTCCATCGCCGACCCCGAAAACAGCGGCGAGTCCTGAGCCACCAGCGCCATGCGCTCGCGCACCTGGGCGGGATCGGCGTCGCGCAGGTCGACGCCGTCCAGCCGGACCACGCCCGCCTGCGGGTCATAGAAGCGCAGCAGCAGCCGCAGGACGGTGCTTTTGCCCGCGCCCGAGGGGCCGACCAGGGCGACGGTCTCGCCGGGCTTCACGACCAGGTCGAAGCCCTTCAGGGCCGGCAGGTCGGGGCGGCCGGGATAGGCGAAGGTCACGCCCTCGAAGGCGATGGCGCCCCGGGCCGGAACCGGCAGGGTCTGGGGCTTTTCGGGCGCGGCGATGCCGGGCTCGGAATTGAGCAGGTCGGAGATCCGCTCCATGGCGCCCGCCGCCTTCTGGACGTCGCCCCAGACCTCGCCCAGGGCGCCGACCGAGCCGGCGGTGAAGATCGCCAGCAGGGCGAACTGGGCCAGGGTGCCGGCCGTCATCTCGCCGGTCAGCACCAGGTGCGCGCCCACCCACAGCAGCAGGGTGACGCCGCAGAAGGCCAGCGCCATGACCACGGCGGTCATGCTGGCGCGGGCGTTGATCCGCTTGACGGACGCCTTGTAGGCCGCCTCGACGGCGCCGCCGAACCGGTTGTCGGCCGCGCTCTCACGACCGAAGGCCTGGACGGTGTCCAGGGCGTCCAGGCTCTCGCCGGCATAGCCCACCGCGTCGGCGAACTTGTCCTGGGCGCTGACCGACAGCTTTCGCACATTGCGGCCCAACAGGAAGATCGGCGCCAGGATCACCGGCACCATCAGCACGATGAAGCCCGCCAGCTTGGGGCTAACCACGGCCATGTAGCCCAGCCCGCCGATCAGGCTGAGGATGTTGCGCAAGGCGACCGAGACGCTGGTCCCCACCAGTTGCTCGATGATGGTGATGTCGGTCGTCATCCGCGACAGCACCTCGCCGGTGCGGGTCTTGAGGAAGAAGGCCGGGTCCAGTTTCAGGGTGTGGCCATACAGCGCACGCCGCAGATCGGCGACCACGCGCTCGCCCAGCCGGGTGACAAAGAAGAATCGCAGGGCCGTGGCAACGGCCAGCAGCAGCGCCACCGCCGCCAGACCGATGAAGGCGCTGTTGATCGCGTCGCCCGAGCCCTTGGTGAAGCCCTTGTCGATGACGCCCTTGAAAGCGCCCGTCAGGCCCAGGGTGGCCCCGGTGGAGAACAGCAGGAAGAAGCCGGCGGCCAGGGCGTCGCCGATGTGGCGGCGCACGAAAGGCAGCAGATGGGCCAGTGGACGGATGTCCTTGCGGCGAGGACGGCGGTTGGCCGCCTCGGCCAAGGTCTGCACCAGCTCAGCGCCCGCGCTCGGCCTGCCCTCGGCCGAAATCTCGCCCGCGTTCACGTCGCTCATCAACTGTCCCTTGCCAAATTCGCGCGCTTTCTTTATAGCCGCGCGTCTCCGAGAGCCACCCGCAAGGTTTGGCGCCCGCCCACATTACACGCCGCCTCAAGTCGGTTGGATCGCCCGATGAAACAAGACATTCACCCCGACTATCACTTCATCACCGTCACCATGACCGACGGCACGTCCTATCAGACCCGTTCGACCTACGGGAAAGAAGGCGCGACCCTGGCGCTGGACATCGATCCGCGCGTGCACCCGGCCTGGACCGGCGGCAACAGCCAGATGCTGGACCGTGGCGGCCGCGTCTCGCGCTTCAACGCGAAGTTCGCCGGCTTCACCGCCAAGAAGTAAGCGTTTCACGCTTCTCGCCGCAAGGCGACGAAAGGCCGGCTCCGCGTTCGCGGGCCGGCCTTTTTCTGTTTCGGGCGGCTTCCGCCCCCCATGGGGGCGGACAGACGGCGTAGCCGTCAGGTGGGGGCAAGTGCGAAGCGGCGAGGCGGACAGGGGTTAGCGTAGTGCGGCTAACACTTGCCCCCTCCGGGCCTGCGGCCCTCCTCCCCCAGAGGGGGAAGAGGGCGCGGCTTAAGCCGCTCCGAACGCCGCGTTGAGACGGTCGAAGTGGGCCTGGACCGGGCGCGGGGCTTCCTCGTCGGCGGCGGCCTCGACGTACATGCGCTTGTCCAGGTGACGGACGCGCTCGTAGAGCCGCTCGGAACGCTGCAACAGATTGACCAGGCCGAAGGGCAGGTCCTCGACCGGGGCGGGCTCGCCGGCCTCCAGGCCCAGGCGATAGTTCTCGGCGCAGGCGGCCTGGGCCTCCATCTCGCCCTCCTTCACCGCGCGCTGGACCAGCAGCCACGAGGCGACCTGCATCAGGCGCGTGGTCAGGCGCATGCTTTCGCTGGCATAGGCCAGGGCGGCGTTGCGCGAGAGGATCTTGCTGTCGTGGCGGCCGGCTCCGTCGAGATAGGCGGCGGTCTCCTCGACCAGCGTCATGCCCTCCTCGAACGTCCGGTCAAACAGCTCGGAGCGAGCGAAATCCTGGATCACGCCGGCACGCCAGGGGGCCTGGGCCACATTCAACTCGGTCATAGCTGCTTTTTGCCCCTTCGAAAGGCCGCGAGAACGTCTCGCCAGACAGGGGGGACTGCAACCCCCGTGCCAGACACAACCGTCCCATTTCGCGACCGCCCTCCCCAAGTTCGCCCCGAGGCCGATAGCCGAGTCAGGCGGCCCAAGAGTCCGCCTGTAGCGTAAATCGATCGTTAGTCCAGGCGACCAAAGATCGCATTGGCCGCGTCGCGTCCCGCCTTCTTCTTGCTGAGTTGGGCGCGGGTGCGGGCGATTTCCGCTTCCAACGCCTCGATCCGTTCTTCCAACTCGGCCACGCCATAGGTGTCGAGGTCTTCGTGCATGGTGGCGTTGAGCGCATCGCCACGGAAGGCGCGCGGCTCGACCGGTTCTTCCATCATCGGATCGGTCTCCCTTTGCTCGACCCCTTTTCGATCCGGCATCTGACGCCTACCAAGGGCGCGACGCAAGCCTCACGGGATCTTTCCACCATGTCCGAGACCATGACCGCCATCGCCGTCGAAGGCGGAAAAGGGCCGGCTGAAGCCCTGCGTCCGGTGACCGTGGATCGCCCCGAGGCGGGCCCCGGCGAAATCCTGATCCGCGTGCGGGCGGCGGGCGTGAATCGCCCGGACCTGTTGCAGCGCTTGGGTTTCTACCCGCCGCCGCCCGGCGCGCCGACCACCCTGGGCCTGGAGGTGGCGGGCGAGGTCGTCACGGGATCGGGACGCTGGAAGGCCGGCGACAAGGTCTGCGCCCTGCTGGGCGGCGGGGGATACGCCCAGTACGCCGTGGTCGACGCCCGTCACGCCCTGCCCATTCCGGACGGTTTTGACTTCGCCCATGCCGCCGCCTTGCCCGAGACGGTGTTCACGGTGTTCGCCAATGTGTTCGAACATGGCGCACTCAAGCTTGGCGAGACGCTTCTGATTCATGGCGGGACGTCCGGTATCGGGACAACGGCGATCGCCATGGCCAAGGCGCAGGGCGCGCGGGTGATCGCCACCGGCCGCGGGGCCGACAAGAAGGCCCAGGCTCTGGCCCTGGGCGCCGACATCGCGATCGACGCCAAGACCGAGGACTTCGCGGCCGTCGCCAAGGCGGCCGGCGGGGTCGATGTGGTGCTCGACATGGTCGGGGCCAGCTATTTCGACAAGAACCTCGACGCCCTGAACACCGGCGGCCGCATCGTCTACATCGCCGCCCTGGCCGGGCCCGTGCTGGAGGTTCCGGTGATGAAGATCATGCAGAAGCGCGCGGTGATCACCGGCTCGACCCTGCGCCCCCGTTCGGCCGACGAGAAGGCCCGCCTGGCCGCCGAGATCGAACGCGTGGTCTGGCCGTGGATCGCGGCGGGCAAGCTCAAGCCGGTGATCGACGCGACGTTCCCGCTGGAAGACGCCGCCAAGGCCCACGCCCATCTGGAAGCGGGCGAGCACGTGGGCAAGGTGGTGTTGGCGACGTAGGGCGAAACGAGTTCAGGCGGGCCCTGAATCGTCTTCGAAGAACGCAGCGACCCGCCAGGCGCCCGCGACCAGGGCTCCGATCATCAGGGCTTCGGCCAGAATGAGGTAGGTCGCAAGAAGAGCGGCCGCCGACTTGTTCTCATTCGACATCAGGCGCGCGACCTGGCTCCTGTGAAGGGGGGAATGCAGCGCTTCCTCATAGTGTCCGCCGAATTCCGCGAGAATCGCCGACAGTTCGGGCGAGGGCTTAAGGGGGGCGATGAGCCGAACCTCGTTGCTCGTTCCATCGAGGCGTCGGTCGACATAGGCGATGACGTGGGTTCCGCCGAAGCTGAAGTACTGGATGGCGAACACCGCCCCGACACAACAGCTTGCCAACACCAGCCCCGCGACCAAGCCTGGGGGGAGCTTTGCAATCCTGGTTCTGAGAGCGACCACGGCAATGACCACCGCCGCACCGAACACCAGGCAAAGCCCCCCAAGCAACTGATCCGCCTCGGTCGGCAGCGGCACCACGTTCGTCAGCATCGCCACGCCCGGAACGAGGGCCGCGATCGCCGCAACGCCCTTGATCGCCCGGCTCAGGGCCTTCGCACCACCAGCCGACGCCACATCTTGCCTCCTCGTGTAAGGGCGCTCTAGCACGCCAGGTCGACGACCGATGTCCCAGCATGGATGGGCTGCCTGGCGCGATTGGCCAACGACGCCGCGCCCGCGCACCTCGGGAAGAAATCGTAGGCCATGCCTTCCATCAGATCGAGGAAGGCCGGCAAGTTGTAGGGACCGAAGGAGGCTCGACTAAGCATCACGCTAAGACGGCCGGCGTCATCCCCGCCCGCGGCCTCGAAGATATCGGACCGCGCATAGTAGAACTGCGAGGCTGTCACGGATTGGATTTTTACAGGTCTGTAGGCCGCCATAGTCGGCGATGGAGCCGGCCCACGCGGCATTGCCACGCAAGCGCTCAGAATGATCGCCCCCGCACCCAGCGCGGCTATGCCGATCAAAGCCCTGGCAACCCTCAAGACCGCCCCCGAAACGCCCTAGGTTGCAGCCAAGCACGGTTCCATCGGCTTGAGAAGTTCAATCCACCGATGCCGCAGCACTTTATGGAACGCTGTTATCTCAATGGCGGTCCATCGCCCGTTGTCGTCCCCTGCGCTTCCCCGTTCCATTTCATGAAGAACCGCATTATAGCTCCAGGCTGAACATCCCGCCCGGCCGCAAGGTCGGGCGCCGTCATTTCTGGAGCCCCTCATGGCCGACATCCTGATGCCCAAGGCGACCGCCGTCTGGCTCGTGGAAAACACGTCGCTCACCTTTGAACAGATCGCCGACTTCTGCGGCCTGCATCCGCTGGAAATCAGCGGCATCGCCGACGGCGAAGTCGCCCGCGACATCCGCGGCGCCGATCCGATGGGCAACGGCCAACTGACCCGCGAAGAGCTGGACAAGGCCCAGGCCAACGACGCCTACCGCATGAAGGCCCAGGTCAGCCGCCACGCCGAACTGCTGAAGCCGCAGAAGAAGGCGCCGCGCTATACCCCGGTGTCGCGTCGCCAGGACCGCCCGGACGCCATCGCCTGGTTCCTGCGCCACCACCCCGAGGTGACCGACGCGCAGATTTCCAAGCTGCTGGGCACCACCAAGTCGACCATCGACCAGGTGCGCCAACGCACGCACTGGAACGCGGCCAACATCAAACCGGTCGATCCGGTGACCCTGGGCCTGGTCGGCCAGCTGGAGTTGGACGCCCTGGTCAAGAAGGCCGCCGAGAAGAAGGCCAAGGACGACCTGAAGAAGGGCATCCTGCCGGAAGACCCGACCCTGCGTCCGGCCTCGGAAACCAGCATCCTGCCGGACGACCACGACGCCGAAGAGGCCGCGATCCGCAAGGGCCGCATCGAGCCCAAGGCCGAAGACGTGTTCGGCAAGTCGACCTACGTGGCCGACGAAGAGGACGACGAGGACTGATCGGTCCTCTTTCCCCCGGGGAAGAATCAAAAGGCCCGCTCCGTCTGAACGGAGCGGGCCTTTTTCGATTTCGGCCTCCTCGGTCGGTCACCGCCGTCTCACGACGCGGGGACGTTGGAGGGGGCTAATGAAGTCGGGCCCTAAGGCCTTCGATTTCCTCCTTGAGCCTGAGCTTTTGCCGCTTCAACTCCCTGAGCAGGGTGGTGTCACTGACGGGACGACGGGTCTCCTCCTGAATCGTGCGGTCGAGGTTCTCATGACGGGATCCAAGCTCGCGGATACGGGATTCGATGGCCATGGCTGTCGGCTCCTTGCTGGTGGACGTCGAAGTCAACACCCGCTGGTCGAAGCTGTCAGATCACATATGATTGCAATCGGCGGCGCTTGACCTGGCGCAGCTTGCTCCCAAGACGGACGAAAATTCACCATGTCGGACCCGCTGGCCTCGCCCGAAAGACCTCGTCTCGTCGTCGGAATCTCTGGCGCGTCAGGGGTTGTCTACGGCCTGCGGGCGCTGGACGCCTGTCGCGAACTGGGGGTCGAGAGCCACCTGGTGCTGTCGAAATCGGCGGTCCTGACCCTGTCGCAGGAGACCGGATTTTCCGTCGGGGAGGTCAATGAAAAGGCAGATGTCGTCCATCGTGTAGGCGATGTCGGCGCGGCGATCGCCTCGGGGTCGTACCGCACGCTGGGCATGATCGTCGCGCCCTGCTCGGTGCGGACCATGAGCGAGATCGCCACCGGCGTAACGGCTTCGCTGCTGACCCGCGCCGCCGACGTGACGTTGAAGGAGCGCCGCCCCCTGGTGCTGATGGTGCGCGAGACGCCGCTGCACCTGGGCCATCTGCGCACCCTGACCAAGCTGGCCGAGATGGGCGCGGTGATCGCGCCGCCCCTGCCCGCCTTCTACGCAAAACCGCAATCGATCGCTGAGATGGTCGACCAATCGGTGGGCCGCGCGTTCGACCTGTTCGGCCTGTCCTGGCGGCCGGTCAAACGCTGGGGCGAAGACCTGGCGACCATTACTGGCGACGCCTGAAAGGGCTTGAGGGGTTAACGACGATGCGGCTTTGGCAATGGGCCCTGGAGGTCTATGCGCGACCGTCTGTCGCACAGGCGTGCCTGGCGCTTCAGGACGGACACGGCCAGAACGTGCCCTATCTGCTGTGGGCAGCCTGGCGAGCCAGCGAAGGGCGCGCGGCCGACGCTTCCGAGGCCGCTCGCCTGGTCAAGCGCTGGGACGCCGAGGTCGGCTCGCCGCTCCGCGCCATCCGCCGCACGATCAAGCCGGCCTGGCCCGGGATCGACGACGGCGCGCGCGAGGATTTCCGCAACGCGGTCAAGGCCACCGAACTGCACGGCGAGAAGGTGCTGATGGAGAGCCTGGAGGCCCTCAGCGGCGAGCCGGGCGCGAAGCTGGACGTTTTCGACGCCCTGCTGGAGGCCGCTCGGGCGTCCGGCGACCCGCCACGCGAGTCCGCCCTGCGCGCCCTTTCCGACGCGCTTGGAGGCCCCTTGGCGTGATACCCTTTACCCACTGTCAGGCTTTGCTATCTATCACCGCCCCCTTGGGGATCATCGGGCCACGACAGCAGGGGCGTCCATGAACGACGACGACGCTTCAGACGACAGCGACATCGCCCTCGAGCGGCGCCTGGCGACGCTGCGCGAGGAACACCAGGACCTCAGCGACGCGGTCGCCGCCCTGGAAGAACGCCCCATGCCCGACATGCTGCAGATCGCCCGCCTCAAGCGCCGCAAGCTGTCCCTGAAGGACGAGATCGTGCGGCTGGAAGACCAGTTGATGCCGGACATCATCGCTTAGGAGCGAGCCGGCGGTCGGAGAGCCCCTAGGCTTCCTTGCGCGCCCGCTTCTTCAGGAGCATCGCCGCGTCGGCCTCGGCCAGGGCGACTTCGGGGTCTGCGCCGGCCTCGATCTCGCGCACGCCCCAGGACAGGCGCAGCGGCGCCGACCATTCGCCCAGTTGCACAGGCATTCCGCAGACCGCGGCGGCCAGGGTCTCGGCCTTGGAGGCGGCGGTCGCCTGATCGGCCTGGACCAGCAGCACGGCGAACTCGTCGCCGCCGATCCGGCCCACCACGTCGCTCTCGCGAACATTGGCCTGCAGACGCCCGGCGACGGCCTTCAGGGCCTCGTCGCCGGCCGCGTGGCCGAAGCGGTCGTTGACGGCCTTGAAGCCGTCCAGGTCGAAGAACACCAGGCTGGCGGGCGAGCCGTAGCGCTGGGCGAAGGCGGCGACCCGCTTGATCTCGCGCAGGAACGCCCGGCGGTTCAGAACCGGGGCCAGCACGTCCAGGTCGGCCAAGCCTTGCGCCTCGCCCAGCTTGAACTTCAACCGGGCGACCTCTTTGCGCAGGTCGTCGATCTCGACCATCAGGGTCTTCAGCGCGCCCTGCACCTGCGGGGTCAGATCGGCTTCCGACAGGCCCAGGAACCCGGCCGTGTCGGCGGCGACCACGGCCCGCGCCACCGCCGGCCCCGCGGCCTCGGTCAGCGCCCGGCGGCGGATCGCCGAGAAGGATTCGGTGCGAACGCTGGTGATCTTCATGGAACGCCCGGAAACCACTGAGGGAATCACTTGTGGTGAAGCTTGGATATTTCTGCGTTCTTTCATTAACCATGACAATGGCGACGGCCATGTGTCGCAGCGTCGCGGCGGCGCACTATCTCTTGGGATCGGCTGCGGTTTTCAGGTGAGAACGGGCTTTGGAGCCTGGGCGCCAGCGGCTATAAGGCCCGCGATTCACGGCCGTCAGGTCACTGAGCGCTCTGAAACTTCCAGGGGACGCTCCACCGCTGCTTTCTGGGGAAATCGTCGCCGATGCCCACCGCCACGCCACCCGTCGCCATCATCATGGGCAGCCGCTCGGACTGGCCGACCATGCAGAAGGCGGCCGATGCGCTCGACGCCCTGGGCGTGGCCTATGTGGCCAAGGTCGTGTCGGCCCACCGCACGCCCCAGCGGCTGGTCGAGTTCTCCACCGGCGCCCAGGCCGCCGGCCACAAGGTGATCATCGCCGGGGCCGGCGGCGCGGCGCATTTGCCGGGCATGGTGGCCTCGATGACCATCCTGCCGGTGCTAGGCGTGCCGGTGCAGTCCAAGGCCCTGAACGGCCTGGATTCCCTGCTCTCCATCGTCCAGATGCCGGGCGGCGTTCCGGTCGCCACCCTGGCCATCGGCGAGGCCGGGGCCAAGAACGCCGGCCTGCTGGCCGCCCAGATCCTGGCGATCTCGGACCCCGCCCTGGCCCAGCGCCTGGCGGCTTTCCGCGCCGAACAGACCGACAGCGTCGTCGAAAGCGTTGAAGATTGATGAGACCCGCCCCTCCCCTGGCCCCTGGCTCCACGATCGGCATTCTCGGCGGCGGACAGCTGGGCCGCATGCTGGCCCTGGCCGCCGCCCGCCTGGGCTTCGACGTGGTGATCCTGGATCCCGAGGAGAACAGCCCGGCCGGCCGCGTGGCCTCGCGCCAGATCGTCGCCCCCTATGACGACCGCTGGGCTCTGCGGCGCCTGGCCGAGGTCTGCCACGTCGTCACCTACGAGTTCGAGAACGTGCCGGCCGCCACGGTCGCCGAGCTGACCGCCCAGGGCGTGCTGGTCGCCCCCGGCGCCAAGGCCCTGGCGGCCGCCCAGGACCGGGTGGTGGAAAAGAGCTTCCTGGCCGAGATCGGCGTGCCGACGGTGGCCTTCGCCTCGGTCGAGACCGCCGACGACCTGGCCGCCGCCGTCGCCCAGATCGGCGCCCCGTCGCTGCTGAAGACCCGCCGCGAAGGCTATGACGGCAAGGGCCAGGCCTGGATCCAGCGCCCGTCCAACGCCGCCGCCGCCTTCCAGACGATCGCCGGCCAGCCCGCCATCCTCGAGGCCCCGGCCGACTTCGTGCGGGAACTGTCGGTGATCGCCGCCCGCGGCCATGACGGCGAGATCGCCTGCTATCCGCTGTCGGAAAACCATCACGAGAACGGCGTCCTGCGCCGCACCAGCGCCCCGGCCAAGGTCAGCACCGCCACTCGCGACCAGGCCGAGGCCATCGTCGCCAAGATCCTGACCGCCCTGGACTATGTCGGCGTCATCGGGGTGGAGCTGTTCGAGCTGGCCGACGGCAAGCTGCTGGTCAACGAGTTCGCCCCCCGGGTGCACAACACCGGCCACTGGACCCAGGACGGCTGCGAGGTCGACCAGTTCGAGCAACATATCCGCGCGATCGCCGGCTGGCCGCTCGGCCCCACCGTCCCGCGCGCCCATGTCGAGATGACCAACCTGCTGGGCCAGGAAGCCGACGCCTGGGCCAAGCTGGCCGCCGAGCCCGAGACCCGCCTTCACCTCTACGGCAAGGGCGAAGCCCGGCCGGGGCGAAAGATGGGTCACGTGAACCGGTTGCGGGGGCTGGAGGACTAGGGATCACGGTGCCCATGGCGGGCCTCCGGGCGTTTGCTTTCGGGACTTGGCGCCCTAGCTTGGCGGAAAGGCGCGCTGCCGGCGTGGCGCCTTCCTGGAGAGACGCATGGCCGAGCAAGCGATGATCGGCCTGATCGGCGGCATGAGCTGGGAGAGCTCGGCCCAGTACTATCGGCTGATCAACGAAGGGGTCCGCGACCGGGTGGGCGGCGTGGCCTCGGCCCGCACCCTAATGTGGTCGTTCGACTTCGCCAGGATTGAGGCTCTGCAGCACGCCGGCGACTGGGACGCCCTGGCCGGCCACATGGCCGACGCCGCCAAGGCCCTGGAGAAGGGCGGCGCCGACTTTCTGGTGTTGTGCACCAACACCATGCACCGCTGCGCCTGGGCCATCGACGCGGCTGTGCAGATCCCCCTGCTGCACATCGCCGATCCAACCGCGGCGGCGATCCAGGCCGCGGGGATCACCAAGGTCGGCCTGCTGGGCACGGCCTTCACCATGGAGCAGGACTTCTATCGCGGCCGGCTGGAGGACAAGTTCGGCCTGGAGGTGCTGATCCCGGACGCCGAGGACCGCGTGGCGGTGCATGGGATCATCTATCGCGAGTTGGTGACCGGCCAGGTGCTGGACGCCTCCCGCGAGGTCTACCGCGCGGTGATCCAGCGCCTGGTCGAGCGCGGCGCGCAGGGGATCATCCTGGGCTGCACCGAGATCATGCTGCTGATCGGAGAGGCCGACAGCCCCGTGCCGGTGTTCGACACCACGACGCTGCACGCGATGGCCGCGGTGGACCGGGCTCTGACCTGATCCCTCTCCCCTTGCGGGAGAGGGCGGCCTCCGAAGGAGGTCGGGTGAGGGGGCGATGGCCGGCCCAGCCGCGCACGGCGTCCAGCATCTGAGAGACCCCTCATCCGTCGGCTATGCCGACACCTTCTCCCGCAAGGGGAGAAGGAACTCTAGCCGCGCCCGTACCGCATCCGCGCCAGCGCCCCCGCCACTTCCGCGGCCAGGTTCATCGGCTTGATCCCCGCCTTCCACTTCTCGAAGGCCATGACGTTGTCGATGCGGCCCTCCAGATGCTTGAGCGCCGACTCGCGGCCCGAGGCCATGTCGACGGCCAGGGTCGAGACCAGGATCCCCGACAGGATGGCCCGCTTGGAATAGTGATTCTCGTCGGTGGCCGTGTCGCCGGCCCAGCGCCACAGGACGTCGGCGCTTTCCCAGATCAGGCCCAGGGCCAGCGTCATGTTGGTCGGAAAGGCCAGGAAGGCCGACAGCTTGCGCAAGGCCTCGGCGTCGCGCCGGGCGGCGTCCAGCCGGGCGATCACGCCCGCGCGAATCTTGTCGCGGATCTTGGCCGGCGGCGGGTCCAGGGCCTGCAGCGCGGCCAGGGCGACCTTGTCGTGGCGGCGCGACAGCAGGGCCGCCAGATCGCGCGGGCCTTGCGGCAACAGGAGTTG
>NZ_JBAPVS010000029.1:0-2706 GCF_049283275.1 Caulobacter sp. | reverse complement strand
CCATTCGTGCAGGTCGGAACTTACCCGACAAGGAATTTCGCTACCTTAGGACCGTTATAGTTACGGCCGCCGTTTACCTGGGCTTCATTTCAGAGCTTGCACCCCTCCACTTAACCTTCAGGCACCGGGCAGGCGTCAGGCCCTATACGTCGTCTTGAAGCCGACTTAGCAGAGCCCTGTGTTTTTGCTAAACAGTCGCTACCCCCTGGCCTGTGCCCCCAACAAGAGCTTGCGCCTATGTTGGGCCTCCTTCTTCCGAAGGTACGGAGGCAATTTGCCGAGTTCCTTCAGGACACTTCTCTCAAGCGCCTTGGTATACTCTACCTGACCACCTGTGTCGGTTTCGGGTACGGTCTATACGGTGGGGCTATTTCCCGGGACCTCTTCGAGGCCGTCCCAATCCGATAAGGGACGACAACACACGAGATCCGTCACACACCACCAGGCCCACGAATATTAACGTGGTTCCCATCGACTACCCCCTTCGGGCTCGTCTTAGGGGCCGGCTCACCCTGCGCGGATTAGCCTTGCGCAGGAACCCTTGGTCTTTCGGCGAAAGGGCATCTCACCCTTTTTATCGCTACTCATGTCTGCATTCGCACTTCCGATACCTCCACGACCCATTACCAGATCGCTTCACAGGCTTACGGAACGCTCCGCTACCGCGTACCATATAAATGGCACACCCTAAGCTTCGGTGCGTGTCTTGAGCCCCGTTACATCTTCGCCGCAGAACCTCTTGATTAGACCAGTGAGCTGTTACGCTTTCTTTAAAGGATGGCTGCTTCTAAGCCAACCTCCTGGTTGTTTTGGAAGTTCCACATGCTTTCCCACTTAGACACGACTTGGGGACCTTAGCTGTAGGTCAGGGCTGTTTCCCTTTTGACGACGGACCTTAGCACCCGCCGTCTGTCTCCCGGATATCACTCCTAGGTATTCGGAGTTTGGTTAGTGTTGGTAGGTCTCGCGACCCCCGCAACCATCCAGTGCTCTACCCCCCAAGGTGTTCGTCCGAGGCACTACCTCAATAGTTTTCGCGGAGAACCAGCTATTTCCCGGCTTGATTGGCCTTTCACCCCTAAGCACAACTCATCCGGTAACTTTTCAACGTTAATCGGTTCGGACCTCCAGTGCATGTTACTGCACCTTCATCCTGGTCATGCATAGATCGCCGGGTTTCGGGTCTAATACATCAAACTCTGGCGCCCTATTCAGACTCGCTTTCGCTGCGCCTACACCTAACGGCTTAAGCTTGCTTGATACATTAAGTCACAGACCCATTATGCAAGAGGTACGCTGTCAGGCCTCAAGGACCCTCCAACTGCTTGTAGGCAATCCGTTTCAGGTACTGTTTCACTCCCCTCATCGGGGTGCTTTTCACCTTTCCCTCACGGTACTAGTTCACTATCGGTCGCATACGAGTATTTAGGCTTAGAGGGTGGTCCCCCTATGTTCAGACAGAATTACACGTGTTCCGCCCTACTCGAGTCCTGATGTTTCATTTTCGCATACGGGGCTGTCACCCGCTATGGCCACTCTTTCCAAAGTGTTCTGCTAATTCACCATCAGGCACTGGCCTGGTCCGCGTTCGCTCGCCACTACTAACGGAATCTCGGTTGATGTCTTTTCCTCCAGCTACTGAGATGTTTCAGTTCGCCGGGTTCGCTTCACGAAGCCTATGAATTCAGCTAAGTGATACCTAACCCCATTTAGCGTCGCACCGAGTTGCCTCGATCCGAAGTTAAACGGGATAGGTGGGTTTCCCCATTCGGAAATCTGCGGGTCAAAGGTTGCTCACACCTCACCGCAGCTTATCGCAGCGTGCCACGTCCTTCATCGCCTGTATGCGCCAAGGCATCCACGAATTGCCCTTACCTCACGCTTGAGAGTCCGCACCACCAATGACAATGCTGGGATCGATCCTGACGGATCGAACCAAAACTCGGCAGAGCAGCAAAGTCACAGTATCTTGGTGCGGATGATTAAAATGCTCAGCCTGATTATTTGACGTTGTATCCGCCTCGAACCGCCACGATCCGGGTAAACCCGAACCACAACGCCCTTATCGAACCAACGCCGTATCACGGCATCGATTTTAAGAACCCATTCACAATGTCAAATAGGGGAGCCGTAGCTCCCATTTCCGCCGAAGCGGAACTGGTGTCTTCATCATCTGGAAAAATGTTAGGCGCTGATGCGTCGAGCTGCGCCGCGAGGCGCGCTATCCGCTGTCGTATGGTGGAGCCTATCGGGATCGAACCGATGACCTGATGCTTGCAAAGCAACCGCTCTCCCAGCTGAGCTAAGGCCCCCTACCAAACGAACTTGCAATGGTGGGCCGAGTAGGAGTTGAACCTACGACCTCACGCTTATCAGGCGTGCGCTCTAACCACCTGAGCTACCGGCCCCCATGCCATGCCCGAACAGGTCGATGACGACCGCGGGCGGCGTGAGCCTGCTCAGGCGCACGCTGCACAATCTTGCGACTGCGTAGCGTGTTTCCAGTGATGAAGGGACATGAGGACGGCGGCCAATGTTCTTTGGAATGGAAGAAGCTCTTCCCAGGACCGAGGTCCAAGGCGCTTTCTGCCGATATCCTTAGAAAGGAGGTGATCCAGCCGCAGGTTCCCCTACGGCTACCTTGTTACGACTTCACCCCAGTCGCTGAACCCACCGTGGTCAGCTGCCTCCTTGCGGTTAGCGCAC
>NZ_JBAPVS010000028.1:0-3044 GCF_049283275.1 Caulobacter sp. | reverse complement strand
TGTTTCTGATCCTTTGATCTCAATGACGTTCAAAATCTGGATCGTTGCCAGGACGTCGGGCTTCAAGTCTCTGGCACCTCCTTCGTGATCTCGAAGGAGTGTCTTGATCGCAGCCGCGCGGCGATTGCCTTCCACCACGACATATTTTGTCTTCGGGTCCATTCCTGCGCCCGTTTCTGCTGCAGGCTGGTTTGGCTCGTCCGAAAATGCTTCGACCACGATTTGCTCGAAAGGCACGAACCCGTTCGAGATAATGGACTCTCTCAGCGCACCTAAGTCGAAGGCCGGAGTTTCCTGGAGGAACTGAAGGGCCCGATCCTGTACGCCCTTTTCAGCGAAGCGCGCGCGTGTGACTGCGCGATAGCCTGGCAGGTCGTGGAAGCGATAATTATTCGGATCAAGAAGTAGTTGATCTGGGGTTAGCGTCAGGGCTTCAAGTTGCACGATGTCCACCGCTATTGCTCGGGGTTAGCCTATTGAAGTCAGGCCAAGTTGTGAATGACTAAGGCCTGTAGAGCGACCCGCGCATGCATTCCTGGCGTCGGAAGGAAGGCGGAAGCGAACGCTTTTGCCTCTGCGACGAGTCAGGGGCTCCCTTCCTGTTGTGCCCCCTTCCCCCGCCCCGCCTCATCCGCTATAGCCCCGCCACAATGACCCGTACGCCGCACCATCACGGCCGCCACCATCATCCGACCTCGCCTCGCGGGATCGGCCGGGTCCGTTCGCTCTAGCGAACCCCAGCCGCAGCCCCGCCCAAGGCGGATGGGGCTTGAGCTTAAAGCGCCATCCGTCGAGACCTACGACCAGGACCCGACGCGCGCATGACCGACACCAAAGACACTCCGGCGGACACGACCTTCCGCCCCGAGGCCCGCAATCCGCGCGGGTTCGCCGACAAGCGCGCCCGCGACCTGCGGGCCGAGCGGGCGATCCTGGAGGCGGTGTCGGCGGTCTATGAGCGCTACGGCTTCGAGGCGCTGGACACCGGGGCGTTCGAATATGCCGACGCCCTGGGCAAGTTCCTGCCCGACAGCGATCGTCCCAACGAGGGGGTGTTCGCCCTGCAGGACGACGACGACCAGTGGATGGCGCTGCGCTACGACCTGACCGCGCCCCTGGCCCGCTTCGCCGCCCAGAACTGGGAGACCCTGCCCAAGCCGTTCCGCCGCTACGCCTTCGGGCCGGTGTGGCGCAACGAGAAGCCGGGGCCGGGCCGGTTCCGCGAGTTCATCCAGTGCGACGCCGACACCGTCGGCTCGGCCCGTCCCGAGGCCGACGCCGAGATCATCGCCATGGCCGTGGCGGGTCTGGAAGCGGCGGGCCTGCCGCGCGGCGCGGCGGTGCTGAAGATCAACAATCGCAAGCTCCTGAACGGCCTGCTGACCGCGGCCGGGGTCGAGACCAACGGCCAGAAGCTCTCCGTGCTGCGCGCCGTCGACAAGCTGGACCGCCTGGGCGTGGAGGGCGTGCGCCTGCTGCTGGGCGAGGGGCGCCTGGACGAGAGCGGCGCCTTCACCAAGGGCGCGGGCCTGGTGGGCAAGGCGATCGACTCGGTGCTGGACTTCGTCCAGGCGGGCCCAATGGGGGGTGTCGGTGGTCGCGCCGACACCCTGGCCAAGATCGCCAATGTGATCGGCGGTTCGGCCGAGGGCGACGAGGGGCTGGAGGAACTGGCCAAGATCGACGCGGCGCTGAAGAGCCTGGGCGTGGCCGACGACCAGGCGCTCTTTGAGCCTTCAATTGTCCGTGGGCTTGAGTACTACACCGGCGCGGTGTTCGAGGCCGAGCTGCTGCTGTCGACCACGGACGACAAGGGCCAGAAGGTGTCGTTCGGCTCGATCGGCGGCGGCGGGCGCTATGACGACCTGGTGGCGCGGTTCACCGGCCAGCAGACGCCGGCCACGGGCTTCTCGTTCGGCGTCTCGCGCCTGGCGGCGGCGCTGCGGGCGGCGGGGCGTGAGCCCGGCGGCCAGGCGCGCGGGCCGGTGGTGATCATCAATTTCGACCAGGCTCACATGGGCGAGTACTTCTCCGTGGTCGGAGAGTTGCGCAATGCGGGCATCGCGGCCGAGGTCTATCTGGGGACCTCGGGCATGCGGCCGCAGATGAAATATGCCGACCGCCGCATGGCGCCGGCGGCCATCATGCTGGGCGGCGACGAGATCGCGGCCGGCACGGTGACCATCAAGGACTTGGATCTTGGGCGTGAGCTCGCCGCCGGCGTCGCCGACAACGCCGCCTGGAAGGCCGAGCGTCCCGGCCAGCAGACCATCCCGCGCGATCAGTTGGTCGCGGCGGTCAAAACGATCATCGGGGGTTGATGTGAGGCTCGAGCGTTCCCTTCCGGCGGAGGCGCTCGACGCCATCCGCGCTCCGTTCCTGACCGCCGGCGCGACGCCGACCGACGCGCCCGTGCTGCAGCCCCTGGGCCTGCTGCTGGACCTGGCCGGCGAGGCCATGCGCTCGCGGCTGTTCGTGGTCTCCGGCGATGCGGGCGAGGAGGCCTGCCTGCGCCCCGACTTCACCGTCGCCATCGCCCGCACGCACCTGGAGCGGGGGAACGGCGAGGGGCGCTACTTCTATGAAGGCAAGGCGTTCCGCGTCGCGCCGCGCGGCAGCGACCGGGCCGAGGAGTTCCTGCAGGTCGGGATCGAGGCCTTCGAGGCTGGCGATCCTGTGGCCGCCGACGCCGAGATCGCCGCCCTGGCCTGGGCTTCGGCCGCGGCCGGCGGGCGCTCGGACCTGACCCTGCTGTTGGGCGATGTGAGCCTGTTCTCGGCCTTCGTCGACAGCCTGGGCCTGACCCCGCCCCTGGGCGCGCGGCTGAAGCGGGCCTTCACCAGGCCGCGCCAGCTGAAGATCGAGCTCGAGGGCGGATCGTCGGCCCTCGGACAAGCCCCGGGCGAAGAGAAGAGCCGGATCGCCGCCTTGCTCGCCGGGCTGCCGGAGGCCGAGGCCTCGGCGGTGCTGCAGGAGCTGTGGTCCCTGGCCGGCATCGAGCCGGTGGGCGGGCGCCGTCCCGCCGAGATCGCCCATCGCCTGGT
>NZ_JBAPVS010000027.1:0-19926 GCF_049283275.1 Caulobacter sp. | reverse complement strand
CTCCCCCTCTGGGGGAGCTGTCGCGGAGCGACTGAGGGGGTTTTCCGCACCTACTTCCGCAGATACCCCTCCAGCAACTCCAGCGCATGCGTCAGCCGCGCCCGGCGCCACTCCGGCTTGCTCATGTCGGTGTCCAGGGTCACCGACAGCGAGTACCCATTGGCCAGGTGGAACCGGCTCATGGCCGCGATGGTCACGTAGATCTGGGCCCAGTCCAGGTTGTCGCGGAAGATCCCCTGCTTCTGACCGCTGGCGATCAGATGCTCGATGGTCCGGCGCAGGGGAAAGGCGGTCTCGGTGACCTTGCGCGACTGGGCGACGAACTTGCCCTGCAGCAGGTTCTCGTTGCGCAGCAGGCCGTCGATGCGCGGGTTCTTCTCGAAATATTCGGACGTGAAGCGCTGCAGGGCCAGGAAGCCCTCCAGAGGTCGATCGAAGTCGATCTCCAGCTCGGCTTCGCGCCCGCGCAGGTCCTCGTAGGCGGCCTCCAGCACGGCCAGGTACAGGCCCTTCTTGTCGCCGAAGTAGTGGTAGAGCATGCGGATGTTGCACTTGGCGGCCTTGACGATCTTCTCGATCCGCGCGCCGGCGTAGCCCGCCTGGGAGAACTCCTTGAGCGCCGCCGTCAGGATCGCTTTGCGCGTCCGTTCGGCGTTGCGTTTTCGGGGCGCCGGAGCGGCGTCGTCGGTCGTTTCGGCCGATGGCGTCTCTACTACGGTGGTCACTGCGTCCTTGCTCCCGCCTCGATCCAGGCGCCCAGCTGGGCGCGTTCCTGATCGGTAATGTGAGTCTCGTTTCCGAGGGGCATGCTGGTGGTTTCGACCGCGCGTTCATGGATCTTGCCCGCATAACGGGCCATGTCCGCCGGCGTGTCGAAGGCCGCGCCGTTTGGCGGGGCCGTGAAACCCTTGTGGGTCGGAACCGCCGCGTGACAGGTCACGCAGTGCTTCTGAACGATGGCCTGGGCGACCGGGAAAGGCACGTCGGTGATGACATCGGCCGTCTTGGGGGCCGTCTTGGGCTTGATGCTGGCGATCATGCTGACGCTGAAGATCAGGAACGCGCCCAGCAACAGATAGTCGGGCTTGCTGATCCCGTGGTGGCGCAGGATGAAGAAGTAGCGGATCGACACGCCGCCGGCGCTGATCAGGGCCAACAGCAGCCAGGCCAGGTGGTGGCCCGTGACCGCCGGATAGTGGTTGCTGATCATGATGAAGATGACCGGCAGGGTCATGTGGGTGTTGTGCACCGAGCGCTGCTTGCCCATCGCGCCCAGTCGCGGATCGACAGGGCGGCCGGCCAGCATGTCGGCGACGATCTTGCGCTGGTTGGGGATGATGATCAGGAACACGTTGCCGACCATGCACGTGCCGATGATGGCGCCCACGTGGATGAACGCCCCGCGGTCGCTGAACAGCTGGGTCAGGGCCCAGGTCGCGGCCGTCAAGGCCAGGAACCAGACGACGCCGAACAGGCGCGGCCTCCCGCCCAGCGGCGAGCGGCACAGACCTTCGTAGACAAGCAGTCCGCCGAAGATGAAGGCCAGGCCCGTTGCGATGGCGCCGGCTTGGCTGAAGGCGTGCTTGGAAGCGTCGATCAGATAGACCGGCGCGCCCACGTAGTAGAGCACGATCAGCAGGGCGAAACCCGACAGCCAGGTGGTGTAGGCCTCCCATTTGAACCAGTGCAGGTGGTCGGGCATGTGGGCCGGGGCCGTCATGTACTTCTGCGAGTGATAGAAGCCGCCGCCGTGCACCGCCCACAGCTCGCCCTTCACCCCGTCCTTTTCAGGGACGGGCGCGCGCAGATTGTTGTCCAGCCAGACGAAGTAGAACGAGGCTCCGATCCAGGCGACGCCGGCGATCACGTGCAGCCAACGCAGGGACAGGTTCAGCCAGGTGGTGACGTCATAATCCATCTCAGCCGGTCACCGCGTCTTGCAGTCGAAGTTTCGAGATCAGGCCGATCTGCTTGATGGCTTCGGCGACTTCGGCGGCCTTGTCGTTGTCCAAGCGCGCCTGCATGGCGGCCAGGATCGAGGTCTTGTCGTTCAGCCGCACGGCGATGATGAACGGAAAGCCGAACCGTTCGCGATAGGCGGCGTTGAGGGCGTGGAAGCGCTCGAACTCCTCCGGCGTCAGCCTGTCCAGCCCGGCGCCGGCCTGCTCCGCGTTGCTTTCGGCGGTCAGGGTCTTGGCGATCGCCGCCTTGCCGGCCAGTTCGGGGTGGGCGCGGATCAGGGCCAGCCGCTCGGCCTCGGGGGCGGCTTCCAGCACGGCCATGGTCGCCGCGTGCAAAGCCTCGACGCTGTCGAACGGCGAGGCGTCGTAGGCGCGTTGGACCACCCACGGCGACAGCTCGAAGGCAAAGCCCAGGGTGGTGGCGAAACCGGTGCGGTTCATCCGGTTCAGGTCGGCCAGGGTCAGGGGCGGGGCGCTCATGTGGCGCTCTCCTTATTGGGATGGGCCTTGTACGGGTGGGTCGCGATCCAGTGCCGCGCGATGTCGATGCGCTTGGCCACCCAGACCTTGTCGCGGGCGGTGACGTGGTTGAGAAAGCGGCGCAGGGCCATGATCCGGCCGGGCTTGCCGACGATGCGGCAGTGCAGGCCGACGCTCATCATCTTCGGCGCGGTCTCGCCTTCGAGGTACAGGGCGTCGAAGGTGTCACGCAGATAGGCGAAGAACTGGTCGCCGCTGTTGAAGCCCTGGGGCGCGGCGAAGCGCATGTCGTTGGTGTCCAGGGTGTAGGGCACGATCAGTTGCGCCTTGCCGTGCTGGTCGTCCCAGTAGGGCAGGTCGTCGGCATAGCTGTCGGCGTCGTAGACGAAGCCGCCTTCCTGGGCGATCAGGCGCGCGGTGTTGGGGCTGGTGCGGCCCTGGTACCAGCCCAGGGGACGCTCGCCGGTCAGAGCCTCGTGGATCTCGATGGCCTTGGCGATGTGCTCGCGTTCCAGGTCCTCGGGGAAGTGCTGGTAGTCGATCCAGCGATAGCCGTGGCTGGCGATCTCCCAGCCCGACTTCAGCATCGCTTCGACGGCGTCGGGATTGCGGGCCATGGCCTGGGCCACGCCATAGACGGTCAGCGGCAGGCCGAACTCCTCGAACAGCCGCCGGATGCGCCAGAAGCCGGCGCGCGAGCCGTATTCGTAGAGGCTCTCCATCGACATGTGCCGGGCGTCGGGGATCGGCTGCGCGCCGACCATCTCCGACAGGAAGTGCTCGGCCTGGCCGTCGCCGTGCAGGATGGAGCGCTCGGCGCCTTCCTCGTAGTTGAGCACGAACTGCACGGCCACGCGGGCGCCGTTCGGCCACCGGGCGTGGGGCGGATGCTCGCCGTGGCCGATCAGGTCGCGGGGGTAGGGGCTCATGTGCTCCGCCCCCTATGGGGGCGGACAGACTGCGAAGCGGTCAGGTGGGGGCAAGGGCGCCGCGCCACTGACCCACTTGCCCCCTCCGCGCCTGCGGCGCTCCTCCCCCATAGGGGGAAGAGCGCGCGTGTCGTCGTCGCCGCGCTCACGCGAACACCCCCAACGCCGCATCCACCCCGGCTCCGGCCTTGAACGAATAGCCCTCGCCGCGCAGAACCGCCTCCAGCGCCGCCAGCGTGGTCAGCACCGCGTACTTCTGCGCGTTGACGCCCATCGCCCCGATCCGCCAGATCTTTCCCGCCAGCGGCCCGAAGGCCGTGCCGATCTCGATCTCGAAGTCGGTGCGCATGCGGGCCCGCACGCGGTCGCCGTCGACGCCGGGCGGGATCACCACGCCGGTGACGTTGGTCATCTTGTGGGCCTTGTCGCCGTAGACCTGCAGACCCATCGCCTCGACCCCGGCGACCACGGCGGTTCCGGCCTGGGCGTGGCGGGCGAAGCGGGCCTCAAGCCCTTCCTCCAGCGCCACCCGGGCGCATTCGCGGGCCGCATACAGCATCGAGGCGGCCTCGGTGTGGTGGTTCAGGCGCTTGTCGGACCAGTAGTCCATGATCATCGCCAGGTCGAAATAGTTGGAGGCGATGCGGCGGCCGTTGCCGCTGACCACACCCGCCGTGGCGATGCCGGCCTCGACATGGCGGCGGCTGAAGATGTGGTCGGCGGCGCGGTCGGAGATCGTGATCGGCGCCGAGCCGGACGGGCCGCCCAGGCACTTCTGCAGGCCGGCGGTGACGATGTCGGCCCGCCAGGCGTCGACCGGCACGCTCATGCCGGCCAGGGTGGCGGTGGCGTCGACATAGAGCAGGGTGTCGTAGCGGCGGCAGATCTCGCCGATCGCTTCGATCGGCTGGGCCATGGTGGTGGAGGTGTCGCCGTGCACGCAGGCCACCAGGCGCGGGCGCACGCGCTTGACCGCGTCCTCCACGGCCTGCGGATCGACGACCTTGCCCCACTCGCCCTCGACCAGGGTGACCTTGGCGTCGCAGCGCTGGGCGATCTCCGACAGCAGCAGGCCGAAACGCCCGGCATTGACCACCACCACGTCGTCGCCCGGGACCAGCACCGAGACCAGGGCCGCCTCGATGGCGGCGCGCGAGGTGCCGTCGATCAGGAAGGTCCAACGGTTCTGCGTCTGGAAGACCTGGCGGTACAGCGCCATGGTCTCGTTCATGTAGCCGGTGAATTCGGGGTCGAATTGGCCGAGGAGTTGCACCGACATGGCGCGCAGCACGCGCGGGTGCACGTTGATCGGGCCGGGCCCCATCAGCAGGCGTGCGGGATGGTCGAGTTCGCCGAAGGTCTGGGTCATGCGTCTATCGTTCTTGGCCCGCCCTCGTCCTTCGACAAGCTCAGGATGAGGGCTACTGAAAGGGTCGTGCTCAGGGGTGTCGGCATTCGAATCCTCATCCTGAGCTTGACGAAGGACGAGGATTTCGCGCCGCCAGCCGATCCACGAATCCGAGCATCGCCTCCGCCGCCAGGGCGCAGTCGGCCTCGGTGACGGCCTCGCGCGGATTGTGGCTGATCCCGCCCTCGCAGCGGATAAACAGCATGGCGGTGGGGCAGAGGTCGGCGATGACCATGGCGTCGTGACCGGCTCCGCTGGGCAGGCGGCGCGGGGTCTGGCCGGTCTCTGCGACGGCGGCTTCCAGCAGGGTGGTCAGGCCGGGATCGCAGGGGCTGGCGGCCAGGTCCTGCATCAGGGTGACGTTGACCTCCAGGCCGCGCCGCGCGGCGATGGCCTGGATCTCGGCGGTGACGGCCTCGACGGCCGCATCGCGGGTCGCGGCGGCCTCGGCCCGGACGTCCATCGAATATTCGACCGCGCCGGGAATGACGTTGAAAGCGCCGGGCAGGGCGGTGATCCGGCCGACGGTGCCGACCAGGCCGTCCTTGCCGCTGGAGCAGATCCGCTCCAGCGCCAGGATCGCCTCGGCGGCGGCGGGACCGGGGTCCTTGCGCAGGGTCATCGGCGTGGTGCCCGCGTGGCCGGCCATGCCGGTGAAGCGGACCATCAGCCGTTTCTGGGCGGCGATGGCGGTGACCACGCCCAGGGCCAGGCCCTCGGCCTCCAGCACCGGGCCCTGTTCGATGTGGGCCTCCAGGAAGGCGAACACCTCGCCCGGCTTGCGGGCGGCCTCCTCCAGACGGGTGGGGTCCAGGGCGAAGGCGGCGAAGGCTTCGGCCAGGCTGACGCCGTCGCCGTCGGTCATCTCCATGACGCTGGGCTTGACGGTCCCGGCCACGGCGCGGCTGCAGGTCATCGAGGCGGGGAAGCGCGAGCCTTCCTCGTCGCCGAACGCGATCACCTCGACCGCGAAGGGCAGGCGGCGGCCGGCGCGGGCCAGGACCTCGACCACGTCGACCCCCAGCATCACGCCCAGGGCCCCGTCATAGCGGCCGCCGTTGCGGACGCTGTCGATATGCGAGCCGATCAGCAGGGCCGGGGCGTCGGGCGTCTCGCCCTCGTAGCGGCCGATCAGATTGCCGGCGTGATCGCGACGGGCGGTCATGCCGGCCTGCTCCATCCAGAAGGCCAGGGTCTTGAGCGCTTCGTCGTGGGCGGCGGTGAGAAAGCGGCGCACCAGCATGCCGTCGGCTTCGCTGTAGGGCGCAACGCCCATCAGGTCGCAACGCGCCTTGGCGCGAACGCCGGGCTTGAAGTCGCCGATCTCGAAGGCCTCCGCCACCCTGCCGGGCTCCCCTTTGCCGTACATCCCATCCGTGACATGCTTGCCTACCATCGACGAGCGGCAAAGCGCGCGATGATCGGCGACGCGGGACGGCTTCCCGCGTCAATGCCCAGGCAAGCGCCAGACCGAACGGTCGGCGCCTGTCGTTAAGTCATAAATCACTTACTTAGCGAAAGACAGGCCCGACCCGTGACGCGGCCGGGGAACGCCTGCGCCGAGCCCGCCGTTGGTTCACCCAAGTTGGGCTGTCCGGGCGCGAACCATGTCGACCTCGATCATCACCTTGCCCCGCGAGCTCGTGAACCGCGTCCGGCGGGCGAACGTCGCCAAGGCGATCGAGCTGGCCTCGCGGCTGGGCTATGCGGCGCGGGGCCTGGTTTATCTGGGCCTGGGGACCGTCGTCCTCCTGGCCGCCCTCGACCTGACACCACGCGCCAAGGGCGCCACGGGCATGTTGCGCGCCTGGGCCGACTGGCCGCTGGGCGGGGCGCTGATCGGCGCGATCGGCGTCGGGCTGGCGGGCTTCGCGGCCTGGCGGATCCTGCAGGCGGTGTTCGACGCCGACCGCCACGGCCGCTCGCCCAAGGCCTGGGCGGTGCGCGCCGGCCAGGCGTTCAGCGGGCTGGTCTATGGCGGCCTGGCGCTGTCGGCCTTCGAACTGCTGGATGAACTGGAGGACGTTGGCGAGCTCGACGAGGAACAGAGCTTCCGTCACGCCGCCCGGACCGTTCTCGACCTGCCTCATGGCGACGCCCTGCTGATCGCCGCCGGCCTGGCGGTGTTCGCCTTCGCGGTCGGCAACGTCGTCCAGGGCCTGATGCAGGATTTCAGCAAGCGGTTGGACTGCGACGACAAGACCTGCCGCCGGGTCGTGCCCCTGGCCAAGGCCGGCTACGGCGCGCGGGGCCTGGCCAGCCTGCCCCTGGGCGTCTTCCTGGTGTTGGCGGGGTTGGAGGCGCGGGCCGGCGAGGCGCGCAGCTGGGGCGGGGCTTTGCAGGTGATCGAACGCCAGCCGTTCGGCAGCTGGGTGCTGGCCCTGGTCGCCGCCGGCCTGATCGCCTTCGGACTTTTCGGGCTGGTCGAGGCGCGCTACCGGCGCATCCGTCCGCCGCCAGAGGTCACGCCGTAACAGCCGCGCCTTCGACCGGGCCCAGGCTGACGGCCCATGGCGGGGTCCGGCCAGGCGCAACGCCAGGTCCGTGAGCCAGGGGAGGGGAGGCGGACATGCCTCCCCAACACGCGGGCCGCCCCGGCGGCTCCCGTCTAGGCGTGATCGGTGGCCAGGGTCGCCGCCTCCCAAGCGTCCATTTCCGCGATCTGGGCGTCCAGTTTCTCGCGCGCCCGACGCAAGGCGTCGGAGCCCAGCAGCAACTGGCGCGGCGGCGCCTTGGCGTCGACGATGGCCAGGATCGCCTCGGCCGCCCGCGCCGGGTCGCCCAGTTGCCGGCCGGCCATGCCATCGAAGGCCTGGGCCGCCTTGCCGACCGAGGCGTCGTAGTCGCCGGCCGCGGCCTCGCTCTTGCGGATCGAATGGCTGGACAGGAAGTCGGTGCGGAACGCGCCCGGCGCGACGGCCGTGACGTGGACGCCGATCGGCGCGACCTCTTGGGCGAGACTTGCCGAAAGTCCCTCGAGGGCGAACTTGGCCGCCGCGTAGAGCCCCGACCCCGCGCCCGGCGCCCGGCCGGCGATCGAGGTGACGTTGACGATATGACCGCGTCCCTGTGTCCGCAGATGGGGCAGGGCCGTGCGGATCAGGCGGAACGGCGCGAAGAAGTCGACCTCGAACAGGCGGGCGACCTCGTCGTCGGTCGCCGTCTCGATCGCGCCCAGCAGGCCGTAGCCGGCGTTGTTGACGACCACGTCGATCGTTCCGGCCAAGGCGAAGGCCTGGTCTACGACCGACGGCAGGCTTTGCGCGTCAGTCATGTCCAGGGTCAGAACGTGCAGCACGCCGGGGCCGGCGACCAGGTCGGGCGCTCCGGCGCGAACCGTGCCGACGACGGTGTCGCCGCGCGCCAGGGCCGCTTGGGCCAGCGCCAGGCCGAGGCCGCGCGACACGCCGGTGATGAACCAGGTTTTCATGGAGGGTCTCCTTGTGGAGCCCTATATCGCGCCGGCGAAAGGGCTTTATAATGGGCGCAATCGTCACAAGACTTTGAAGTTGATCTAATGAGTAGTGCGTTGGACGACGTGATCAGCAGCGCCGGCTTCGGCCAATTGCGGGCCTTCGTCGCAGTCGGCGAAACGCTCAGCTTCAGTCGCGCGGCCGAGGCGCTGGGCGTGTCGCCCTCGGCGCTGAGCCAGATGGTGCGGGGCTTCGAGGCGCGGGTCGGGGTTCGGCTGTTCAATCGCACGACCCGCAGCGTGTCGCTGACCGATGCGGGGGAGCGCCTGTTCCAGCGGGTGCGGCCGGCGATAATCGAACTGGGCGCGGCGGTCGGCCAGGTCCGCCACCAGGGCGAGCGGCCGTCCGGCGTCGTGCGGGTGGTGTCGTTCCATTCGGCCGCTGAACTCTACCTGCGACCCATGCTGGCCGGCTTCCACGCCGCCTATCCCGACGTGGTGCTCGACATCAGTCTTGACGACGCGGTCAGCGATTTCGTCGGCGGCGGCTTCGATGTGGCCCTGAGGCTGGGCGAGGTCATCGAGAAGGACATGATCGCCGTGCGGCTGGGGCCCGACCTACGCCAGATCGCCGTCGCCTCGCCGGACTATCTGGCCCGCCATGGGACGCCGGCCACGCCGCATGACCTCGTCGACCATCGCTGCATCCGTTGGCGCTGGCCGGGCACGACCATGCCCTACCATTGGGAGTTCTGGCAGGACGGTGACTGGTTCGAGGTCGCCGTCGACGGACCGTTGATCGTCAGCGACAAGGCCATGGCCCTGGCCGCGGCCCTGGACGGGATCGGCATCGCCTTCGCCGTCGATCAAAGGGTCGAGCAGTACATCGCCGAGGGGCGTCTGGTCCCCTTGCTCGAGGCGTGGTCGGCGCCGTTCCCTGGCCTTTTCCTGGCCTATCCGCGCCAACGCCAGATGGCGCCGGCGTTGCGGGCCTTCATCGACCATGTCCGCGCGGCGGCGAGCGTTTAGGCCAAGCTGTAGGCCATCCACGTCCACCCGGCGCGCGGCGTATCGAGCACGCTCAGCCGGCCCCGGTCATCCACTCGTCCAAGTCCTTCAGCGCCCGGAGGCTCATCAGGCGCTTCTTGGCGCGGCCGCGCTCCTTCAGCGGGATCTTGACCCCATCATCGCCGACCTTGGGGGTCTCCATCGGCGGCAGCAGGCCGTAGTTGATGTTCATCGGCTGGAACGAGGTCTTGCCGACCTCCTGACCCTCGATGTGACCGCCGGTGACATGGTCGACCAGGGCGCCCAGGGCGGTGGTCGGCGGCGGAGCGTCCAGCGTCCTGCCCAGGCGCTCGGCGGCGGCGAAGCGGCCGGCCAGCAGGCCCGTGGCGGCGCTTTCGACATAGCCCTCGACGCCGGTCATCTGGCCGGCGAAGCGCAGGCGCGGGGCGAGCTTCATGCGCAAGCTGCGGTCCAGCAGGCGCGGGCTGTTGATGAAGGTGTTGCGGTGCAGGCCGCCCAGCCGGGCGAACTGGGCGTTCTGCAGGCCCGGGATCATCCGGAACACGTCGGCCTGGGCCCCGTGCTTCAGCTTGGTCTGGAAGCCCACCATGTTCCACAGCGTGGCCAGGGCGTTGTCCTGGCGCAGCTGGACGATGGCGTAGGCCTTGACCAGCGGATCGCGCGGATTGGTCAGGCCGACGGGCTTCATCGGACCATGGCGCAGGGTCTCGCGGCCGCGCTCGGCCATCACCTCGATCGGCAGGCAGCCGTCGAAATAGGGCACATGCTCCCAGTCCTTGAACTCGGCCTTGGGCCCCTCGAGCAGGGCGTCGATGAAGGCCTCGTACTGAGCCTTGTTCATCGGGCAGTTGATGTAGGCCGCCGCGTCGCCGCCGGGGCCTTCCTTGTCGTAGCGCGACTGACGCCAGGCGATGTCCATGTCGATCGACTCGACATGGATGATCGGGGCGATGGCGTCGAAGAAGCTGAGCTGGCCTTCGCCGCTGAGCGCGAGGATCGCGTCCGCCAGGGCGGGCGAGGTGAGGGGGCCGGTGGCCACCACCACGCTGTCCCAGTCTTCGGGCGGCAGGCCGGCGACTTCCTCGCGGGCGATGGTGATCAGCGGATGGGCCTCGATGCGGCGGGTGACCTCGGCCGAGAAGCCGTCGCGGTCGACGGCCAGGGCGCCGCCCGCCGGCACCTGGTGCTGGTCGGCGGCCGACATGATCAGCGAGTCCAGCTTGCGCATCTCCGCGTGCAGCAGGCCCACGGCGTTGAACTGCCAGTCGTCGGAGCGGAAGGAGTTGGAACACACCATCTCGGCCAGGCCGTCGGTCTGGTGGGCGTCGGTGCCGCGGACAGGGCGCATCTCGTGCAGGACGACCGGGACGCCGGTCTGGGCGATCTGCCAGGCGGCCTCGGACCCGGCCAGGCCGCCGCCGATGACGTGAATGGGCGGGGTGGAAGAAGGGGAAGTGCTCATGGCCGCCCTCATACCCCCGGCGGCGGCCCGGCGGAACCCGCCTGTTCTCAGCACCCGGCGGCGCGACGCCCCTAGCGGCGCCAGGGCCACGTCCGGTGAAATTCAGCGTGACACCCGCCGCGACTCGTCGCCAAGGCGGGGGCGAACCGCCTATGACTCCTGGGGTTCAGGGGTTCGCGCGCGCGGCGAACGAGAAGAGGGCTTCATGGGCGAGAGATCGGCGGCGATCGGGCGGACCGTTCGCGCCGCCCTGGCGGGATGGGCGCCGGGCGTGCGCACCGGCTGGGCCGCGCTGGTCGCGGGCGCCGTGCTCGGCCTGCTGCCGCGAACCCTGCCGCTCGGCCTGACCTTCCTCAGCCTGCCGCTGGAGCTGGCCGCCACAACCGTGGCCTATGGCGCGCTCTATCGCGCCGCGTTCGGTGGTCCCGCCGGCTGGAAGGGCTTGCGCTGGGGCGTGCAGGAATGGCGGCTGCTGGCGGTCCAGGCCTTGGTCACCGCCATCCTGACCGTCGTGGTGGCCGTGCTGGCGGTGTTGGTCGCGGCGGTGGTGGTGGGCGTGGCCAAGAGCAACGCGCCGGACCTGGACATCACCTCGGTGGAGGCCTGGCGCGGCGCGCTGGACGGCCCCGGCGCCTTGGCCGTCAGCCTTGTGCCGTTGCTGTCGATGACGATCATGCTCTGGCTGTTCCTGCGGCTGTCCCTGGCCCCGGCCGCCACGATCGACCTGGGCAGGATCCAGGTGCTCAGCGCTTTCGGGCGAACGCGCGGCGTGGTTCTGGTCCTGGCGGTCGCCGGGACGGTTCTGGCCGCGCCGGCTGTGATCCTGGTGGTCGCCGTCGGCTATCTGCGGGCGATCGCAGGCTTTTCGGAAGGCGCGCTGGTCCCCGAGCTGGTCAGCGTCGCCCTGGTGTTCTTCTATCTCATCCCGACCTGGACCGCGGCCCTGGTCGAGGTCTATCGAACGCAGCCCGCTCCGCCGCCTGGAACCCTCCGGACATGACCACCTTCTCGCCCGTCGAAGCCGCCCTCGAAGGCGTTCGCATGACGCGCCGCAAGCCGCTGGTCGTGCTGGCCTGGGCCGCCTGCTATTTCGCCATGCTGGTGGTGCTGGGACTGGTGGTCGCCTTCGCGTTCGGCGGCACCGTGCGGGCCGATCTGGCCCTGCTGTCGCGGACCAACGACCTGCGCGAGCTGATCGACATCGTCGCCCGTCGCAAGGGGACGCTGCTGCCCCTGATCGCCTTCGCCGTGGCCCTGCAGTCGGTGATCAGCGTGGCGATCATGCGGGCGGTGGTGCGGCCGCAGGAGCGTCATCTGGCCTATCTGCGGGTCGGTCCCGAAGAGGCGCGGCAGTTCATCGTCGCCCTGGTCGGCTGGATCGTGGCCCTGGTCGTCACCGCCCTGCCCAGCGCCGTGCTGGTGCTGATCGGCGCGGGCCTGATCAGCCTGGGCGCGGTCGAGACCAACCGCTGGGTCGAGGTGCTGGGCGCCATCGCCGTGGCCGGCCTGTCGATCTGGGCCGGCGTGCGCCTGTCGCTGCTGTCGATGACCACCTTCGCCGAGGGCAGGCTTTCACTGCGGCGGGCCTGGACCCTGACCGACCATCACTTCTGGCATCTGCTGGGCATGTACGCCCTGGCCTTCGTGATCACCTTCCTGGTCAGCGTGGCCCAGACCATCGTCGCCGGCTTGATCCTGGGCCTGTCGGGCGGAGCGACCAACCCGGTGATGCTGGCCCTGTCCGGCCTGGCCAACCTGTTGCTGGCCCCGTTCTTCTTCACCGTGCAGATGGTGATCCTGACCGCAGCCCCGGCCCGGGCCTATTACGACCTGCACGAAAGCGAGCTGGCCCCGGCCGCCGTCTAGGGCCGGCCATCTGAGGCTTCGGAAGCGAAAACCTCGTCCTTCGACAGGCTCAGGATGAGGTTTTCTACCGCACGGCCCGCACCATGGTCCTCATCCTGAGCTTGTCGAAGGACGAGGACCACGCACCGCGCCTGAATGCCGATCAGCCTAAGCCGCCGCGCTGGGCCGCGCGCTGGCCCTTTCCCGCCAGGCCTTCAGGCGCTCGGCCTCCTCCGGGAGGTCAAGGCCGATGAAGCCGGCGAAGTCGATCGTCGTCAGGGCCACGATGTCGGCGATGCCATAGGTGTCGCCGGCGATCCATTCGCGGCCGTCGGCCAGTTCGCGGTCCAGCCAGCTCATGGTCTTGGCCGCGACCGGCTTGTTGGATTCGCCGAAGTCCTTGTTCTGGACCAGCAGGGCGGCGGTCAGCGGGTGGGCGTGGCGCCAGTACATGCCGACCGGAACCATCAGCTGGAACTCCAGGCGCCGGACCCACATCTCGGTGCGGGCCTGCGACAGGGCGCAGGTCCCGAACATCGGCGGCGCCGGATGCAGGAGGTCCAGGTAGCGGCAGATGGCGACGCTCTCGCTGATCATCTCGCCGTCGTCCAGCTCCAGCACCGGCACCTGGCCCAGACTGTTGCGGGCCTTGTGCTCGGGCGACTTGTGGCCGCCCTGGCGCATGCCGATCCGGATCTCGGGAAGGTCGATGCCTTTCTCGGCCGCGAAGATGCGCACCCGGCGCGGATTGGGGGCGGGATTGGCTTCGCCGTAGAGCTTCATCGGGGTCCTCCGCGATGGCCTGTCCCGACCATTTCAAACGAACGTTAGAATTGTCAGAGGCGTTTGGACAAGCGGCAAATGGCGTTTCGAGCGCGCGGGGCTGTCGCGCGGCCACGAACCTTGTTAGGCGTGGGCGAGATTGAACGGGGCATGGCGATGGATCAGTTTTCGGCCACGGACGCGGCGCTGGCCGGTTTTCGGGCGGCGCGCGAGAAACCCAGGACGGTGGCCATCTGGGCCGGCCTGATGGCGATCCTGTCGTTCGTCGTCGCCATCATCGTGGTCTCGACCTTCGGCGACCAGCTCACCGCCCTGACCGAAGCCCTGGAAGGCGATCCGGACCCGCAGACCACCTTTGCGGCGATGAGCGGCATGTGGCCCCTGTTCCTGGGCTCGATGCTCTATGTGCTGGCCACCAATTCGGTGTTGTTGGCCGCGGTGAACCGTCTGGTCCTGCGACCGCACGAGGGCGCCGGCGCCTATCTGCGACTGGGGGTGGACGAACTGCGCCAGGCCCTGGTTCAGGTGCTGCTCTATCTGGTGCTGTTCGCCGTTTATTTCGTCGGGGTGGTCTTCCTGGCGATCCTGGCGGCCGTGGGGGCCGGGCTCGGCGGTCAGGGGCTGGGCGTGCTGCTGGGCCTGCTGGCGGGTCTTGGCCTTCTGGCCGGCATGATCCTGCTGTCCGTGCGCCTGTCGTTCGTCAGCACCCTGGCCTTCGACACCGGCCGGATCGACCTGCGGCAGTCATGGGGCATGACCAAGGGCCGGTTCTGGCCCCTGTTCGGAGCCTATATGATCGCCATGGTCCTGGCGGTGGTGGTCTATCTGCTGCTGTTCGTGATGATCGCCGCCGTCGGCGCGATCGCCAGCATGGCCATGGGCGGCGGCCTAGCGGCGGCCGGCGACGCCCTGCGCAACGAGGCCAGCACCCTGAAGGACCTGTTGTCGGTGGGCGGCGTGATCCGCTCGCTGCTGTCGGGCCTGATGTCGGTCCTGCTGTCGTTGATCGTCTTCGCCCCGGCGCCGACCATCTACGCCCAGCTGAAGGGGCGTGACGCCGGCGTCTAAGCCCGCTTGGCCGCCTTCAGCGCCGCCACCCGCTCCAGCCGCCGCTCCTCGTGGCGGGCCAGCACGTCCTTGAGGTAGCGACCGGTCCAGCTGGCCTCGACCTTGGCCACGTCCTGGGGCGAGCCCACGGCGACGATCTCGCCGCCGCCGTCGCCGCCCTCGGGACCGAAGTCCACCAGCCAGTCGGCGGTCTTCACGACGTCCAGGTTATGCTCGATGACGACCACGGTGTTGCCCTGGTCGACCAGCTCGTGCAGCACTTCCAGCAGCTTCTTGGTGTCCTCGAAGTGCAGGCCGGTGGTCGGCTCGTCGAGGATGTAGAGCGTGCGGCCGGTGGCGCGCTTGGAGAGCTCCTTGGAGAGCTTTACCCGTTGAGCTTCCCCGCCCGACAGGGTCGTGGCCTGCTGGCCGACCTTGATGTAGCTGAGGCCCACGCGCTTGAGGGTCTCCATCTTGTCGCGGATCGGCGGCACGGCCTTGAAGAAGTCGGCGGCCTCCTCGACCGTCATGTCCAGCACGTCGGCGACGGTCTTGCCCTTGAACAGGATGTCCAGGGTTTCGCGATTGTAGCGCTGGCCCCGACAGACGTCGCAGGTGACGTAGACGTCGGGCAGGAAGTGCATCTCGATCTTGATCAGGCCGTCGCCCTGGCAGGCCTCGCAGCGGCCGCCCTTGACGTTGAAGCTGAAGCGGCCGGGGCCGTAGCCGCGCGCTTTGCTTTCCGGCAGCTGGGCGAACCAGTCGCGGATCGGACCGAAGGCTCCGGTATAGGTGGCCGGGTTCGAGCGCGGGGTGCGGCCGATCGGCGACTGGTCGATGTCGATGACCTTGTCGAAGTTCTCCAGCCCCTCGATCCGCTCATGCGAGGCCGGGGCGTCGCTGGCGTTGTTCAGGCGGCGCGCGGCGGCCTTGTACAGGGTCTCGATCGTGAAGGTCGACTTGCCGCCGCCCGACACGCCGGTGATGCAGGTGAAGGCGCCGACCGGGATCTCGGCGGTGACGTCCTTCAGGTTGTTGCCCTTGGCGCCGATGACCCGCAGCATCTTCTTCGGGTTGATCGGCCGGCGCTGTTCGGGCACCTCGATCTCGCGGGCGCCGGTCAGATACTGGCCGGTGATGCTGTTGGGATTGGCCATGATGTCGGCCGGCTTGCCCTCGGCGACGATCTCGCCGCCGTGCACGCCCGCGGCCGGGCCCATGTCGATCACGTAGTCGGCGGTGAGGATGGCTTCCTCGTCGTGCTCGACCACGAGCACCGAGTTGCCCAGGTCGCGCAGGCCCTGCAACGACTGCAGCAGGCGGGTGTTGTCGCGCTGGTGCAGGCCGATCGACGGCTCGTCCAGCACGTAGAGCACGCCGGTCAGGCCGCTGCCGATCTGGCTGGCCAGGCGGATGCGCTGGCTCTCGCCGCCCGACAAGGTGCCCGAGCCGCGCGACAGGTTCAGATAGTCCAGGCCGACGTCGACCAGGAACCGCAGGCGGTCGTTGATCTCCTTCAGGATCCGCCGAGCGATCTCCATCTGCTTGTCGGAGAGGTGGCCTTCCAGCGCCGTGAACCAGTCGCGGGCCGGGCGGATGGCCAGGTTCGAGACGGCGGCGATGTCCTGGCCGTGGATCTTCACGGCCAGGGCCTCGGGCTTCAGGCGCTTGCCGTGGCAGACTTCGCAGGGGGTGTCGGACTGGTAGCGGCCCAGTTCCTCGCGGACCCACGAGGAGTCCGTTTCACGCCAGCGGCGCTCCAGGTTCGGCAGCACGCCCTCGAACGGCTTGGCCACCTCGTATTTGCGGGCGTTGTCGTCATAGACGAACTTGATCTTCTCACCCTTGGAGCCTTGCAGCACGATCTGGCGGGCGCTTTCCGGCAGCTTGTGCCAGGGCTCGTCCATCGAGAAGCCGTAGTGGCGGGCCAGGGCCTGCAGGGTCTGGGTGTAGAGCGGCGAAGGGCCCTTGGCCCACGGGGCGACGGCGCCCTTGTGCAGGCTCTTGTCCTTGTCTGGGATGATCAGGTCGGCGTCGAAGGCCAGTTTCGCGCCCAGGCCGTCGCAGGCCGGACAGGCGCCCGCCGGGTTGTTGAACGAGAACAGGCGCGGCTCGATCTCGGCGATCGTGAAGCCGCTGACCGGGCAGGCGAAGCGTTCGGAGAACAGCAGCCGGCGCGGCTCCTTCTCGCCTTCTTCGACATTGGCCCACTCGGCCACCGCCAGGCCATCGGCGAGGCGCAGGGCCTGCTCCATGGAGTCGGCCAGGCGTTGCTCCATGCCCGGCTTGGTGACGATGCGGTCCACGACCACGTCGATGTCGTGCTTGAACTTCTTGTCCAGGACCGGGGCGTCCTCGATCGGATAGAACTCGCCGTCGATCTTCAGCCGCTGGAAGCCGGCCTTCTGCCACTCGGCGATCTCCTTGCGGTACTCGCCCTTGCGGTCGCGGACCACGGGCGCCAGCAGGTAGAGGCGGGTGCCTTCGGGCAGGGCGGTGATCTTGTCGACCATCTGGCTGATGGTCTGGCTCTCGATCGGCAGGCCGGTGGCCGGCGAATAGGGCACGCCCACGCGCGCCCACAGCAGGCGCATGTAGTCGTGGATCTCGGTGACCGTGCCCACCGTCGAGCGCGGGTTGCGCGAAGTGGTCTTCTGCTCGATCGAGATGGCCGGCGACAGGCCCTCGATCAGGTCCACGTCCGGCTTGCTCATCAGCTCCAGGAACTGGCGAGCGTAGGCCGACAGGCTCTCGACATAGCGCCGCTGGCCCTCGGCGTAGATGGTGTCGAACGCCAACGAGCTCTTGCCCGAGCCTGACAGGCCCGTCAGCACCACGAGCTCGCCGCGTGGGATGTCGACGCTGACGTTCTTGAGGTTGTGCTCGCGCGCACCACGCACGCGGATGAAGTTCAGTTGTTCAGCCATGTTTTCCGGAACGTGTGGGGGCCGTGGAGGGAGCCACGGCGCGACGGCTATATGTAGGGCGCAGGCCGGGAATTAACACAAGAACAAGATGCGAACAAATGTCGCGGAGGCGGCATGTGGCGGCAGGCTGCTGACATCAGGTGTCAGCAGCCTGCCAGGGCCGCGCGGCGGACCGCGCTGTTCACGAACAATAAACCGCCTTTGGAAGCGCAACCTTCAGCACCCATGGCGTCTATGGCCGCACGGGTCGCGCATCGAGCGCGCCGCGCGGAGACGACGGGCGTGGCTAAGGCAGCGGCGAAGGACGGGGCGAAGGCGCCCGCGCCGAAGGCTCCGGCCAAGGGCAAGGGCGGCAAGGCCGCCAAGGTCGTTCGCCAGCGGTCCGAGATCGACGACATCATCACCCTGGCCGTTTGCGTGGCCTGCACGATCTGGGCCTTCAAGGTCATCGTCGACCTGGGCGTGCTGAGCTTCTAGCCGGCCCGCGCCGGCGTCCGTCCGAAGCCCTTCGGTTCCCAAAAAGAGCGCCTTACCTCAGCGCCGCGGCGTCTTCCCGCGGTCCTCTCAAGGCCGCGTCCAAGGCCGCCACCAGCCGTTGAGCCCCGATCGGCTTGGCCACGAAGCCGTCCATGCCGGCGGCCAGATAGCGGTCGGTCTCGTGGGTCAGGACGCTGGCGGTGACCGCTAGGATCGGCGTGCGGGTCCGTCCCTCGGCCGCCTCACGCGTCCGGATGATCCGGCCGGCCTCCAGCCCGTCCATGCCCGGCATGTGGATGTCCATCAGGATGGCGTCCCACGCCGCCGACTCCCACATGGCCACCGCCTCGTGGCCGTCGCGCGCCAGGCTGCAGGCCACGCCCATATGGGTCAGCATGGCCTGAAGCACGATGCGATTGGTGGCGTTGTCGTCGACGACCAGCATTTTCAGTTCGCCGTCCGCCGCCGCCGGCTCGTCGGCGACTTGCGACGGCGCCGGCTGGACCGGCGCCGCCAGGGCCGGGCAGGGCGCCACGAAGGTGAAGCACGCGCCGCCTTCCGGCGGATTTTCGAAGCCGATCCGGCCGCCCATCAGGGTCACCAGCTCGCGGCAGATGGTCAGGCCCAGCCCGCTGCCGCCGGTGCGGCGGGTGCTGGATCCGTCGGCCTGGACGAACTTTTCGAAGATGTGGGCGCGACGGGCTTCGGGCACGCCCACGCCGGTGTCGGTCACGGTGCAGGTCAAGGTCACGGCGTCGCCGTCGATGCGCACGATCACCCGACCCGCGTCGGTGAACTTGATGGCGTTGGAGATCAGGTTGCTGAGCACCTGGCGCAATCGCGCGGCGTCGCCGTCGCGCCAGCCGGAGGCTTCGGGGGTGATCTCCAGGGCGAACGCCAGGCCCTTGTCTTGCGCCAGGCCGGCATAGAGCTGGCGCAAGGCGCCGGCCAGGGCGTCCAGATCGAACGGCGCTCGGACGATTTCCATCCTGCCCGCCTCGATCCGGGAAATGTCGAGCACGGCGTTGATCACCTCCAGCAGGCTGGCGCCGGAGTCGTGGATCGTCGCCAAGCGGGCGCGCTGATTGGCCGACAGGGTGTCGCGCTCCATGGCCTGGGCCATGCCCAGAACGCCGTTCAGGGGCGTGCGGATCTCGTGGCTCATGGTCTCGAGGAATTCGGTCTTCACGCGGTTGGCGGTCTGGGCGGCGACGGCCAGGTCTTGGGCCTCGGTGCGCAGGCGGCGGTTCTCCTCCAGCTCGGCCTCGAGCTTGCGGTTGAGGGCGTCGGAGGCCAGGCGGGCCCGCAGTTCGCGCACCACCGCGCCGCGCATCAGGGTCGACATGCCCAAGGCGGCGAAGGCGCCGGCGACGCCGAGGAAGCCGTACTGGGCGACCAGGTCGCCCGGCGCGTTGCGGGCCATGATCACCAGGCCGGCGGTCGCCGCGCCGACGCTGATCAGGGCCACGCGCCGCGTGGGCGCCGCGGTGGCGAACGTCACGCCCATCAGCACGAAATAGACCAGCTTGGCCGGCTCAAGGTGGAACGTCTGGTAGGCCATGACATTGACCACGAACAGCGCGTTCATCGCCAGGGCGGCGGCTTCCATCCCGGGCATCTCGGCCGGAAGGGTCTTCAGCCGGCGCCAGAGCCAGAACCCGACCCCGGCGGCGACCACGGCCAACGCCTCCAGCACGACCAGGGCCATGCCCTTCTCGTAGAAGGGGTGGGACAGGCTGATCAGGCAGTAATAGGCCGCGGCGGCCACCAGGTAGCCGCGCAGGATCGGCAGATAGGCCCCGGCGATCTCTCGCGTGGGCAGGGGGTCAGGTCTGCCCATCGTCCGTTTCATGAGCCCCGCGCGCTCCCTCGGCTTTCTGGCCGGCGCCCACGATAAGGGCTTCGGGGTTAAGTGGCGATTGAGAATATCGCCGCTCCCGGCGAAACCCAGGCCGGATCGCGCCCTCGCTCCCGAAAGGGAGAGGCGGCGTCTAGGCCTGTTGGTTCAGCGTGATCGCCGTGCCGTTCTGACGGTAGGCCGCGCCCTGGGCGCCGGGGCCGTAGCCGGCGGCGGTCGGGCGCTGGATGGCGACCTCCTCGGCGATGGCGCGGACCAGGCCCTCGGTGACGGTCTTGACGGCGGTGACGGCGCGGCCTTGGCGGGCC
>NZ_JBAPVS010000026.1:0-19409 GCF_049283275.1 Caulobacter sp. | reverse complement strand
ACATCGGCGACCGACCGCCGCCGCTCCCTAGGACCGAGCGGCGGTCGGCGTTCTTCCATCAGGCGCCCAGCAGCGCCTCATAGCGAGCGACGTTCTCGGCCAGCCACTGCCGTAGGCGTTCTAGTTCGCTGATGTGGACGTGGGTCTCGTCCTGCACGCTGCCGTCATCGGCCCGCGCCCCCACCTGCAGCTTGCCGCTGCGCAGGGCTTCCAGGCGCTCGTTGAGGGCCTCCTGCTCGGCCTTGTGTCGCTCGACGACGCGATTGAGTTCGGCCTTGTCCATACTCGTCTCCACTACGGCCGCCGACGACGCCGGAACGGCTCACGCTTGAGGATCGAGTGTACGGCGAGGCCGCAGGCGCGTCGATCAAGGCCTTCGCAAAGATCAAAAAAAAGCCCGGCTCAAAGGCCGGGCAGTCATTAGGGAGGAAACGCCCAGGAAGGGCAGGAGCGCCAAGGGCGGCTCCACGGGTTGATAACTAGTGCGCCAGGATGGCCAATCAAGGGCAAGACCGCGTCTTCCTAAGGCCAAGCTGGGGACAACGCCTGTCTGTACGCAAAACGGGCAACCAGACAAGCCGCGCTCAAATCCTGGGCGCGGCCTGTTCGCTCCAGAGCCGCACGGCCGACGCTTGGGGTGGTGAGTGAGTCGCACGGCGCTTGGCGCCCGACCGAGGAAGGCGCTACGAAACGGCGCATGACCGTTCTCTATATCGACGCCGACGCCTGTCCCGTGAAGGACGAGGTCTACAAGGTCGCCGCCCGCTATGGCCTGAAGACCTTCGTGGTCTCCAACAGCTGGATCCGCGTGCCCCTGACCCCGGCCATCGAGCAGATCGTGGTCGATGCCGGTCCCGATATCGCTGACGACTGGATCGCCGAACGGGCCGGTCCCGGCGACGTGGTCATCACCAACGACATCCCGCTGGCCGACCGCGTGCTGAAGGCCGGCGGCCAGGCCCTGGGTACGACGGGCCGACCGTTCACCATCGACACCATCGGCTCGGCCCTGGCCTCGCGGATGATCGGCGAACATCTGCGCTCGATGGGCGAGATCACCGGCGGCCCCAAGGCCTTCGGTCCCGCCGACCGCTCCAAGTTCCTGCAGGCGCTCGACACCGCCGTGGTCAAGGCCCGACGCGTGGTCCGATGATCGAGGTCACCTCCTGGCTGCGAATCGAGGACGACGAGATCGTCGAGAAGGCGACCCGTGCGTCAGGCCCCGGAGGTCAGCACGTCAACAAGACCAGCACCGCGATCGAGCTGCGGTTCGACGTGCGCAATTCCCCCACCCTGCCCGAGGATGTGAAAGCCCGGCTGGAGACGTTGGCAGGTAGTCGCCTGACCCTGGACGGCGTGATCGTCCTGTTCGCCCAAGGCAGCCGGTCCCAGGAGATGAACCGCCAGGAAGCTCGCGATCGGCTGGTCGAACTGATCCGTCGCGCGACCGAAAAGCCCAAACCGCGGCGGCCCACCAAGCCGACCTATTCCAGTAAACTCAAACGGCTGGAGACCAAGGGCAAGCGGGCGGGCGTCAAGGCGCTGCGGGGGCGCCCCAAAGGCGACGACTGAGCGTCACCCGCACAACACGTTGAGTGGATGCACAACAACACAACCGTTGCGAAAGCATATAGGACTGGACAATTTTTAAGGATGACGACCACATTCCGCCAAGCGCTAATGGCGGGGCGGCCCATGAGCTTGATGGTTCGAGAAATGGCGGAATCCGAGGTCGGTCTGGTCATTGACTACTTCCACGCATCGCCCCCGGAGCATCTGGAACTGATCGGCGTAGATCCTGTACGCCTGCCCAAACGCGAGGCCTGGCGAGCCTATTATGAACAGGTCTTCCAGCAACCCCTTGAGCGCCGCGAAACCTTGCTGCTGACTTGGTTGGACGACGAGCGCCCCTTCGGCTTCTCTAGCGCCGACAAGATTGTCTTTGGCCAGCGGGCGCATATGCACCTGCATGTCACCCTGCCGGACGATCGTCGACGCGGCCTAGGGGTCGAAGCTGTGCGGCGCAGCGTCGAACTCTATTTCGCGCAGCTGCGGCTGAAGCGATTGTTCTGTGAACCCCACGCCTTCAACCCGACGCCGAACCGCACCCTGCCTTCCGCTGGGTTCAGGTATCTGAACACTCACGTCACCGTCCCTGGACCACTGAACTTCCGCCAACCCGTCGCGCGGTGGGTGATCACCCGGCCCAGAAAGCTGGACTCCTAGCGGCGCTTCACAGGCAGTCAGGCTGGACGCGGTCCGTAGGACAACACCTCGTGCTTCCATTCCGGCTCGGTGATCAGTCCGCCGAGTATCTTCTGGAGATAGGTCGCGAGATTGGTCTGCTCCTCCTCGGTGAGCTCGGCGCAGACTTCCTGGTTGATCGGATGGATGTCCTCGCGAATCCTGCCCAGGATCTCCTGACCTTCCAGAGTCAGGCGAACCACCACCTTGCGGCGGTCGGACGCCTGGGTCCCGCGCTCGACGAGGCCGTCGCGGATCAGGCCGTCGATCGATCGGGTCAGGGTGGTACGGTCGGCGGCCGACAGCCGCGCCAGGCGCGTCATCGAGCATTCGCCAAAGCGCGCCAGGGAGGCCAGCGCCACCCACTTGGCGAAGCTCAATCCGTGTTGCGCGATGCAGTCGGCCGCCAAGGCGCGCCGATGTTGCTCGGTCTGGTACATCAGGTAGCTGACATAGGTCGGCAACGGCAAACCGCGGCCCTCCCCTTGCTTCTGCTCTGACATGGTTCCCCCCACGCCAAACGGCGGGCCTTCATCTCACACGCGGAAGCCGCACACAATCACGGCCCAGCTTGTGCGAGCACGAAGGCGCGCGTTTGCATGTATTCAGGACGCAACGCCGCTCCCCAGGCACGAACGACGGCGAACACCGTTCGATCGACGCTAACGTCACGCTAATCATACGGTTCCAGACGAGACGGCCCCTGCGAACAAGTTCGCGGGGGCCGTGTATTTCTTGCTCTTGAAAACGCGAAAGCGGGATCAGGCGGCGCGACTGGCCACCACTTCCTGGATCGTGGCGTTGCGCGCGCGGGCACGGCTCAACCAGTCGTCCGGATAGGTCTCGCGCACCACGATCGACTTGAACTGGCCGACGGGAATGCGGGTGTTCTCGCCGGGATTGAGGTCGCGCGACACCGAATGGCCGGCGAACTCTTCGATGATGGTTATCACCTGGCTGCTGCCGGCGGTGTTCTCGATCAAGACCATGTTCATGGGAGGCGTCCTGGTGCTTGGGTTCGGGCGGTCGGCGGTCAGGCCGTGTGGCGTTCTATCTGGGCCGGTTGGCGGGCCCAGGCCTTGACTTCGGACGACGAAGACAGCTTGCGGAAGGCGCCGCGGGCGTGCTCGTCGCAATAGGAGGCCCGGACCGTCTTTTCGCGACCGCAGAAGCCGAAATCGTGGGCGTCGGGATTGCCGATCGGCCAGCGGCAGGAATGGATTTCGAGGCCGAGAAGCTTCGCGGTCGGCGCCATCTCGGCGACCTCGATCAGGCGAAGGGCGGGACGGAGCGGAGCGGCTTCGCGAACGAGGCGGGCTCGGGGTTGGGCTCGGACAGCGGTGCGTTGACGAGCCGGGATGTCGCGGACGGTGATGCCCAGACGGTGCACCTTGCCGATCACCGCGCTGCGGCTGACGCCGCCCAATTGACGCGCGACCTGACTGGCGCTCATCCCCTCAAGCCACAGTTTCCGAAGCGTCGCGGTGCGCTCTTCGTTCCAGTCCATGGTGTGTGCTTCCTACCCAGTCGCCGGAGCAGCCCCTCCGACGACTTTCTGGGTACGTTTATGGTTAATTCTGGTCAATTTTTTATGTGCATACCCACGGTTTGTAATCGGGCATTTTGCTTTTACATTCTGCGAGATAGCCCGCGTTGTCGCAGGGCGCTCGCCAGAGTGTGGCGAGACCTTGACCGCATAACAACGTTATATATTGGATGCCAGGCCCACACTTGGGCCAAAAAATGAATGCGGCGCCGCGCCGCACAGCTTGCGGCATATTGTCAGTTGGGGATCTGTAAATGCGTCAATTTCACCTCGCCGCCGCGGCGGTCATGGGCGTCCTTCTGGCCGGATGCTCGAAACCCGGCACGGAAACCTCGGACAGCGCATCGGCGAGTTCGACGCTCGTCGCAGCGGCGCCCGCCGATGCCGAAAAGCAAGTTCTACTGGCCGCCCTGCCCGCTCCCTACAACACCGGCGACCTGATGAACGGCCAGAGCAAGTTCGCGCTCTGCAGGTCTTGCCACACCATCACCGAAGGCGGCCCCAACCTCACCGGCCCCAACCTCTATGGCGTTTTCGGGCGAAGGGCGGGCGGCAAGGCCGACTACAAGTACTCACCCGTCGTCGCCGCCGCCGGCTTCGACTGGGATGCCGAGCATCTGGATAAGTGGCTGGACGATCCACGCGGCTTCATGCCCGGCACCAAGATGACCTTCGCCGGCCTGCACGATCCAAAGGACCGCATCGATCTGATCGCCTATCTGAAGGTCGAAACCGGTTACAAACCTCCCAAGACTTAAGGGAGCTTGAGCGACCACAGGTCTTCACCCTGCGCGACGGCAAGGTTTCCCGAATGGACGTTGAATTTCTCGATAAGGAGCGTTGGGGATGAGCGCGGCGACCGACTTGATTGTCCGCTATTACGACGCGCTCGGGCGCCGCGACATCGAGGCGGTCATGGCGGTCATGCATCCCGAGATCTCATTCCAAGATTTTCTGGAAGGCGGCGAGTTGGCCGGGGTGAGCGCCGTCAGGGCCTTCCACCAGCGCATGTTCGACACGCTGGCCCCGGACTTCGACCTGATCACAGTCTCGGTTCAGCCTGACAGCCGGCTGCGCGTGGAAATGCAGGTGGCGACACACGATCGCATGGGCCACCTCTGGTCAGACACCCGCAGCTACGCCCTCTTCGCCCTGGTCGACGGCTTGATCCACGGCATCGAACTACAGGCCGCCGCCTAGAGCGTGACAGGCGCCTTCGCCGTCAGATCAGCAGGTCGGCGCAGGCATCCAGGATGGCGTCGGCGTCGAGGCGATACTCGGCATAGAGATCCGGCAGATCGCCCGACTGGCCGAAGGTCTCCAGCCCGAGCGCCCGCAGCCGCATGCCGCGCACAGAGCCGAGCCACGACAAGGTCCCGGGCGCGCCGTCGATCACCGAGACCAAGCCGGCGTCGCGCGCCAGCGGCGCCAGGAGCGTCTCGATGGTCGAAACGCGCGGCTCGCCGTTGGTCCAGCGCGAGCGGCCGGCGGCGGTCCAATCCCGGTGCAGGACGTCGGCCGAGGTCACGGCCAGCAGGCCCGCGCCGGGTTCATCCTCCAACACAGCCTCGAAGGCCGCCAGGGCCTCTGGGGCCAGGGCGCCGGCATAGACGATGGCCAGACGCGCCCCGGGGGCCGGCGGACGCAGCCAGTAGGCGCCGTCGATAACGCCTTTGCGCCAGGCGTCGTCAGGTCGCTGAGGCTGAGTGATCACCCGGGTGGAAAGCCGCAGATAGGTCGAAGCTCCTTGCTCGGCCTGGATTTGGCCGAAGGCATGGGCCATTAGCACAGCCGTCTCGTCGGCAAAGGCGGGCTCATAGCTATCCAGTCCCGGTTGGCTCATGCCGATCAGCGGCGAGCCGATCGACTGGTGTGCGCCGCCTTCGGGAGCCAGCGTCAGGCCTGAAGGCGTCGCGACCAGCAGGAAGCGGGCGTCCTGGTAGCAGGCGTAGTTGAGCGCATCGAGCCCACGGGCGATGAAGGGGTCGTAAAGCGTGCCGACCGGAAACAGTCTCTCGCCGAACAGCGGCGCGGTCAGGCCCAGAGCGGCTAGGGCGATGAACAGGTTGTTCTCGGCGATGCCCAGCTCGACATGCTGGCCGGTCTCGGCCTTGGACCAGACCTGGGCCGAAGGAATGCGCCGACGCTTGAAGACATCTTCGTGGGCCCGCCGTTGGAACACCCCACGCCGATTGACGAAGCCACCGAGATTGGTCGAGACCGTAACGTCGGGCGAAGTGGTCACCACTCGGCCGGCGAATTCGTCGTCGCGGCGGGCGATCTCGAACATCACCTTGCCGAACGCCGCCTGGGTCGACTGCTCGCCACCGCCAGCAACGGGAGCCAGCAGTTCGTCGGCGGTGGGGATTGCGATGGTCGGCGCAACATGACTGCGTTCGACATTGGCGGCGAACGGCGCGCGGGCGACCAGACCCTTCAGGGCCGTGTGCTCAGCGGCCGAAAGGCCTGACAAGGCATCCCACTCCTCGCCCTCGACCACGCCCAGCCGGGCGCGCAGTTCGGCGATCTGGGTCTCGGTCATCAGGCCGGCGTGGTTGTCCTTGTGACCTTGGAACGGCAGGCGCAGGCCCTTGACGGTATAGGCGATGAAGAACCGCGGCGCGTCGTCCTGGCTGGCCCGCTCGAAGGCCTCCAGTATGGTCTCCATGCAGTGGCCGCCCAGCTCGGTCATCAGCTCGGCGAGATCGGTGTCCTTGTAAGTCGTGATCAATGTCAGGGCGTCCGCGTCGCCCGCCAGGTCCGCGCCCAGCCGCTCGCGCCAGGCCGCGCCGCCCTGATAGCTGAGGGCCGCGTAGAGGTCGTTGGGCGCGGTCTCGATCCAGGTCTTCAGCGCCTCGCCGCCGGGCTTGGCGAAGGCTTCACGCTGGCGCTTGGACCATTTCAACGTTTCGACCGTCCAACCGGCGGCCTCGAAGATCTCACCGTAGCGGGTGAACATCCGGTCCTTGGTGGTCGCATCCAGGCTCTGGCGATTGTAGTCGACGATCCACCAGGTGTTGCGGATGTCGTGCTTGCAGGCCTCGATCAGGGCTTCGTAGATGTTGCCCTCGTCCAGCTCGGCGTCGCCCAGAAGCGAGATCATCCGCCCCATCCGCTCGGGTTTCACCGCGCCGCGCGCCGCCAGATAGTCCTGGGTCAGCGACGCGAAGGCGGTCATGGCCACGCCCAGGCCCACCGAACCGGTCGAGAAATCGACGTCGTCGGTGTCCTTGGTCCGCGAGGGATAGGATTGCGCCCCGCCCAAGGCGCGGAACGCCTTCAGCTTCTCCAGGCTTTGGCGGCCGAACAGATGCTGAATGGCATGGAACACCGGGCTGGCATGCGGTTTTACCGCCACCCGGTCCTGCGGTCGCAGCGCCTTCATGTAGAGCGCGGTCATCAGGGTGGTCATCGAGGCGCAGGACGCTTGGTGGCCGCCGACCTTCAGCCCGTCGCGACTCTCACGTAGATGGTTGGCATTGTGGATCGTCCACGAGGCTAGCCAGAGAATGCGTTCCTCGATGCGACGCAGAAGCGCAAGCTCCTGCCGCTTTGCCGCCAAAATCGCTTCGGCCATGCTTCCTCACCCGGTTCAGGCGGGTGAGGATTGCCCCTCACCACTCTTCTCGCGGGCTTCATAGTCCTCGATCTGCCGCGAAGTCCACTCCGGAGACTTCGTGAAGCGGGCCAGCAGATTGTAGAACACCGGCACAATGAACAGCGTCAGCAAGGTCGAGAAGATCGCACCGGTGAAGATCACCGCCCCGATCGTCTTGCGGCTGCCCGCCCCCGCCCCGGTCCACAGCATCAGCGGCAAGGCGCCCATGGCGGTGGCGATCGACGTCATGATGATTGGCCGCAGGCGCAGGGCGGCGGCCTCGATCACCGCTTCCTTTATCTTCAACCCTTCGTCGCGAAGCTGATTGGCGAACTCGACGATCAGGATGCCGTTCTTGGCGGCGATGCCGACCAGAATGATCAAGCCGATCTGGCTGTAGGTGTTGACGGTTGAGCCCGTCATCAGCAAGCCGAACAGCCCGCCCAGCACGGCCAAGGGCACGGTCAACATGATGACGGCCGGGTGGATCCAGCTTTCGAACTGGGCGGCCAGCACCAGGAAGACCAGCAGTAGAGCCAGACCGAAGGCGATGCCGACGGCGCCGGAGGCCTCCAGGAAATCCTTGGCCTGGCCACCCCATTTGATGCTGACGCCTGGGGTGGGACGGGCCGCGGCCTGCTCCTGGAAGAACGCCACCGCGTCGCCGACCGTGTAGCCGGGCGCCAGTTGCGCGGTCAGGGTCACCGAGCGCAGGCGATCGACGCGTGGGCGGTCGGCGGCGTCGCCCCGCAGTTGGGTGGTCACCACAGTCGACAGCGGCACCAAGGCGCCTGACTGAGTGCGCACCTGCAATTGGTCCAAGTCGGCCAGGCTGCGGCGCTGCTCAAGGCTGGACTGCAGGATGACGTCGTATTCCTGACCGTTCTTGATGTAGGTCGTCGCACGGCGTGAACCGAACATAGTCTCCAGGGCCCGACCGATCGACTGGGCCGAGACGCCCAGGCCGGCGGCCTTGTCGCGGTCGATCTGCACCGATAGGCGCGGCGAAGTCGGCTCGTAGTCGATCCGCGGGCGCGACAGGCCCGGATTGTTCTGGGACGCGGCCAGGATCGGCTTGAGCCAGTTGGCCAGCTCGACATAGTCATTGCCGGTGGCGATCAGATCGACATTTGTGCCCCCACCGCCGCCGCCGCCACGCTGGAAGGCGCCGCGCACGCTGGCCACGGCCCGCACGCCGGTAATCTTGCTAAGGCTCTTGTTGAGTTCGGCCGCCACCTGATCAGCGGTCTTGTTGCGCTGTCCCCAGTCCTTGAGCACCAGCACCCCGTTGGCGGTGTTGAACTGGCTCTGGCCAAAGCGTGGCGCGGCGATAATGGTTCGCGCGGCGACGCCGTCGGCTCGGTACTTCTCCAGCTCCTTCTCGACAGCGTAGGCGGCCTTTGCCGTGTAGTCGAAGCCCGCCCCCTCGGGGCCGGTGATCGAAACATCGACGCGGCCACGATCCTCCGCGGGCACAAGCTCCTGCGGCAGCACCACGAACAGGCCTCCGGCCACCAAGGCCAGGAACAGGACCACCACGCCGGCGCCGACGCTGGCTGACCGCGCGGCCAACAGCCGCTCCAGCGAATGGCGATAGCTTTCCTTCAACCGGTCCATCGCGTGATCGACCTTGCGGTTGAACCAACTGCCGCCGCTGGCCGGCTTCAGCAGCTTGGAAGCCAGCATCGGCGACAGGCTCAACGCCAGCAGAGCCGAAAAGCCCACGGCCGCCGCAATAGCCACGGCCAACTCGACAAACAAGCGGCCGATATAGCCAGGCAGGAACATCAGCGGTGCGAACACCGAGATCAGCACGATGGTGGTGGCAACGACCGCGAAGAACACCTGCCGGGTGCCGCGCAGGGCCGCAACGTTGGCCGGCTCGCCCTCATCGACCCGACGCTGGATATTCTCGACCACGACGATGGCGTCGTCGACCACCAGGCCGACGGCCAGCACCAGGGCCAGCAGGGTCAGCAGGTTCAGCGAGAAGCCCAGTGGGGCCAGGATGATAAAGGTCGACAGGATGCAGATCGGCGCGACGATCGAGGGGATCAGGGCCGAGCGCCAGCTGCCCAGAAACACCAGGTTCACCAGAGCCACCAGGCCGATCGAGATGCCCATGGTGACCCACACCTCGTGGATCGCCTCGGCGGTGAAGATCGAGTTGTCGACAGCCTTGACCAGCTGAGTGCCGGGCGGCAGCGTCTTGTTGATTTCCAGCAGTTCGCTGTCGACCACCTTGGAGATGGCGACGTCGTTGGCTTGCGACTGACGGGTCAGGAATATGCCGACCTGGTTGGCGGCGTTGCCGCGGAAGATCTTGCGACGTTCGTTGGAGCCTTCCTCCACCCGCGCCACGTCGCCCAGACGCACGACGAACCCGTTGGCGTCGGCCGGGCGTAGCGGCAACTTCACGAAGTCCTCGGGCCGCGAATAACTGCGAGCCACGCGGATCGTGAAGTCTTTGGTGTCGCCCTCCAGGGCCCCCGCCGGCAGCTCGACGTTCTGGCTGTTGAGCGCGTTCTCGACGTCGTCGACGGTGACGTTGCGCGCGGCCATGGCGTCCGTATCCAGCCAGATGCGCATGGCGTAGAGTTGGCCGTTGAGACCGGCCTGGGCCACGCCCGGCACGGTCGACAGCCGCTCAACCAGGTAGCGGTCGGCGTAGTCGGCCAATTCCAGCGGCGACAGGGTGCTCGAGGTCAGGTTGAGGATGACGATCGGCGAACTGTCGGCCTGGGCCTTGGCGATCTGCGGCGGGTCGGCCTGGTCGGGGAGGTTCGAGGTCACCCGGCTTACGGCGTCGCGCACGTCGTTGGCCGCCGCGTCCAGGTCGCGGTCGAGGGTGAAGGTGATGGTGATCTGCGAGCGGCCGTCGCGCGAGGAACTGTTGACGCGGTCGATGCCTTGGATCCCGGCGACCTGGCGCTCGATGACCTGGGTGATCCGCTCCTCGATGACCTCGGCCGAAGCCCCCCTATAGGTGGTCGAGATCGACACCACGGGCGGATCGACATTGGGCAGCTCACGGATCGCCAGACCGCTGAAGGCGGCCAGACCAATGACGCAGAGGATGATCGCGACGACGGCCGCAAAGACCGGGCGGCGGACGGAAAGGTCGGAAAGCATCAGCCGCCCTTCTTCTGCGCGCCGGCCTTCTGACCGCCCTTGCCGTCGCCGCCGCCAACGAGAGCGCCGTCCTGGATGCGGTTGAGCCCATCGCCGACGATGTGGTCGCCGACCTTCAGGCCCGAGACGATCTCGACATAGCCGCCGCTCGACAAGCCGGTCTGCACCGTGGTGCGGCGCGCGATCTTGCCCTTCGGTCCCTGTGCGATCAGGAACACCGAGGCCTGGGAGCCCTCGAATTGCACGGCAGCTTCGGGAACCGCCACGCCCCGGCGCTGCCCTTCGTCGATGCCGACCTTGATCAGCATGCCGGGCTTCAGGCGCCCATCGGCGTTGGGAAACTCGGCCCGGGCCTTGAGCGCGCGGGTGGTCGGATCGATGCGGGTGTCAATCTGGGCGATGCGGCCCACGAACATCTCGCCCGGAAGAGCGTCCGGCTTGGCGGTAATGGTCAGGCCTTGACGCAAGACCGGCAGGTAACGGTCGGGCACCGAGAAGTCGACGCGGATCAGGGAGACGTCGTCCAGGGTGACGATCGCGGTTCCAGGACTGATCAAGGCGCCTGGGGCGATGTCGGAAATGCCGACCCGACCGGCGAACGGCGCGCGGATCACCTTGTCCAGTTTCTGGGCGCTGGCCGAGGCCAGGGATGCACGAGCGGTGTCGCGGGCGGCCAGGTACTGGTCCGCCGAGGCGCGCGGCGCGACGCCCTTGTCGGCCAAGGTCTTCCATCGCTGATACTCTCGCTCGGCCTGAGCGAGCTGGGCCCGGGCCTGGGCGATGCCGGCATCCTCCTGGTCGCCCTTCAGCTCGACCAGAACCTGACCCTTGGAAACCGTTTGGCCGTCGCTGAAGTGCACGGCGGTGATCAGCTCAGCGGTGTTCGAAGTGATGGTCACCGACTGACGGCCCTTGGCCATGCCCAGCACTTCGATCCGGTCTGTGAAGGTGCGCGGCTGGACGATGATCTGAGACACCGCCGTGGCGCGTCCACCGCCGCCGGGACCGCCGGGACCGCCCTGCCCCGGAGCCTTGCCGCCGAACGCCAGTTTCAGCCCGCCGACCAGCAGCATAAGCAGCACAGCGACAACCGCCGCGACGAGGAAGAAGTGTCTGCGGATCACGAAAAGCTCCGGCGGCCAAAAAGAGTCGGCTTAGCTATCAGTAGGCGGCTCATAGCCGTCAGCCCTAGCCTGCGTCCAGTGACACGCGGATGACCAAATATTACAGTGCTGAAATATCAGAAACGCCGCCACACCGCCAGGACGGGACCGCGATCGATGGGCGTCTCACGGCCCGACAAGGTCTGTCGCCATCCAGCCTGCAAGCTCCACGCGCCCAGGTCGTGCGTGATGGAGACCTCGCGCTTGAGCCACCGTGACTGGATCGGCTCGGATTCAGCCTCGCCGGCATAGGCCTGGACCATCAAGAGCCAACGGGGCGTGGGCCTCAGTCCCGCTGTGGCGTCGATCCGGGTCTCGTCCGCCAGGCCGTTGCGCTTGAGGCGGGCGACCTGAAATTCAGCGAAACCCTGCACCCCGCGCCACTGCCTGGAGGTTCCCGCCAGGAGGCGCGCCTCCAAGTCCATGCCGCCTTGGCCGGGCGCAGCATAGCCCGCGTTGCGCCCAACCCCGTCCTTGATGGCGCCCAGATAAAGGCTGACCGCTGATCGATCCTTGTGCAGCAGCGCATAGCGCAGTCCAAGTTCGATCGGACCGCGCCCCTCATAGTCGACGAAGTTGTCGTGGCCCCGGGTCAACGCCGCCTTGGTCTGCAGGGTCAGACGATCGGTCAGGCCGTACTCGACATAGAGCGACAAGGTCTCGTCGCGGCGAGGGTCGATCGAGGCCTCGACACCATCAGGATCAAACCCCCTGTCGGTCTTTTGTCCTTCGTATTTCAGAATAGTCAGCCCCTCGCCGTCCCGCATCGGCCAGGCCCCGGCCCGAGCCGTATTCGGCGCTAGGAGCGCGCAAAAGAAAGCCGCCGCGACCCCGAGGATCGCGGCGGCGTTTCGTTTTCGCCGTTTGGGCGTCAATCCGCGTAGCCGGGGGATTCCCGGTCGAGTTTGCGCAGGCAGCCGGGCCAAGCCAAGCCCGCGATCATGCCCATGCCCATGCCGGTCTGGCTGCGGACCTCGGCCTGGGCGGCCTCCGGCGCTTCGAGGACGTTCTGGCGACCCGCGCTGAGCGCCATCACCTGCTGAGCGCAGGCGCGCTCCAGGAAGAACATGCCCAGCCAGCACTCAGCCGCCGTCATCCCCACGGCCAGCGTGCCGTGGTTGCGCAGCAGCATCAGCTTTTTTTCGCCGAGGTCGGCCACTAGACGTTCTCGTTCGTCAAGGTTGAGAGCAATACCTTCATAATCGTGATAGGCGAGCTGAGGCAAGACAATTAACGACTGTTGCGACAAGGGCAGCAGTCCGTCCTTGTTGGCCGACACGCCCACGCCCTGATCGGTGTGCAGGTGCATGACGAAGTGGGCGTCCTCACGGGCGGCGTGGATCGCCGAGTGGATGGTGAAACCCGCCGGATTGATGAAGTACGGGGTCTTGTCGATGACGTTTCCGTCCAGGTCGATCTTGACCAGCATGGAGGCGGTCATCTCGCCGAAGAACATGCCGTACGGATTGATCAGGAAATGGTGCTCGGGCCCCGGAATGCGGGCGGAGATGTGGGTGAAGATCATGTCGTCCCAGCCGTGGATGGCGACCAGGCGATAGAGCGCGGCCAGATCGACGCGGGCCTTCCACTCGGCCTCGCTGACCTGGTCCTTAAGCGACGTCGTGATCTGCGTAGCACCGTCGGCCATGAGCGGATCCTCCATAAGTTATCATTGTTAGCTTGAGGGTCGCGCCGCTGGAACGCGGCGTCAAGCGGCGATGGCCACTCCGTCGGGGCTGTGTTAGCCCGTGCGCCCCCACTCCGGCTCGAGACTTCCCATGATCCCCTGGCAGCACCTGGACACCGCCAAGGTCCCCGGCGACGGCACGGAGCTGAAGCTGATGCGGCGCGGGACCGAATATTCGATCATGGCCGGCCCGATCGAGCTGATGAACAGCCGGCTCAGCGGTTCGGAAGAGGCCATGGCCACCCTGGCTTTCGAGCGCATCGGCCAACGCCCCAAGGCGCGGGTGTTGATCGGCGGGCTGGGCATGGGCTTCACCCTGCGCGCCGCCCTCGCTGTCTTTGGACCCGACGCCAGGGTCGTTGTGGCGGAACTTGTGCCGGCCGTCGTCGCCTGGGCCCGTGGACCGTTGGCCGAACTGCACGGTGCCAGCTTGGATGATCCGCGCGTAACGCTGCACCAAGGCGATGTCGGCGAGGCGATCCGCGCCGAGGAAGCCGCCTATGACGCCATCCTGCTGGATGTCGACAACGGCCCAGGGGGCTTAAGTCGGAAAGAGAACGACGGCCTCTACAGCCGAAACGGCCTGGCTGAGGCGCGCCAGGCGCTACGCCCTGGCGGCGTGCTGGAGGTCTGGTCCTCGACCCGCGACAGCGACTTCACCAAACGCTTGAAACAAGCCGGCTATGCGGTCGAGGAAATCGGCGTGCGGGCCCACAAAGGCCGCGGCGCGCGCCACGTGATCTGGATGGCGGCGCGGCCGGGCTAGTCCCCCCGGTCGCCCTTCATCAGCCGCGCCTTGTCGCGCTGCCAGTCGCGGGCGGCTTCGGTCTCGCGCTTGTCGTGGTTCTTCTTGCCCTTGGCCAGGCCGATCTCCAGCTTGGCCAGGCCCTTCTCGTTCCAATAGAGCTTGAGCGGGATCAGGGTGCGGCCGTCGCGCTGGACCGCGCCGATCAGCTTGTCGATCTGCTTGCGGTGCAGCAGCAGCGTCCGGTGCCGGCGCGGCTCGTGGTTGAAGCGGTTGGCGTGGCCGTAAGGCGGGATGTCGGCGTTGATCAGCTTGATCTGGCGACCTTCCACCGAGGCGTAGGACTCGGCGATGTTCGCCCGCCCCACGCGCAACGACTTCACCTCGGTGCCGGTCAGCATCAGCCCGGCCTCGAACGTCTCTTCGATGAAGTAGTCGTACCGCGCGCGGCGGTTCTCGGCGATCGGCTTGGTCATCAGACCAGACCCGCCTCGCGCATGGCCTCGAGGATCTCCGGCTTCACCGCGTCGCTGCACGGGGCGATGGGCAACCGCACATCGGCCTCGCAAAGGCCCAGATGGGCCATGGCGAACTTGGTCGGCGACGGCGAGGCGTCGAAGAACAATGCCTTGTGCAGCCGCACCAAGCGGTCCTGCCAGTAGAGCGCGGTCTCCCACGCGCCCTGCAGGCAGGCGTTCATGAAGGTGGCGCAGGCGTCCGGCGCGACGTTGGAGGTCACCGAGATCACGCCGTGGCCGCCGTGGGCCATGTAGCCCAGGGCCGTGGGATCATCACCCGACAACATCACCCAGTCAGGACCGCACAGGATCCGCTGCATCGAGGCGCGCACCAGGTCGCCAGTGGCGTCCTTGATGCCGACGATGTTTGGCAGCTTGGCCAGCCGCGCCAGGGTCTCGTTGCTGATGTCCGAACCCGTGCGGCCGGGCACGTTGTAGACCAGCACCGGCAGCTGCACGGCGTCGTTGATAGCCTTGTAGTGCAGGTACAGGCCCTCTTGGCTGGGGCGGTTGTAATAGGGCGTGACCACCAAGGCGCCGTCCGCGCCAACGGCCTTAGCATGGGCGACCAGTTCGATCGCCTCGGCGGTCGAGTTAGAGCCGGCCCCAGCGATCACCGGCACGCGGCCGCGGGTGGTCTGCACGCACAGCTCGACAACGCGCTTGTGCTCCTCGTGGCTTAGAGTGGAGGTCTCCCCCGTGGTGCCGACCGGCACCAGACCGTGCACCCCGCCGGCGATCTGACGCTCGACCAAAGCCACGAAGGCTTTCTCGTCCACAGCGCCGTCGCGGAAGGGCGTGATCAGCGCCGGAATGACGCCTTTGAACGGAGAATGAGCCATGACTTGCAATTTGCCGTGAGAAACGCGCCGCGACGATTGCGGCCTTGAGGATGGGGGCGGACAATATGTCCCTCCCCCCATGTCCCGCAACCGCCCGTGACGCTTTGCGATGATTTGGGGTTTCGATGGAGGCCAATCCGCCGCGAAGCGGTCTATATAGGCCAACCTGGATCCCGATCGAGGTCCGATCGCCGCAAATCGGCCCCTCTGGCGTCGGAAAACGGCGAGGCTGCAGCCCGCCAGGGCAGAGAATCGAAGGAGACGGCGTTTTGGCCTCAGGGTTGGGTAAGGTCTTGTTGGGTGGAGCCGCCCCCTTGGTGCTGTGCGGCGTCGCGCTCTTCGGTGTGGCGCTTGCTCAGGACGATGTCGATCTGCCCCGTACGCCCCAACCCTACACCGGCGCCGCCACGCCGCAGAGCCTGATCACCACCCCGCCGACCGCAACCTACGCCACCCCCGCCGAAGCCGAGGCCGCCAACCTGCGCACGGCCGTCACCAGTCGCGACCCGGCTACGATCCGCGTGGCGATGTCGAGCATCCAGGATCCGCTGTCGCGCAAGATCGCCCTGTGGGCCTTGGTCGACGCCGGGGCCGAAAGCATGAGCTTCTTCGAGCTCGACCAGGCGCGCCGCGATCTGTCGGGCTGGCCGCGCGCCGCGCGCCGCGAGAACGCCGCCGAGAAGGCCTTGGTCGTCTCTGGCCTTGACGCTCAACGGATGATCGCCTGGTTCGGCGGTCGTGAGCCGCAAACCGCCGAGGGCGCGATGTCCCTCGCAACCGCTTACCAGGCCGTCGGCCGCACCAGCGACGCCAGCAATCTGATTCGTCGCTGGTGGCGCGACCAGGTGTTCGAGCTCGACGCCCAACGCGCGATCCTGGCCCGGTTCGGCACGCTGTTGACGAGCGAGGACCACGCCCGCCGCGCGGACATCCTGCTGTACGGTGCGCAGGGCCCTGCGGCCCGCGACATGGTCGCCCTGCTGCCCTACGACCAGCAGGCGGCGGCCCAGGCCCGCATCGCCTTCCGCTCGAACGCCAGCAACGCCAATGACCTTTATGCGGCGCTGGCGCCGGCTCAGCAGGCCCAGCCGGGGGTGGTGTTCGAGCGCGCCTCCTATCTGCGCCGCAAGGGACTGGACACGCTGGCCTTGCCGCTGGTCAGCCAATTCCCCGCTCCGCCCCCGACCAACGACGCGGCGTCCGCCATCTGGCGCGAGCGCAAGCAGCTGGTGGTGTCGGCCCTGAAAGCCGGCGACAGCAACGGCGCCTATGCGGCCGCCAACGCTCAGCTGAAGACCGGGTCCGACGCGACCGACAGCGAGTTCTACGCCGGCTGGATTGCCTTGACCCGCTTGAAGGACCCCGACGCCGCCGCCCGCCATTTCGCCCGCATCGCCGAGATTGGCGTCTCGCCGATCACCCGCGGCCGGGCCCTCTATTGGCAAGGTCGGGCCGCCGAGGCCCAGGGCGACCGCATCGCCGCCCAGGCCTTCTACGCCGAAGGCGCGCGCCACATCACCACGTTCTACGGCCAACTGGCCGCCGAAAAGGCCGGGATCAAGGAGATCCGCCTCGACCGAGATCCGACGATCACCCAGGCCGATCGCGCCCGCTTCGAAGGCCGAGAGCTGGTGCGAGCGGTCCGCACGCTGATGGCGGCCGGCGCCCGCGATCAGGTCCGAATTTTCGTGCTCTACATCGACGACCAACTGCCGACCGCGGAAGAGGAAGCCCTGCTGGTCGATTTGGCCCGTGGCTATGGCGACCCGGACCTGGCCATGCGCGCGGTCCGAACCGCCGCCCAGCGCGGCTTCATCCTGCCCGAGCGCGGCTATCCACTGCTCGACCACCTGTACACCCCGGCACCGGGCGCGGCCGAGACGGCGTTCGTCTATTCGATCTCGCGCCAGGAAAGCAATTTCGACCCCAACGCCCGCTCCGCTCCGGGCGCGCGCGGCATGATGCAACTGATGCCAGCCACCGCCGCCATCGTTGCGCGGAAGCTGGGCGAGAACCACAGCGTCGATCGTCTGTCGGACCCGTTTTACAACATGCGCCTGGGCTCGACCTATCTGGGCAGCATGGTCAACAATTTCAGCGGCTCGTACATCATGGCCGCCGCCGCCTACAACGCCGGCCCCGGCCGCCCGACCCAATGGGCGACCCTGTGCGGCGACCCACGCGGTTCGACCATCGACCCGCTCGACTTCATCGAGTGCATCCCGTTCTCGGAGACCCGCAACTACGTGATGCGGACCATCGAGACCACCATGGTCTACCGCGCTCGCCTGAACGGCGGTGTCACGCCGCTGACCTTATCGAGCGACCTGAAGCGCGGCGGATACAATTATGCCGGCCCCGCCAGCGCGGGCGCCTTGCCGCCGATCGGCGGGACTACGGCGACGTCCACCACGGCCATCCCGCAAGGCGGCTACATGCCCGGCACGCGATAGACGCAGAACCCCTCTCCTAGTGGGGTTCGGCACGCTTGGCCGCCACGACCCATCCAGCGGGCGTGTCGATCAACGCCCCGTCCAGCCTGAACACCTTCGCCAGCACCGCCGACGACAGCGCTTGAGCCGGCGCGCCCTCCGCCGCCACGCGGCCATGATCCAACACCAGGATCCGGTCGCAGGACCGCGCCGCCAACCCCAGATCGTGCAGGGTGACGACCACCGCCGCCCCTGCCGCCGCCTCGGCGCGCAGCAGGTCGAGGGTCAACAACTGGGCGTCGGGATCGAGCCCCGCCACCGGTTCGTCGGCGACCAGCAGCGGCGCGCGGGTGGCCAGCAGACGGGCCAGCAACACGCGAGCCCGTTCGCCGCCCGACATGTCGAGCACGCCGCGATCCGCCAGCTCGGCGACGCCCACCCGTTCCAGACGTTCGCGGGCCACGGCCAGGGCTTGCCCAGGCGGCAGGTCAGGCGCGCCGAGGGCCGCGACGTCCAGGGCCGGCAGATTCCAGGCCAGGCGACGCTCCTGCGGCAGGTAGCCGACCAGCCGGGCCCGCTCGACCGGGTTCAGGTCGACGACAGGACGCCCTGAAAGCCGCCGCTGCCCCGCTTCCAGCGGCATCAGGCCCAGGCCCACCCGCAGCAGGCTGGTCTTGCCCGCGCCGTTGGGGCCCACCACGCCCAGCACCTCGCCAGAAACGACGCTCAGGGACGCGCCGTCCAGCACCAAGGCCTTGCCGCGCCGGGCCTGTGCGCCCTCGATCGTCCACGCCGCCGTCACGACCGCCAGCTCCGCGCAGCCCGCCAGGCCAGCAAGGCGAAGATGGGCGCTCCGAACAGGGCCGTGACCACGCCCAGCTTCAGTTCCTGTTCCGTCGGGATCACGCGGGCGGCCAGGTCGGCGACGACCAGCAGCACCGCCCCGACGAGGGCCGAGGGCCGAAGAAGCTTGCCCGGATCGTCGCGCACGGCGGCCCGAACCAGGTGCGGCGCAGCCAGGCCGACGAAGCCGATCACGCCCGCCGCAGCGACCGCAGCGCCGGCCAGCAGGGCTGACCCCGCCACCGCCGCCATCCGCAGACGCGCCATGGGCAGGCCCGACATGTGTGCGGCCTCCTCGCCCAAGGTCAGCATCCGCAGCCCCCGGGCCGCGTAGAGACAAAGAATCGCGCCAACCGCCATGGGAGGGATCGCGCGCAGGATGTCGGTGAAGTCGCGGTTCTCGACTGAGCCCATCAGCCAGGCAAGAACCTCGGCGATAGCCACCGGCGACGGCGAGAGGTTGAAAACCAGCGCCGTTAGCGCGCCGGCGAAGGCCGACAGAGCCACGCCGAACAGGATCAGCACCTCGGGCTCGCGGAACCGGGCCGCCAGGCCGACGACCACCGCCCCCGCCAGCAGCGCGCCGACCAAGGCGGCCGCTTCGATCGCGCCCGGGAAGGCCGCCAACCCGCCGGCGATGGCCAGGGACGCGCCCAGGC